>NZ_JBIQEU010000010.1:0-114911 GCF_045369765.1 Sphingomonas olei
CACAGTCCACCAAACCCGGCCGTTCCGGTGTGCCACTTACCGCTGACAGGACGTGCCAATCAGCGCTGACATTTACACGACACGCATAACGCGACCGTCACAGGCAATTACCTCCACCATCTGCGGATGGATGGCGTGCGCGGCGGCGGCAATTCGCACATCGTCATCGCCGAGAATGTGATCACCGATTTTGCCCCGGCGCCGGGCGATCACCCCGACGCCATTCAGATGTGGACCTCGCGTCAGGGCAGCGCCGCGTCGAACATCACGATCCGCGGCAACATCATCGATCGCGGGGCTGGTGCCGCGATGCAGGGCATCTTCCTGCGCGATGAAAAGTCCGGCCTGCCCTATCGCGACGTCGTGATCGCCGACAACATCGTCATCGGCGCGATGTACAATGGCATTGCCGTCCTGTCGAAAAGCCCCTCGCTGGTGGTGAAGGACAATGTGGTCGCGCGCTTCCCCGATCAGAAAAGCTGGATTCGGGTTCAGGAAGGGGCCCGCCTCACCGGCAATGCCGCGCCGCTCTACCTGATCGGCGCGGCCGCCCCGGCCACGCCGCCCAGCAACACGGTCATGCCGGTCACCGGCGACCGCGGCCGATTCGCGCTGCGCCGCTGGATCAGCAACCGTTCCATGGCCGGTTATCATGCGACGTGGCGGCAACAGGCGCCCGGCCTGTGACGCGCCGCGCGCCGCCGGGATGGCAGCCTGCCAGTGACTGATCTGAACCGGCCGCTCGCGCTCCGCCGCACCATGGTGACGCCCGCTTCCCGTGCGCATGGGCCTCAGCGCAAGGGGCCGCTCGTCCGCGTCCACAATGGGCGGCTCGTCCGTACCGACACCGCCGTGGACCGGCAGCCGCTCGATACACCCTCGCTGCCGACGGAGATGGCGGCAGCACCTGCGCATTTGTCGCTTGCCCGCCGGCTGATGATCATCGGCTTCATCGCCACTCTTTTCCTGCCGTCGCTCTACGATGTCGGATCGATCCGGCTCTCGCCCTCCTTGATCCTCCTGATCGTCACCTTGCCGGTAATGTTGGGCCTGTGGGCAGTCGGCCGCGCGGGGCAGCGGTCGGTGATCGACGCCCTAGTGCTGGCCTTCGCCATCTGGGCCGCGGCCACCCGCTTCCTCCTGCTCGACCCGCGCGACGCGATCGAGCCGGCCGGCGTCGTATTGTTGCAAAGCGCCGGCGCTTGTTTTGCGGGCCGCGTGCTGGTGCGCGACGCACCCTCGATGCGCTACACCTTCGCCGTCGCGATCGTCGGCGTCATCCTGCTCGCCCCCTTCCTCATCTGGGAATCCGTCAGCGGAACGAAGCCGCTGCTCGACCTGGCCGGCCGCTTCGGACAGGCACTCGCACCCACCTATATGGAGGAACGCTGGGGCTTCAGCCGCGCGCAGGGCGTGTTCGAACACCCGATCCTCCTCGGCGTCTTCTGTGCAACCTTGATGGCGCCGGCAATCTACATCACCGCCGCCCGTCGCACGCTCGCGTTCCGCAGCGGCATCGCGTCGACCGTGGCCATAGCCACGCTGACCTCGCTGTCCACCGGCGCGCTGCTCAGCATGAACGTCCAGTTCGCGCTGATGATCTGGAACCTGCTGCTCCGCCGCGTCCAGCGCCGCTGGATCATCCTCATCGCCCTGTGCGTCGCCGCCTTTGTCGTGACCGACCTGCTGTCGGATCGAACACCGTTTCACCTCTTCGTCGACTACGCCACCTTCAACACCCGCAACTCCTACAACCGCATCCTGATCTGGGAATTCGGCACGGCAGACGTGATGCGCAGCCCGCTGATCGGCCACGGCACCGACGAATGGGAACGGCCGGCGTACATGAGCAACAGCATGGACAATTTCTGGCTCGTCATCGCCTACCGTTACGGGCTGGTCGGCCTCGCCCTGCTGGCGTCCGTGTTCATGCTCACATTGTTCCGCGCATCAAAGGGCGGCACAGCCGGGGACGATGAGGCGGCAATCCGCCTCGGCTACGTCTTCGCCGTCGTCGCGACGATGGTCGCCATCGTCAGCGTTCACCTTTGGAACAACAGCTACATCTGGCTGATGTTCGTGCTCGGCGCGGGCGGCTGGCTGGTCGAGGCCGCTCGCCCCCGGAACGAGGCCAAAGTGCGCCGGGGACAGGCCGCTCCCCCCGTCGTCGCCGGCCATTTCGCGCCACTGCCATCCTGATCCAAGGCAAGGAATCCATCACCGTGCGCTTACTGCGATCAGGATCGATCGTACTGTTCAGCAACTGCGTGGACGTCGCCGCGGTCCTCGTGCGCAACGTCCTGCTCGCCCGCTTGCTCTCCGTGACGGAGTTCGGCCTCGCCGCCACCTTCGCCATACTGATGACGATTGTGGAGACATTTCAGAACGTTGGCCTGAACCGTCTCGTGGTGCAGGATCCCCGTGCCGACGATCCTGCCTTCGTCTCCAACCTCCACGGCGCGCAGATCGTGGTCAGCTTCATGGCGACCATCCTTCTCATACTGGTCGCCTTCATCTTCGCCGCGGCCACCAAAACCATCAGCCAGACCGGCGACTACCTGATCCTCACCGTCGTTCCGCTCATCAACGCCTTCACAAACCTAGATATTTTCCGAATGCAGCGCGATGGACACTTCGCTCCGCAAGCGCTGCGGTCGCTGCTCTCGCAACCCCTGGGCCTGCTCGCCATCCTGCCAGCCTATTGGTTCTTCCACGATCACCGCGTCGCCCTGGCCGCCATCCTCACGCAGCAGGTGAGCGCCGTCGCCCTCTCCCACGTCGGTGTCCAGCAGAGCTATCGGGTCAGTTTCGACGGCACGATCGCCCGGCATGCCTTCCGCTTTGGCTGGCCGCTGGTCGTGAACGGCCTGTTGATGTTCTTCATCCTGAACGGTGACCGGATGATCGTCCTCAATAGGTTCGGCCCGGAATCCCTGGGTTGGTTCAGCGCGGCGCTGATGCTGACGATGATCCCCAGTAATCTCGCCGCCAAGTCCCTCCAGACGCTGGCGCTGCCCGCACTGGCGAAAACACAGGCAAGGCCGCAGGATCATGCACATCTCTACACCGTCCTGATCGCCCTTTCCGCGCTGTTGGCAATGACCTTGACGGTGGGCGCACTGCTTCTCGGAGCGGCCGTGCTCGACCTCCTGTTCGGCGCCCGCTTTCATGCCGCGGCTGCGTACATCGTGCCGCTCGCTTGCCTGAACGCCTTGCGACTATTTCGCGCCGCGCCCGCGATTGCTGCCCTTGCCTCTGCCGAAACGCGCAGCCCGCTTTACACCAATATCGTGCGGCTCGCCGGCGTGCCGGCCGCACTGGCGATCGCCGCAACAACCGGCAGGATCGACGCCATGATCCTCGCGGGGATCGGCGCGGAACTCGCCGCTGCCTACTGTGCTGGCCTGTTCACCAACGTGCCCCATGGCCGCATGCACGATGGCTATTATGCCACGCTGGCGCTTCTTGCTGCCTCGATCACGCTCGTCCTGCTCGCACACTATGTGAACGGCTATTATGCGCTGTTGCTCGCCGCCCCTTTCGCAATTGTCGGGCTGCGGCTCGCGGGATTGACGGCAAACCGCTCCTCAATCCTCGCTGCAATCCCTCGGCTCGGCCAGCACAAAGCGGCGGAACAAAGCAAGATCTATCCATAACGGACCAGCCCGCTTGCCGGAACCCGCCCCCAGCATCACCGATGCTGCACGGTAAAATGAGCGGAATACGATATGCGATGGTGGTCTTCCCTGTTCGGCCAGGCACAAGAGCAGGCGACCACGCCGGAAATCGGATCGGCGCCGCACATCGAGCAGCCGGTCGCAACGCCGCGCCGCACGGCGCATGTCCTTCCCCGTTTCCGCGGCACAGCGGTCGATCGCGTCGCCCCCAGCACCAGCAGCTACGACCAGCTTCGCCTCCGGCTAAGGGCGGCCTTCACGCCCGCCCGACCCGTCATGGAGCCAACGAGGTTCGCTGGACGGGGTGAATTGCTTCGAACCGTCATACGGGCGGTGGAGGATCAATATTTGCACGTCGTGCTCTTCGGTCCGCGGGGCATCGGCAAGACATCCACGCTGCACGTCCTGTGCGGTATCGCCCGCGAATCCCGTTATCTCGTACGCTACGTATCCTGCGGTGAACGCAGCAATTTCGACGCCTTGTTCCGCGCGATCCTGGCGGACACGCCGCTGTTGTTCCACGACAGCTATGATCCCACCGCCAATGAGATCGAATCCGGCCTCAGCTTCAAGGACCTGCTCGACGATCAGCCGCTGACGGTGGATCTCGTATCCGACATCTTCGATCGGCTTGCCGGAACGAGGCTGCTTGTGGTCCTCGATGAATTCGACCGGGCGGGCGATGCGGATCTGCGCCGGTCGATCGCAGAGCTCATCAAGAACCTGTCCGACCGCGGCAGCCGTGTTCAGCTGATCATCGCGGGCGTCGCGCAGAGCCTGACCGAGATCATCGAGCATGTACCCTCGATCCGGCGCAACATCCTGGGCCTGCTACTGCCCAACATGACGCAGGACGAGATCGCCGACTTGATCGACGCTGGACAACAAGCCAGCGGGATGAGCTTCACGCCCAAGGCGCTGCAGCTCATCAGCCTGGCGGCACTGGGGCTTCCTTATCTGGCCAGCCTCATCGCCCAGCATGCCGGGTTTGCGGCGCTCGAGCGACGCTCCGACCGGGTGGATCACAATGACGTCGAACGAGGAATGGGTCAGGTGCTTGACCATCTCCAGCTACGCATCGCGCCGGGCACCAGATTGCGTGTGGACGAAGCGATACGGGACGGTCACGAGCGGGCATTGGGCAGCCTCGCGCAGGTGTCCCTGATCAACAGCTTTCGACTGCCCGTGGCGCAGATCCCGCGTGATCCGGCCGGCCAGCCGAATACGTCAGCCCTCCTGCAGCCGCTTCATGACAGATATGGCCTGATCGTTCCCGTCGTCGACGAACCAGACACTTATGTGTTCAGCGACGATGGCGTACCCCTGTTCCTGTGGGTACGACTGATGCTCGCTCATGCGCGCAGCTGCAGCGACGCCGCAACCTGACCGACCAATGCTCTCGCCAACGTAGCGCGCGTAGGCCGTCTTAGCCCAGCTTGTTCACTTTCTCCTGAAGGCGGGACAATTCCGCCTTCAGCGCGGCGATCTCATCATCCTTGCTCGCGGGCGGCGCTGCCGTCGCCGCCGGCTTGAACGCGCTGGTCGCGGCTTCGAACATCGCCATGTTGCGCTTGGCCATTTCGGCAAAGGGCGATCCGGCAAAGGCGCCCTCGACCGCCGACTTGAACTGCGCCTGGTTGCGGCGGAAGCTTTCCATCGACGCTTCCAGATAGCCGGGCACCATGGCCTGCATCGAGTCGCCGTACATCGAGATCAGCTGCCGCAAGAAGTTCACTGGCAGCATCGGCTGATCGCCACGTCCCTCCTCCTCCATGATGATCTGGGTGAGGATGCTGTGGGTGATATCCTCGTCGGTCTTGGCGTCGACGACCTTGAACTCGCGGCCATCGCGGGTCATCGCGGCGAGATGCTCGAGCGTGATGTAGGAAGAGCTTTCGGTATTGTAGAGGCGCCGGTTGGCGTATTTTTTGATGATGATCACGCCATCTACGCTATGCTGCTTCTTCATCGCGCTGCCCCGCTAATGATGTCTTTCCGCGGTACAGCATCCCATATGGCGCTGCAACAAGTCTGACCTTTGAGACATCGGTGTCATGCTGCGCAAAAGGCGTGCAGCATGCAGAAACTTAGCTTCACTCGATCGTAGCAAGACCTGACGGCAGCTTGACGGCAGGCGCCGAATTCATGCCTGGGCGCGAAGAGCGCCGTCTGCGCGTCATTGGCCATGCTGCGCAGCATTACCCGGCGACCACGAAGCTGAGGGTCGCCGACCCCGTGGTAGCCACGTACGGCAAGGCTTCCAGAAAACCCGCCACGCGGCAGTCCACCAGACCCGGGCCGCCGCGGCTCAGTCCGGGCGAACGTCCAGAATCGTGATCGCATCCTCGCGTCCGTTGAACGCCACCACCTCGTCCGCAGCACCGCCGATCAATGCGCGGGCGAGCGGTGCCGAGAACGCGACCTTCCCCGCTGCCGGATCGGCCTCGTCATCACCGACGATGACGATCTCCTGCTCCTTGCCGTTGAGCGTGAAGCGGACGCGGCTGCCAAACGCCACCTCGTCCTCCGGTGGCCGCGGGGCGAGCACCGCCGTCACGCGGCGCGTATTCCAGTAGCGAAGCTCGCGCGCGATCTCGGTCGCGCGCATCTCGTCCGCGCCGGATTGTTCCTCGGTCAGCGCCGCGATCCGCTCCTCGATCAGCGCAAGGCCGCGCTCGGTGACGAGATTGGGTCCGCTGGGCAGCGGCAGTTCGAACCGCGGCTCCCGATGCTCCTCGTCGCTCTCCCGGCGAAAGGCGACGCTCACGGCTTGTCCTGAAGCGTGCGGATGATCCCGGAGAAATCGGTGCCCGCGTTGCCGCCATTGACGAACGAGGAGTACAGCTCGGTCGCGTGCGTGCCGAACGGCAGGTCGACGCCCGCCCGCTCCGCCGCCCCCATGGCGAGGCGAAGATCCTTGAGCATCAGCGCAGCGGCGAACCCGCCCTCATAATTGCGGTCGGCGGGACTCTCCGGGCCGACGCCCGGCACCGGGCAATAGGTGTTGAGCGACCAGCTCTGCGCCGTCGCCTTGCTGGCGATGTCGTAGAAAACCTGCAGGTCCAGCCCCAGCCGCTCGGCCAGCGCCAGCCCCTCGCAGGTCGCGATCATCGTACCCGCCAGGATCAAATTGTTGCACATCTTCACGGCCTGCCCCGCGCCGCTGTCGCCGGCATGGATAACCGCCTTGCCCATCGCTTCCAGATAGAGCTGCGCCTCTTCGAACCCCTTTGCGGTGCCGCCGACCATGAACGTCAGCGTGCCGCCATTGGCGGCGGCAATCCCGCCCGATACGGGCGCATCGACGGCCTCAAGCCCGCGTGCTGCGGCCGCCGCGGCCAGCTCGCGCGCGGTTGGTACGTCGATGGTGGAACAGTCGATCAGAACGGCCGACGGCGCCGCATTGCTGAACACGGCCTCCTTGTACGTCGCCGCGACATGGGCGCCGGCGGGGAGCATGGTGATGACGGCCTCCGCGCCGACCACGGCCTCTGCCGCGCTCTGAACGGGCAGGCACCCCGCCTGCTTCGCCCGATTGAGCGCTTCGGCATCGAGGTCAAAGGCGCGCACATCATGGCCGGCCTTGGCCAGGTTCGCGGCCATGCCGCCGCCCATGTTGCCCAGGCCAATGAATGCAACGCGTGCCATATTCTTCTCCTTAGCGCCGCGCCGCTGCGGCAGGCGCCTTGTCCCGCGGAGCTGAGATCACCCGCCCCGCTGTTCAATGGTGGTTCGTGCGGATGAGCCGGCGGGGGCTCAGCGCCCCTTCCAGACCCCCTGCCGCTTCTCGACGAAAGCGGCCATGCCCTCGGCCTTGTCCTCGGTCGCGGTCAGGATCTGGAACAGTCGACGCTCGGTCAGGATGCCCTGCGCCAGCCCGGTCTCAAAGGCCGTGTTGACCATTTCCTTGTTCACCATCGCGGCCATCGGCGGCATCGAGGCGATCAGTTCCGCGGTCTTCAGCGTCTCTTCAAGGAGCGAGGCGAGCGGCACCACTTTGGCGACGAGGCCCGAGCGTTCCGCTTCGGCAGCATCCATCATTCGGCCGGTGAGGCACATTTCCATCGCCTTGGCCTTGCCGATCGCACGCGTCAGCCGCTGCGAGCCGCCCATGCCCGGCGCAACGCCAAGCTTGATCTCGGGCTGGCCGAACTTCGCCGTGTCGGCCGCGTAGATGAAGTCCGCCATCATCGCGAGCTCGCACCCGCCGCCCAGCGCAAAGCCGTTGACCGCCGCGATCCACGGCTTGCGCGTCGCCACGACGCCGGTCTGCCAGCCGGCGAAAAAGTCCTGCAGGAAGAAATCGGCTGCGGCCATGTCGGCCATCTGCTTGATGTCCGCGCCGGCGGCGAACGCCTTCTCGCCCGATCCGGTGAGGACGAGGCAACGCTGGCTGTCGTCCTTGTCATACGCACCGAACGCCGCCGACAGATCGGCGAGCACATCACTGTTCAGCGCATTCAGCGACTGCGGGCGATTGAGCGTGACGAGCGTGACGGCACCGCGCTGCTCGACGAGGATGTTGGCGTAGTCGGTCATCATTCTCTCCCCATCCCTCGCCGCGGCACTGCCAGCGGCGAAGGGTTCATTGGTCAATCGTGCGGCGTCCACGCCTCTGCATCGGGCAGCGGTGCGAAGATCTGGTCGATCACATGATCGCTGACGCCTTCAGGTGTCGCCGGATCCCATTTCGGCGCATTGTCCTTGTCGACGATCACCGCGCGGACACCTTCGAGGAAGTCGTGGCGCTGCACCACGCGCGCGCCGACGGCATATTCCTGGCGCATCTCGTCGGCAAAGCTCGCCATCCCCTTGCCGTCCTTCAGCAGCTTCAGGCTGACCTTCATCGTCTGCGGCGACTTGGTCTTCAGCGTCGCGAGCGTCGCGGCGGCGAACTCACCGCCATCCGCCTCCAGCGCGGCGTAGATGTCCTCGAGCTTGTCCGATGCGAACAGCCGGTCGATCTCGGCGCGCTTGTCGAGCAGCGCCGCCGGCCCCGGCTCGGCGGACAGCGTATCCAGCGCCTCAACGATCGCGCCGGGATCGGCAGCGATGCGGCGCTTGGCCTCCTCGACCTGATCCGCCGGCAGGTAGTGCGTGGCGAGGCCCAGCGCGAAGGTCTCCTCGCCGTCGAGCCGGTGGCCGGTCAGCGCCAGATATTGTCCGATCCGCCCCGGAAGGCGCGACAGATACCAGCCGCCACCGACATCGGGGAACAGGCCGATGCCGGTTTCGGGCATGGCGAACTTCGTGTTCTCGGTCGCCACGCGATAGCGGCACGGCTGCGAAATGCCGACGCCGCCGCCCATGGTGATGCCGTCCATGAAGGCGACCGTTGCCTTCACATAGGTGAACAGGCGGTGGTTCATGCGATATTCGGTGTGGAAGAATTCACGCGCCTCCGCGCCGTCCTTCGCGCCGCTTTCGGCGAGCATTCGGATGTCGCCGCCGGCGCAGAAGCCACGGCCTTCCGCGTGATCGACGATGATCGCCCGGACGCCATCGTCGCCGCGCCATGCCTCCAGCGCGTCGAGCACGGCGACGCACATCGGGGTGGTGAGCGCGTGGATCGCCTTCGGGCGGTTCAGCCGGATGCGGCCGATCGGCCCGTCGACAAAGGTCAGAACGTCACTGGTCATCCGCAAAATTCCCGAAACTTGTGCGTGAGAGAGAGAAGATAAAGACGTTCGTTTCGCAGGCGATCTTATCTTCTCTCACACGTACCGCGTGTAGGACAGTTACTGGCGCGTCAGTTCGCGGCCGACGATCATCCGCATCACCTGGTTCGTTCCCTCCAGGATCGAATGGACGCGCAGGTCGCGCCAGAAGCGCTCGATCGGGTAATCCATCAGATAGCCATAGCCGCCGTGCAGCTGTAGCGCGCGATCGACCACCGACGAACCGGTGTCGGTCGCCAGTCGCTTGGCCATCGCGGCAAAGCGCGTCTTGTCGGGCGCATTCGCCGTCACCTTCGCGGCGGCGACATAGAGCAGGTAGCGCGCCGCCTGAAGCTCGGTATCCATGTCGGCGAGCGTGAACTGCGTGTTCTGGAAATCGGCGATCGGCTTCCCGAACTGCTGGCGATCCTTGGTATAGGCGATCGCCTCGTCCAGGCAGCGCTGCGCCCCGCCGAGCGAACAGGCGCCGATGTTCAGGCGACCGCCGTCAAGGCCCATCATGGCGAAGCGGAAGCCTTCGCCTTCCTGCCCGACGCGGTTCGCCACCGGCACCTTCACATTGTCGAACAATACCTGCCGGGTCGGCTGCGCATGCCAGCCGAGCTTGCGCTCATTCGCGCCGAAGGAGACGCCCGGCATGTCCTTGTCGATGACGAGGCAGGAAATGCCCTTGGGGCCATCGGCGCCGGTGCGCACCATCGTCACATAGACTTCATTCTCGCCCGCGCCGGAAATGAACTGCTTCGATCCGTTGACGATATAATGGTCGCCCTCCAGCCGCGCGCTGGTCTTCAGCGCCGCCGCGTCGGAGCCGGAGCCCGGCTCGGTCAGGCAATAGCTCGCCATCTTGTCCATGGTGACGAGGCTGGGCAGATAGCGGCCCTTCAGGTCGTCGGAGCCGAAGCGGTCGATCATCCACGACGCCATGTTGTGGATCGAGATGAAGGCGCTGGTGGCGGGGCAGCCATAGGCCATCGCCTCCATGATCAGCGCGGCTTCCAATCGGCCGAGATTGATCCCGCCGCTTTCCTCGCTGACATAGATCGCCGCAAAGCCAAGCTCCGCGGCGGCCTTGATCGTCTCGCGCGGGAAGATGTGCTTTTCGTCCCATTCGGCAGCGAAGGGGGTGATACGGTCCGCGGTGAAGCGGCGCGCGAGATCCTGAATCTCGCGCTGGTCGTCGGTAAGATCAAACTGGTCAGTCATGTTCCGGCTCTAGCGAAAGACAACGGTGCGTGCACCATTGCGCAGGACGCGGCGCTCCGCCATCCAGCGAACGGCCCGCGCGAGCACCTGCGCCTCGATATCGCGTCCGATGCCGATCAGTTCCTCCACGGTCGCACGATGGTCGACGCGCTCCGCCGCCTGTTCGATGATGGGCCCTTCATCGAGGTCGGTGGTGACGTAATGCGCCGTCGCCCCGATCAGCTTCACCCCGCGCGCATGCGCCTGGTGATAGGGCTTGGCCCCCTTGAAGCTCGGCAGGAAGCTGTGGTGGATGTTGACGCAGCGTCCGGCGACCTTGGCCACCAGGTCCGCCGACAGGATCTGCATGTAACGCGCCAGCACCAGCAGCTCGGCCCCGCTGCGCTCGAACAGGTCGAACAGCGCCTGTTCCTGCTCCGCGCGGTTGGCGGCCGATACCGGCAGGTGATGGAACGGCAGGCCATGCCATTCCGCCAGCCCCTGCAACGTCGTGTGGTTGGACACCACGCCGACCGGCTCGATCGGCAGCGCGCCGATCGACCAGCGGTGCAGCAGGTCGTTCAGGCAGTGCGAGGTGTTGGAACAGGCGATCAGCACCTTGGGGCGATGATCGGCCGGCACCAGCGTCCAGTCGAACCCGAACCGCGCCGCGACGCGCGACAGCCCCTCTCGGCAGTCCGGCCCGCGAAACACCAGCCGCATGAAGAAGCGGCCGCTCTCAAGATCGGCATATTGCTGGCTGTCGAGGATGAAGCCATCCGCCTCCGCCACGCAGCCGGCGACCGCGGCCACGATCCCGCCGCGGTCCTCGCAGGAAAAGGTCAGGATCCAGCCTGTCGCGCTTCCCCCGCTCATGCGCCGCACCGCGTATATTGCAGCTTGCGACCGTCGACGAGGCGCGTCAGCGTGACGCCATCCTCACCGAGGATCAGGGGTGTTTCCTGCGTCCACTCCTGCCCCTCGCCGGTGAAGGTCAGCGTCACGCGGACCTCCGTCGGGGAGATCGCCTGAAGACCGCGCACCGCGGCGCGCGATTCGTAGAAGGTCAGGAGGTCCGGCGCGATCACCATCAGCCCGGCATTGTTCCCGGCCGTGCCCGTGCAATCCTCCGCCGTCAGGCCCCAGCGCCCGATGAAGGGCTGGGGCAGACGGTTCACCGGCGGCTTGATCTCGACGGGAACGATCGCAGCGATATTGTCGACCGCCACGATGTTCTCCGCCGCTTCCAGCGCATTGTTGCCGATCTCCTCGACCGGCGTGCCGCAGGCGGCGAGTGACGCCGCGGCTGCGGCAGCAAACAGGAAGTTACGCGCCAAGGTACCTCAGCCCATCGTCGGGATGACGAACGCGTCCTGGACGCGCGACGGGCCGCCGTCCTCGCTGCCGCGCGGCAGATCAGCGGAGCCGTCCGGCCAGCGCTGGGTGACGGTCTTCACCTTGGTCCAGAACTTCACGCCTTCCATGCCGTGCTGGTTGGTGTCGCCATAGGCGGACCTCTTCCACCCGCCAAAGGTGTGATAGGCGACCGGCACCGGGATCGGCACGTTGATGCCCACCATGCCGACATTGACGCGCGCCGCGAATTCGCGCGCGGCATGGCCGTTGCGCGTGAAGATCGCGACGCCATTGCCGTATTGATGGTCGCTCGGCAGGCGAAGCGCGGTCTCGAAGTCGGGCGCGCGGACGATCTGCAGCACCGGGCCGAAGATTTCCTCCTGATAGCTCTTCATCTGCGGCGTCACGCGGTCGAACAGCGACGGGCCGACGAAGAACCCGTCCTCATGCCCCTGCAACGTGAAGCCGCGGCCATCGACGACCAGTTCCGCGCCCTCGTCGACGCCGGTCTGGATCCACTGTTCGACGCGCTGCTTGTGCGCGGCGTTGATGACCGGGCCGTAATGCGCCTCGGCATCGGTCGAGACGCCGACACGCAGCTTCTCGATCGCGGGGATCAGCTTCTCGCGCAGCGCATCGGCGGTCTTGTCGCCGATCGGCACCACCACCGGCAGCGCCATGCAGCGTTCGCCAGCCGAGCCGAACGCCGCGCCCGACAGGTCGGCGACCACCTGGTCGAGGTCAGCGTCGGGCATGACGATGCCGTGGTTCTTCGCGCCGCCCATCGCCTGCACGCGCTTGCCCGCCGCGACACCGCGCCGATAGACGTAATGCGCGATGTCGGACGATCCGACGAAGCTGACCGCGCCGATCGCCGGATGATCGAGGATCGCGTCGACCATCTCCTTGTCGCCGTTGACGACCTGGAAGATGCCCTCCGGCATCCCCGCCTCGCGCATCAGTTCGGCAAGGCGCACCGGCACCGACGGGTCACGCTCCGACGGCTTCAGGATGAAGGCATTACCGCAGGCGGTGGCGACCGCACCCATCCACAAGGGGATCATCGCCGGGAAGTTGAACGGCGTGATGCCGGCACCGATGCCGATCGGCTGGCGCATCGAATAGACGTCGATGCCCGGCCCCGCCCCCTGGGTGAACTCACCCTTCAGCACATGCGGGATGCCGCAGGCAAATTCGACCACTTCCAGCCCGCGCTGAA
The DNA here is from genome assembly GCF_045369765.1 of Sphingomonas olei. Lineage (NCBI taxonomy): Bacteria > Pseudomonadati > Pseudomonadota > Alphaproteobacteria > Sphingomonadales > Sphingomonadaceae > Sphingomonas > Sphingomonas olei. Next base: position 13,116 of record NZ_JBIQEU010000010.1, read on the forward strand.
TGTCGCCCTTGGAATCGGCGATCACCTTGCCGTGCTCGGACGACAGGAGGTGCGCCAGCTCGTCCATGTTCGCCTCGACCAGCGCCTTGAACGCGAACATCACGCGCGCCCGGCGTTGCGGGTTGGTCGCGGCCCAGGCCGGCTGCGCTGCCTCGGCAGCCGCGACGGCCCGATCGAGATCGGCCTGCGTGCCCAGCGTCACCTGCGCCTGAACGCGCCCGGTATTGGGATCGAACACCTCGGACACGCGCCCGCCGGCGCCACCCTGATGGCCGACGATGTGATGGTCGATGACGCGCATGATACTCTCCGTTGTTCTGTCGGGCCTTTAGCGTCGGCGCCTCCGCACCGACAACCCATCGCTTGCAATCTGGACGCGCCGCCGGCCGGTCAGGCAGGCGCGGAATCGCGCACCACTTCCGGCAGGATCGCGTCGAGCAGCAGCATCCCCTGCTCGCTCACCGTCAGGCGGCTGCCGTCGAGCCGGATCAGCTCGGGCAGCCGAGCGATCGCGGCAAGATCGACGATGGCGGCCATGTCGCGCCCGGCCATCGCCGCGATCCGCGCCAGATCCACGCCTTCGCGCAGCCGCAGCCCCATCAGCAACGCTTCCGACGCCTGCGTCGCGGGGGCCAGCGGCTCCTCCGCCTCCATCCCGTGCCCGTTGCGCTCGATCGCGGTCAGCCAGTTCTCCGGCTTCTTGCGCCGCACGGTGGCGAGCCCCTGCCGCCGGCCATGCGCGCCCGGGCCGACCCCGGCATAGGTCTGGTAGCGCCAATAGGCCAGATTGTGCCGGCTCTCCGCACCCGGCCGGGCATGATTGCTGATCTCATAAGCCGGCAACCCCGCCGCCGCCGTGATCGCGCGCGTCATCTCGAACAGGTCGGCCGCATCGTCGCCATCAGGGATTGTCAGCCGCCCCGCCGCCGCCTCGGTGGCGAAGCGCGTGCCGGGCTCGATCGTCAGCTGGTACAGCGACAGATGCTCGGTCCCGAACGACAAGGCACGGCGAAGCTCCGCCTCCCATTGCGCCAGCGTCTGCTCGGGCCGGGCATAGATCAGGTCGAAGCTGACGCGCGGGAAAACCGATTGCGCGATCTCGAGCGCGCCCAGCCCCTCCGCCACGTCATGCGCGCGCCCCAGGAAATGAAGCGCCGCGTCGTCCAGCGCCTGCAGCCCCAGCGACACGCGGTTGATCCCCGCCACCGCCAGATCGGCGAAGCACGCCGCCTCGACCGACGACGGGTTCGCCTCCAGCGTGATCTCGATGCCCTCGTCGAACCCCCAATGCCGCTCCGCCGCGTCCAGCAACGCGGCGACGGTCGCCGGCGGCATCAGCGAGGGCGTGCCCCCGCCAAAGAAGATCGAGCGCAGCTTGCGCCCCGGCAGCACCGCGGCCTCATGCGCAAGGTCGATCAGCAGCGCCTCGCGCCACTTCTCCTGGTCGACGGAGGCGCGCACATGGCTGTTGAAGTCGCAATAGGGGCATTTGGAGACGCAGAACGGCCAATGAATGTAGAGCGCCAGGGCATTGTCGAAGGGCATGGTGCCGCCGATATGGCCGCGATGCTCCTCCGACGCCACCTCGCCGCGCTCGTTCTTTTTCTTTCCGGCTGCCTTTTTCTTTCCGGCTGCGCGCAAGGCCCCGAACGGGTGTATGAGGAAAAGGTGTCGCAGGCGCCCGCCCCCCGTGGCGGCGCATTGCTGAGGCAGGTCATGCTCTCCGCGCACAATCGCGCGCGGGCCGAGGTGGGCGTCCCGCCGCTCACCTGGGATCCGGCGCTGGCCGCATCGGCCAGTCGCTATGCCCGTGAACTGGCGCGCACCCGCCGCTTCGCCCACGCCAGGCAGCCGCAGGGCCCGACGCGTGAGGGGGAAAATCTGTGGACCGGCACGCGCGGCGCCTATCGCTTCGACGAAATGTCCGGGCATTGGGTGGCCGAGCAGCGCTATTTCGTGAACGGCGTCACGCCCGCGTTCAGCCGCACGGGCAAGTGGCGTGACGTGTCGCATTATACCCAGATCATCTGGCGCAACACGACGCGCGTCGGCTGCGCGATCGCGTCCAACCGGCGCGACGATTATCTGGTTTGCCGGTACAGCCCACCCGGCAACGTGGTGGGCCAGCGCACGCTCTGACGCGCGCCGGCCCGCCATTGTCAGAAAATGGCGGCAACCATCTGGCGGAACGCATCGGCGCGGTGGCTGATGGCGTGCTTCGCCTCTTCCTCCATCTCGCCGAACGTCAGGTCATGTCCGTCGGGCAGGAACATCGGATCATAGCCGAACCCCTTGGTCCCGCGCGGCGGCCAGACGAGCGTGCCGTCGACGCGCCCCTCGAACCATTCGACATGGCCGTCGGGCCAGGCCAGCGCCAGCGCGCAGACGAAATGCGCGTCGCGCGGCGCATCCTCGATCTCCGACACGCGCGCGTGGACTCGGCGCATCGCCTCGCCGAAATCCTTCGTCTCGCCCGCCCAGCGCGCGGAGAAGATCCCCGGCTCGCCGTTCAGCGCATCGACGCAGATGCCGCTGTCATCGGCCAGCGCCGGAAGGCCCGACAGGTCGGCCGCCGCCTGCGCCTTCAGCTCGGCATTCATGACGAATGTCGTGCCGGTCTCTTCCGGCTCGGGGAGGTCGAGCTCGGCGGCCGACACCACTTCCAGGCCGTGCCCTGCCAGCAGGGCCGCGATCTCGCGCACCTTGCCGGGATTGTGGCTGGCGATCACCAGCTTGCCGGGCTGCAGCTTGCGGATCGCCTGCGGCTCGTTCCCCTCGCCGCTCATGCGCCGATCGCCCGATCCTGCGCGGCGAAGATCTCGTTGCAACCGATCCGGGCCAGCCGCAGCAGGCGCAGCAGCGCTTCCTCGTCATAGGTCGCATGTTCGGCGGTCGCCTGCGCTTCCGCGATATGCCCGTTCTGCAGCAGCACGAAATTGGCGTCCGCGTCCGCGTTCGAATCCTCGTCATAATCAAGGTCGAGCACCGGCTGCCCCTGGAAGATGCCGCAGCTCACCGCCGCGACCTTCTGGGAAATCGGGTCCTTCTCGATCTTGCCCGCCGCCATCAGGCTGTTCACCGCCATGCGCAGCGCGACCCACGCGCCGGAAATCGACGCCGTCCGCGTGCCGCCATCCGCCTGGATCACGTCGCAATCCAGCACGATCTGCCGCTCGCCGAGCGCCTGCATGTCGGTGACGGCGCGCAGCGAACGGCCGATCAGCCGCTGGATTTCCTGCGTCCGGCCGGACTGCTTGCCCTTGGCCGCCTCGCGGCTGCCGCGGGTGTGGGTGGCGCGCGGCAACATGCCATATTCCGCCGTCACCCAGCCCTGGCCCTTGCCGCGAAGGAACGGCGGCACGCGTTCCTCGACGCTGGCGGTGACCAGCACCTTGGTGTCGCCGAAACCGATCAACACCGACCCTTCGGCATGACGGGTGAAATTCGGCTCGATGGTGATGGCGCGCATCTGGTCGGGCGCACGGCCGCTGGGACGCATGATCATTATTCTCCGCAGATCATCCGACACCATCTGCATGGGCGCTGGTTTCCGGGAGGAAGGCGACCATCGGCAAATGTCATCAGGATGTTGATGTGCAACCGCGGTAGCCGCTTGGCAATTGTCGCGCCAGCCTGTCTTCCCTAGATTTGCGTTGTGAGTGCATCCCCTCCCATCGCCGAATTGTCGGATCGTGCGCGCGACATCTTCCGCCGCGTAGTCGACGGCTATCTCCACAGCGGCCAGCCGGTCGGATCGAAGACGCTGGCGCAGGCCGGGCTCAACCTCTCGCCCGCCTCCATCCGCAGCGTCCTCGCCCAGCTTGAGGAGGCCGGGCTGCTCGCGTCCCCGCATACCTCGGCCGGGCGGATGCCGACCGATCTTGGCCTGCGCCTGTTCGTCGACGGCATGATGCAGGCGCTGGAGCCGTCCGCCGATGAACGCGCCACGATCGAGGCGCGCGCCGGTCTTGGCGGCCCGGTGGAGGAGGCGCTGGCCGCCACCACGGCGGCGCTGTCGGGCCTCTCCGCCTGCGCCGGTCTGGTCATGGTGCCGAAACGCGAACAGGTGCTGCGCTCGATCGGCTTCGTGCCCCTGTCGCATGGACAGGCGCTCGCCGTGCTGGTCAGCGAGGATGGCGCGGTGGAAAATCGCGTCGTCGATCTTCCGCCCGGCGTCGGCGCCTCCGCCCTGATCGAGGCGGGCAATTACATGTCCGCCACTTTGTCGGGCCTGACGCTGGCGGCGGCCCGCGCACGGATCGACCAGGAACTGGCGCGCGATCGCGCGGCGCTCGACAGCGCGGCCCGCGTCCTGATCGAACGCGGCATCGCGGTCTGGAGCGAGGATGGGGAACGCCGCCCGGTGCTGATCGTGCGCGGCCAGGGCCGGCTGCTCGACGATGCGGCGGCCGCCGACCTCGATCGGGTGCGAGATCTGCTCGATGATCTCGACGGAAAGCAGGAAATCGCCGCGCTGCTCGATTCTGCCCGCGCGGGCGACGCGACGCGCATCTTCATCGGTGCGGAGAACAAGCTTTTCGCGCTGTCCGGCTCGTCCGTCATCGCAAAGCCGTTCCGCGGCAGCGACGGCCGCGTCGTCGGCGTGGTGGGTGTGATCGGCCCCACGCGGTTGAACTACGCCCGCGTCGTGCCCATGGTGGATTTCACGGCAGCAACGCTCGCTCGCCTGATGGGTTGAGCAGCCAGAAGATGACAGGGAAATGATGACCGACACGCAAAGCACCCCGCCGGCCGAAGATCTCCGCGAAGAGACCGCTGCTGAGGCGCCGGAAGTGGCCGAGCATGACCGCACGGCGGAACTGGAGAACCAGCTGGCCGAGGCGAAGCAGCAGACGCTCTACGCGCAGGCCGAGATCCAGAACGTGCGCCGCCGTGCCGAAAAGGACGTGGCCGATGCCCGCGCCTATGCCGCGACCAACTTCGCGCGCGACGTGCTGAGCGTCAACGACAACCTCGAACGCGCTTTGTCGTCGATCCCCGCCGAATTGCGCGAGGATGAGCGGGTGAAAGGGCTGATCGCCGGGATCGAGGCGACCGGGCGTGAACTGGTCAACGTGTTCCAGCGCAACGGCCTGACCCGGATCGAGGCGATGGGCCAGCCGCTCGACCCCAACCGGCACCAGGCGATGATCGAAGTGCCTTCGGACGCGGAGCCGGGCACGATCGTGCAGGAAATGCAGTCGGGCTGGATGATCCGCGACCGGCTGCTGCGCCCCTCGCTTGTCGGCGTCGCCAAGAAGCCGGCCTGAGCTCCCGGCCCCCGCGGCCTGCCTGCCGTCAGGCGGGCCGCTACCGGCTGGTGCCCTGCCGCACCGCCATGCCGTCGACCAGATTGGCCAACATCAATGGCGCGCGCTGGCGCACGCCCGCCGCAATTTCCTTCAGCCACGCCTGATCGGGTGACGCCGCGGCTCGGGTCGCGGCAATCGCCTCGGCCGCGCTGACCAGCTCGAACCGCACCGCCTCGCCGGGGGGCAGCTGGGCGAGCGCATCGATATCCGGCTCTATCACCACCGCGATGCGCGGGTAGCCGCCCGTCGTCTGATGGTCGGCAGTCAGCAGGCTGACCCGCCCCTCGCCATCAATCTGTAGCGCGCCGCGCACCGCCGGCCCGCTCGGCATGTCGATCCGCAGCGGCTGGAGCGCCGGCCCGTCGAGCCCCCGCCCCATGCGATCGAAGCGGCTCGTCGCGACAAAGCTGGCCGACGTCAGCAGCGCGAGTGCCTCCTGGCCAAAATGATCCTGCTGGGGGCCGAGCACCGCGCGAAAAAGGCCGCGCACAGGCCGATCCGGCGCCGCCGGCAACATCGCAAAGGCCAGGTTTTCGCGCGCCTCGGTGATTTCCACCACGTCGCCCGCGCCCAGCCGCCCCCCGCCCAGCCCCGCGATCAGATGCGTCGACTGGCTGCCGAGCCACGACGGCGCCTGCAGCGTTCCGGCGAAGGCAACATAGCCCCAGCACGCCTGCTCGACCCGCACGACGCATGTCGCCCCCTGCGGCAGCGTTAAGCGGCTCCATCCCCCAAGATCGACCCCGTTGACGGTGGCCTGCGCAGCGCCAGTGACCACCATGGCCACCGCGCCCTCCTCGCACACGAACGTCAGGCCGCCGGGCGCGACTTCGATGCCGCTGGTACTGCCTCCGCACGCCGCCATCCCAGCGGCAAAGGCGCGCCGGTCGACCGGTCCCGAGGGCGGCACGCCGAAGCGGCGCCAGCCGGGCCGGCCGCCATCCTGCACACTGGTCATCGGACCGGCATCAACGATCCTGAGACGCACCCGGCTCACCCGAACATATCCCCATGAACCCGCGTGAAGCGCACGCGATCGTCGGGATCGAACAGGAACGCGCGCTGGGCATCTGCATCCAGCACGCGCACCGCTGTGCGCCCGATCACCCACCAGCCGGTCGGCATAGGCAGCGTCGTGATTAGGCATTGCGGGCCCGCGATCATGACGCTTCCCACCGGATAGCCGCGTACCGCGGCCGGCTTGCGCGGCAGATGGATCGCCTCGGGCACCCCGCCGAGATAGGCATATCCCGGCGCGAAGCCGTACATATACACCCGATAGTCGCCCGCCAGATGCTGCTCGATCAGCGCCTCCGGCGTAATTCCCAGCGCCTCGGCTGCCGCCGCGAGGTCGGGTGCCGCCTCCCCATCATAGCAGACCGGCACGTCATGGACGCGAGGTGCTGCCGTCAGCCTTTCTGCGTTCGTCACCAGCCGGAGTGCATGGCGCCCCACCGCTTCGTGGTCCGTCATCAGCGGATCGAAGACCAGCAGGAGGCTGGCGTACGCCGGCACCGTCTCGCACAGGCCCACCGGCGGGTCGGCCTGCACGGCCTGATCGAGCGCTACGACATGCGAGTAGACCGCATCGTCGATAGTTTCGCCGAAATCGACCAGCAGCGCCGCCGCACCTGCCGGCCGGAGCACCGGGCTCGTCATGCGTCGTGCACGAAGGAGGTGATCGCGATGCCGTGTTCGCTCAGCGCCGTGCGGATCGATCGCGCCATGTCGACCGCGGAGGGATTGTCGCCGTGCACGCAGATCGAATCCGCCTGTAGCGGGACCTGCCCGCCATCGACGGTGAGCATGGCGCCGGTTTCGAGGAAGCGCAGCAGGCGATCGGTCGCCTCCGCCGGATCGTGAATGATCGCGCCGGGTTGATCGCGCGGCACCAGCAGGCCCGCCGCGGTGTAGCCGCGATCGGCGTAGATCTCACGATACACCGTCATGCCGAGCGCACGGGTCGCGAGCTCAAGCTGCGTGCCCGCGATGGCGAGGATGCCGAGCTGCGGATCGATCGCCTGAACCGACCGCGCGATGGCATCGGCCACGTCGCGCTCCACCGCCGCGACATTGGCGAGTGCGCCATGCGGCTTCACATAGCGGACGCGATGCCCAGCGAGCGCACCGATCGCCACCAGCGACCCTACCTGCGCGGCGACGAAACGAGTGATCTCCTCAGGCGGCGCGATCAGCCGACGACGACCAAAGCCGGCCATGTCGGGGTAACTTGGATGCGCGCCGACGACGACCCGCCGATCGCGCGCCATCTCCAGCGTGCGGAACATAGTCTCCGGGTCGCTTGCATGGCCGCCACAGGCGACATTGGCACTGGTGACGAGCGACAGCATCGCCGCATCATCGCCCATCGTCCAGGGGCCGAAACCCTCCCCCAGATCGGCATTCAGATCAATCGTCCGCACCGCGCCTGCTTACGCGTCCAGCATCGGATTGTCGAAGCCGCGTGGTTCAGAGTGACTGGCCGTCGTCGATGTCGATCACCGACCCGGTCACCATCGCGCTCGCGTCCGAGGCGAAATACAGCAGCTGGGGGTCGAGGACGTCGATCGGCATGAAGCGGCGGCGATGCCAGCCCGCGACCTGCCGGGCGCCGCCCTCGGTCTCGAACCAGTCGCCGGCAATCTCGGTCTGGATATAGCCGGGCTGAAGCACGTTCACGTTGATGCCCAGCCGCACCCATTCGCGCGCCAGATTGCGGCCGAGATGCGCGACGGCCGCCTTCGACGCGGCATAGGCGCTGTCGCCATGGCCGGTGACGTGCGCGGTGATCGACCCGATCAGCACGATGCGGCCGCGGCCACTCTCACGCGAGCCGGCGGCGATCATCCGCCGCGCCCCCTCTCGCGCGGTCAGCAGCACGCCGGTGAAATTGGTATCGATCGTCTGGCGCAGCTTGTCCGCGGGGATGTCGATCGCGCGGCCACCATTGGCAACACCGGCATTGGCGACAACCGTGTCGATCGCGCCGAAATGCGCTTCGGCGGCATCATAAGCGGCGGTGATGGAGGCTTCATCCAGGACATCGATGGCGACCGGCAAGGCACGATCCCCGAGCCGGTCGGCAAGGTCGCGCACCCGATCGACACGGCGCGCGCCCATCACGACCCGCGCACCCGCAGCAACGAAGATTTCAGCGAAGTGAGCGCCCAGGCCCGACGATGCGCCGGTAATCAGCGCGGTGCGCCCCGTGAGATCGAAACTCATCTCGCCCCTCCTGACGCCCATCATGGCGCCAGTCCGGCGAAGCGGGCTTTTAGCTGGTGACCCCTACGGGACTCGAACCCGTGTTTCAGCCGTGAAAGGGCCGCGTCCTAACCACTAGACGAAGGGGCCAGCGAGGGGGCTGCTAGAGGGGCCAAAGCCGGCTGTCAACGCCCCGATGCATCAATCTGCCCATGCAGCATCATCAATATGCAATTCTGCGGCAGGCCGCTGCGCCCAGTCATCCACCTTGGCGCGCCCGGCGAGCCACAAGCGACGGTGCGAGGGCGCGCCGAGCAATGCGGCGCCGAGCGCGGTATCCGCCGCGCGGAACGCCATCGCCTTCAGGCTGCGCCCGTCATCCCCGGCGACGATCGCACGGACATGGCCGTTACCGACGACATCGACGCGTACCGGGCGGACGCGGCCGATGGCGACACGCGGGCTCGGCCACCCGGCGCCATAGGGCCCGCCCGCCTCCAGCGCATGGACCAGGTCGGGCGTCACCCCGCCGGGGGCGTGAACCGAATCAACCAGCAGCGCGCGGTCAGCCACGGCCGCGGCGATCCGGTCGCGCAGCAATTCTTCGAGGAAGTCGGCAAAGGCCGGAATCTGGTCCGCCGCAATCGTCAGCCCGGCTGCCATGGCGTGGCCGCCGCCAGCGACGATCAGCCCGGCCTCCTTCGCTGCGTGGACGGCCTGCCCCAGATCGACGCCGGTGATCGAGCGTCCGGAGCCCTTGCCGACGCCGTTCTCGTCGATGGCGATGACGATCGCTGGCTGACCCAGTTTCTCCTTCAGGCGGCCAGCGACGATGCCGATGACGCCCGGGTGCCAGCCGACACCCGCGACGACGGTCATGCTGCGGCCCGCGGCGCACATCGTCTCGGCCTCTGCCTGGACCGCGGCCTCGATCGCGCGGCGCTCCTCGTTCAGCCGGTCAAGCTCAGCGGCGATCGCGCGCGCCTCCGCCGGATCGTTGGTGGTGAGCAAGCGCACGCCAAGATCTGCTCGCCCCACCCGGCCACCCGCGTTGATGCGCGGTCCGAGGGCAAAGCCAAGATCGGTCGCGGTCGGTGCGCGGGTCAGCCGCGAAGCCTCGATCAGCGCGGCGAGGCCGATGTTGCGCCTGCCGGCCATGACCTTCAGCCCCTGCGCGACGAACGCCCGGTTCAGCCCGCGCAATTGCGCGACATCGGCGACGGTGCCCAATGCGACGAGATCGAGCAGGTCGAGCAGCCGCGGCTCTGCGCGGGCGGCGAAATAGCCGCGCCCGCGCAGAACGCGGAGCAGCGCTGCACCGAGGAGGAAGGCGACGCCGACCGCTGCCAGATGGCCGTGTGCGGCCCCTTCCCCTTCGTCGAGGCGGTTGGGGTTCACCACGGCATGCGCCAGCGGCAGCTCGCTCGAACATTGGTGATGATCGACCACGATAACATCCACCGGGACAGCGTGGGCGGCAGCAAGCGCGTCAAACGCCTGCGCGCCGCAATCCACCGTCACGATCAGCGACGCGCCTTCGTGCGCCAGCCGGGTCATGGCCGCGACGGTGGGGCCATATCCCTCCGTCATCCGGTCGGGAATATAGACCCGCGCCTCGACACCGAGCTGACGCAGGAGGAGGAGCATCAGCGCCGAGGAGGTCGCGCCATCCACGTCATAATCGCCGAAGATGGCGATGCTCTCTCCGCGCTCGACCGCATCAGCCAGCCGCATTGCCGCCGTGTCCATGTCGCGGAAGATCGAGGGGTCGGGCATGAACGCGCGGATCGAGGGCGCGCGATGATCGTCGAGCGCCTCGGGCGGACACCCCCGCGCCAGCAGCAGCTGGGTGACGAGATCGGTAGGGGCAAGATCCTCCGCCGCGGTCGCGCGCCAGCGCCACGGCTGGCCCAGGATCGAGCGTTCGACACCCAGCACGTGTCTCATGACGTCACGCCGCCGGGGTCCAGGGCGCTTCGCGGAACCATTTGGTGATGATGTACTTCACGCCCTCCGACACCGACGTCCCCTCGTGCAGGGTCGCGGTGTTGGGGCTGCCATCGGGGTTCATGTTGTTCCAGGCGAGCAGCGTGCCCCGCTTTGGCTTCACGCGCACGCCGGCCTGTGGAAACCATGTCGCGCCGCCCTCGTCGACGTCGTTGAGGAAGATCATCGCGGTCCACACGCGCTGCCCGCCGGACGCCTTCATCGACGGCCAGTAGCTTTCGCCTTCGTGGAAATAATCGTGATGCGCCTTGAAATATTGGCCGGGGGCGTAGCGCTGCCCCTGCATCGTCTCGCCCCAGGCAGGGTCGATGCCCAGCAGGTTGGCGAGGCCCACGTCGATCGGCTCGATATCCGGCGCGCGGCGGTTCATGTCGCAGCTTTCCGACGTGCGGAACGAGCTGTCGCCACTGTCCGACAACAAGGTCGAGGGGCGGCGATTGGCGTCGATCATCGCGACCAGCCGCTTGCACGTCGCCACGTCCAGATAGTTCGGAATCTTCCACGCCGCCGCTTGCTCGCTGGGCAGCCGGATCGATCGGGGGTCCGCATCAAGCCGTGCTGCCACCGCAGCGCCGATCGCGGCGCGGTGAGCGGAAGGATGACCGGGTACGCTGGTGATCGCCATGACGTCTATTTGCGCGCCAGTCCGGCGATAGCAAGACGAAGGTCGATCGGGGATCGGCGACACGCCTTCGAACAGCGGGCCGAACGGAACGGGTGGGGAGCTTCTGTTGCCCGGCGCTCCCCGTGCCGCTGGAATCCGCTTCTGTTGCCCGGTGCGGTCCAACCGCGCTATTTTGGTGTAACCTTAGGCCGTTAAGCCGTCAGGTTACGCCGCAATCGCGAGTGCTTCGTTATCGTTGGCACTTGTGTATGGGCCGTCACGGTGGTCCCATTCCGAGCAAAAACCAGCGCTTTTCAACACACGTCGATCCTGGTTCGGCCCCGTCAACGTCCCTGCTGAAAGCAGAAGCGATGGTGGAGCCGCCGGGTACTGCCCCCGGGTCCGCTGTGCCTATTCTTCGCCGGCGTTTATCGCCATAGCCGCGGGGCAAGCCCCGCGAGCCCGACCCATATAGGATGGCGGACAGAAAGTTGGAAGGGCTAGAAAGTTGGCCGGCGCGCCTTCCAGTCGCCATAATGCGGGTGCATATAACAGGGTATCATGCTTACCCAGCGTTCCCGTTACGGCCTCCGCTCGATGATCTTCCTCGCGACGACACCGGCCGGCGGCCCGCCCGTGCCGATGAACCGCATCGCCGTAGAGGCGAATGTGCCGCGCAAGTTTCTTGAGCTGATCCTCGCCGATCTGCGCGATGCCGGGTTGCTGCACAGCCATCGTGGCAAGATGGGCGGGTACATGCTCGCCCGGCCAGCACACCTCATCTCCCTGGGCGAGATCATCCGCGTGATCGAAGGGCCGCTCGCGCTGGTGCCCTGCGTGAGCCGCACCGCTTATCGCCCCTGCAAGGACTGCAAGAGCGAGGCGGACTGCGCCATCCGGCACGCGATGGCGCGGGTTCGCGACGAAACCGCACGGATCCTCGACGGCACCAGCCTGGCCGACGCGACGGCAGAGGAGATGGCCGCGGCCTGAGCAGGCTGCGGCCGCCCCCGGCGATCATGCAGGGGGACGCGCCTTCAGTTCGTCGCGGATCTCGCGAAGAAGCGCGATTTCAGCCGCTTCTGCCTTCGGCTCCTCGGCCGCCTGCGCCTTTTCCTTCTCGAACATGGCCATCGCGCGGTTCACCGTGCGCAGCAACATGAAGATGATGAAGGCGACGATCAGGAAATTGACGGCTTGGGTGACGAAGGCGCCATAGCCGATCAGCGGCACGCCGGCCTGCTTCAGCGCGACATAATCGGTGGAGCCAGCGAGGTTCGGCGGAATCTTGCCCAGCGGTATGAAATAGCTCGAGAAATCGAGCCCGCCGAAGATCCGGCCGATGATCGGCATCAATACGTCTTCGGTCAGGGAGGTGACGATCCTGCCGAATGCGGCGCCGATGATCACCGCCACGGCGAGATCCAGCACGTTGCCCCGCGCGATGAACGCCCGGAATTCCTTGAGCATGGCTCATCCCTTCATCGTTTCCGCGACGATATCGGGGCATTGCCCTATCGCCAAGAGCGCACACCGTCCTATATTGATCATACAGTGTTTTCTTGGAGACCCACGCCCATGACGTTCCGTCCCCTGCTTCTTGTCGCTGTTTCCGCGAGCCTCGCCGGCTGCGGCATCAACAGCGTGCCCACCGCGGAGGAGAATGCCAAGGCTCGCTGGGCTGATGTGCAGAACCAGTATCAGCGCCGCGCCGATCTGATCCCCAACCTGGTGTCGACCGTGAAGGCGGCCGGCGCGCAGGAGAAGGAGATCCTGACCGAAGTGACCCAGGCCCGCGCCTCGGCCAACCAGATCCAGGTCTCGCCCGAGGAGCTGAGCGATCCGACCAAGATGCAGGCGTATCAGCGCGCGCAGGCCGGCCTGACGCTGTCGCTGCAGCGGCTGCAGGAAGCGTATCCGGAGCTGAAGAGCCAGGGCAATTACACCACCCTGATGAGCCAGCTCGAGGGCACCGAGAACCGGATCACGATCGCGCGCAACGATTACAACACCGCGGTGCAGGAATATAACACCAGGATCCGCACCTTCCCGGATGCGATCGGCGCCAAGATCTTCTACGGCGCGAAGCCGATGGTGCCGTTCGCCGCGACGACGCCGGGCGCGGAGACAGCCCCCAAGGTCGATTTCGGGGCCTGATCACCGAATGACCATCTCCGTCCCCATTCGTTGGAATGCCGGATCGTTCGTCGCAGGTGTCGCTGCCGGCACCAGCGGATTGAGCCCGTTGGTGCTGCGCGCCTGGATCGTCCGGCTGCTTGCCGCGATGATGATGGTGCTGGCGTTCGTCGCCAGCCCGTCATCGGCGCAGACCTTCCCGAAGTTCACCGGGTTCGTCGTCGATGCCGCGAACGTCCTGCCACCCCAGGTGGAGGCGGACCTGACCACCAAGCTCGACGCGCTTCAGCGTGACACGAAGCGGCAGCTGGTGGTGGTCACGGTACCTAGCCTCGAGAATTATCCGGTCGAGGAATATGGCTACAAGCTGGGACGCGAATGGGGCGTCGGCCTGAAGGATGTCGACAATGGCGCCATCCTTCTCGTCGCGCCGAACGAGCGCAAGGTGCGCATCGAGGTCGGTTACGGGCTGGAACCCTTCATCACCGATGCACTGTCGAGCGTGATCATCAGCCAGGCAATCCTCCCGCGCTTCAAGGCGGGTGACCTGCCGGGCGGCATCGCGGCGGGCACCGATGCGCTGGTGACTCAGCTGCGCTCCTCGCCCGAGGAGGCGCAGGCGCGGCTCGATGCGGCGGTGAAGCAGTTCGATCAGGCCCACAAGGCGCAGCGCACCGGCGGCGACGGCGTGCCGATCGGCATCGTCTTCTGGGGCATGGTCGCGCTCTTCGTCTTTCTGTCGGTCGCGCGTCGTCGCGGCGGTGGCGGGAAGCGCTATCGCGGCGATGGCAGCGGCGCTCTCCCGGTCGTCCTCTGGTCGATCGCCAGCGAGATTGGCCGCGAGGCCGGCCGTGGCGGCTGGGGCGGTGGCTCCGGCGGCGGCGATTGGGGTGGCGGCGGTGGCGGCTGGGGTGGCGGCGGCTTCGGCGGCGGCGGCGGTGGCGGCTTCGGCGGCGGCGGCGCCTCGGGGGACTGGTAATGCATTTGAGCCCCGAAGATCATGCGGCGGTAACCGCCGCGGTTAAGGCTGCCGAAGCGAATACGAGCGGCGAGATCGTCACGATCGTCGCCGGCCGGTCGGACAGCTATGTCGACATCGTCGTTCACTATGCCGCGCTCGCCATGCTGCTGGTGCTGGCGGTACTGGCGACCTTTCCGGAATGGGTCGATCACCTCCACGCGCTGATCCGCGATCCCTGGACCGATCATGTCTCCACCGGCGCGGCTCTCACCATTGCGACCGCGCTGGCGGCGCTGGCCTTTGTTGCGGTTCGGCTGATCCTGACGGCTGCGCCGCTTCGGATCGCGCTGACGCCGCGCGCGACCAAGGCGCGCCGCGTGCGCCGCCGGGCGCTGGCGCTGTTTCGCGCCTCCGCGGAGCATCGCACGATGGCGGCCACCGGCGTGCTCCTGTACCTGAGCCTCGCCGAGCATCGCGCGGAGATCATCGCGGACGTCGGTATCCACGAGCGTGTGTCGCCCGACGTCTGGGGCCATGCGATGGCGGCGCTGATTGCTGGCGTGAAGGACGGCCGCGCCGGCGAGGGCATGGCCGCGGCGGTCGAGGAGATCGGCGTCGTGCTGGCCGAGCATTTCCCCCGCAGCGGCAGCAATCCGAATGAGCTGCCCGACCGCCTGATCGAGCTCTGACGATGGCAGATGAACCGCCCGCCACGATGTGGGAAGGCCGCTTCATCAAGGTGCTGAAGCAGGGGCCGTGGGAATATGCCGCGCGGTCAGGCGACATGCAGGCCGCGGTCATCCTGGCGATCACCGACGCAGACGAGATCGTTCTGGTCGAGCAGTACCGCGTCCCCCTCGGCCGCCGCTGTCTTGAGCTTCCCGCCGGCCTGGTGGGTGACACCGATGCGGGCGAGGATGTGGCGGATGCCGCCGTGCGCGAGCTGGAGGAAGAAACCGGCTACCGCGCCGGTGCGATCGACATCATCGGTGAGTTCAACTCATCGCCCGGCATGGTCAGCGAGGGCTTCACGCTGGTGCGCGCGGGCAACCTTAGCAAGGTGGGTGATGGCGGCGGCGACGAGCATGAGCAGATCACCGTCCATCTCGTGCCGCTGGCCGAGGTGAAATTCTTCGTCGACGCCAAGCGCGCAGAAGGCGTCGCGATGGACGTGAAATTGCTCCTGCTGCTGGGCGATCAGCTTCTGCGCTGACGCAGCGGTCGCTGGCGGGGCGAAGCATCTCCCCCCTTCCCCGCCCTGCGGCGTCAGTCTATCTCACCGCGCATGCGCAAACACATCTTGATCGTGCTTGGCCTGATCGTCCTGGTGGCGGTGGGCATTTTCGCCTGGCTGAGCTGGCCCGACAAGGCGCGGCTCGATGTGCAGGAGGTGACCGGGCAGCGTCCAAACATCACCGCGCCGCGCAGTCAGATCATCCCGACCGTCAAGGTTGCCGATGCGATCGGCTGGCCGGCGGGTGCGAAGCCGACGCCGGCGGCGGGCCTTAAGGTCGAGCGTTTCGCCGACAATCTCGATCACCCCCGCTGGATGTATCGCCTGCCCAATGGCGACATCCTGGTGGCAGAGACCAACTCTCCGCCGCGCGGGCGCAGCTTCGTCGATCGTGTCATGCGGTACCTGATGGGGCGTGCGGGCGCGGGCGTACCGTCGGCCAACCGCATCACGTTGCTGCGGGATGAGAATGGCGACGGCCGCGTTGATTTCCGGTCGGAATTCATGACCGGCCTGAACTCGCCCTTCGGCATGACGCTGTTCGACGGGCATCTGTACATCGCCAACACCGATGCGCTGGTGCGCGTGCCCTATGAGGAAGGCGCGACCAAAATTACCGCCGCACCGGAAGTGGTGGTGAAGCTGCCGGGCGGGGAGAACCATTGGGCGCGCAACGTCATCCCGGCGGAGGACGGCCGCACGCTGTACGTGTCGGTGGGATCGGCCTCCAACATCGCCGAAAAGGGCCTCGATCTGGAGCGTCGTCGCGCGGTGATCCTGCAGGTGTGGCCGAAGGAAAAGACCTCGCGCATCTATGCCGCAGGCTTGCGCAACGCCAATGGCATGGCGATCAATCCGCAGTCGAACCAGCTGTGGACCGTGGTCAACGAGCGCGACATGCTCGGCTCCGACATCGTCCCCGATTACCTGACCGCCGTCGAACTCGGCGACCATTTCGGGTGGCCGTGGTATTATTGGGGCGGCTATCCGGACAAGCGCGTGGAGCCGGGCAACCCGCAGCTTCAGCAATATTCGAAGCGCCCCGACTATGCGCTGGGACCGCACGTCGCGGCGCTGGGCCTCACCTTCGCAGGTGACGTGAAGCTGGGTCAGCGGTTCAACTATGGCGCGTTCATTGGCGAACATGGTTCGTGGAACCGCGTGCCGCCGTCTGGCTACAAGGTCGTCTTCGTGCCCTTTACCGACAAGGGCTGGCCGGTGCCCGGCTCCAAGCCCGTCGACGTGCTGACGGGCTTCCTCGACGCGGACGGCAAGGCGATGGGCCGCCCGGTGGGGGTCATCGGCGATCGCGCCGGCGCCATGCTGGTCGCGGACGATGTCGGCAACGTCATCTGGCGGGTTACGCCGGCGGACGCACCGGCGGCGCGCTGAGGCTTCGGTGACGCGATGGAGGGCCGCTGATCGCGGCCTCCATCCGGCGAGCAAATCGCCTGTTGTAACAATGCTGCGCAAGACAGGAGCGGTGACGCGAGCTAACGGGGCGCCATGATCCGTCGACTCGTGCCTGCCTTCGCTGCTTTCACCGCCCTCGCCGGTTGCGCCTATCCCGAGACCCCGCCGGCCCTCCCCTCCGCAACCGCGCCGGCTGGCGTGACAAGCGCGGCCATCGAAATGCAGCGGGCACCCGTCACGATCCTCATCTCGATCGACGGTTTTCATCCCGATTATCTGAAGCGTGGTCTGACGCCGAACCTGTCGCGTCTCGCGGCGGGGGGCGTGACAGGGCCGATGCGCCCCTCTTTTCCCTCCAAGACCTTTCCCAATCACTGGACCATCGTCACAGGCGTACGTCCCGACCGGCATGGCATCGCCGCCAACATGATGGAGGATCCCAGTCGCCCGGGTGAGGTCTTCACCATGGCGAGCGACGATCCCTTCTGGTGGAACGCCGTGCCGCCGATCTGGGTGACCGCGGAAGAGGCCGGCATTCCGACCGCCTCGATGTTCTGGCCCGGCTCGAACGTCGCTTGGGGCGGCGCGCGCGCGACAGCCTGGCCGAACGATATTACCGGCGGCACCCGGCCCTATGACTGGCAAGCCTTCAGCCAGCAGCTTCCCGGCGACAATCGCGTGCGCCAGGTGATCGACTGGATGCGGCGTCCGGCCGCCAGCCGCCCGCGCTTCGTCACCACCTACTTCGACGTGGTCGATACGGAAGGACATCGCAACGGGCCGAACTCACCAGGCGTGAACACCGCGCTTGCCGAGGTGGATCGCCAGATCGGCGCCTTGGTGGAGGGCCTTGCCGAGCTGGGGCAGCCCGCCAACCTCATCATCGTATCAGACCACGGCATGTCGCAGACGTCGAGCGAGCGCGTGGTCGCGCTTGACCGCATCGTTCCCGCCACCGACGCGCGCGTTGTCGAAAGCGGCCCCTATGCGACCTTCGCGCCGCTGCCCGGCCGCGATGCCGCCGTCGCGGCGGCGTTGCTCAAGCCGCACGCCCATATGGAATGCTGGCGCAAGGAGGCGATTCCGGCCCGGTTCCATTATGGCCAGAACGTCCGCGTTCCTGCGTTCCTGTGCCTCGCCGAGGACGGCTGGGAGCTTCAGAAGACGGCACCGACCATGACGTACACGCGCGGCAACCACGGCTTTGACCCTTATGCGCCCAGCATGCAGGCGCTGTTCATCGCCAACGGCCCCGCGTTCGCCCCGGGGAAGAAGGTCGGCGCCTTTGACAATGTCGCCGTTGCCCCCCTGCTTCGTACATTGCTCGGCCTGCCCGCCGACCCTACGCTGGACAGCACGGATGCGGTGTTCCGCCCGGTGCTACGGCGCAGATAGGAGAGGCAATGCAATATTTCGAAGACATCGAGGTCGGTGCGCGGGCAAGTTTCGGCAATTACAAGGTAATGCGCGAGGAGGTCGTCGACTTCGCATCGCGCTACGACCCGCAGCCCTTTCACCTGTCCGACGACGCCGCCGCCCAGACCCATTTCGGGCGGCTGTCCGCCAGCGGGTGGCACACCTGCGCGATCGTGATGTCGATGATCGTGGAGAACGGGAAGCGCCACCCGTCTGCCGGGCTGGGTTCGCCGGGGATCGACGAGCTTCGCTGGGTCAAGCCGGTCTATCCCGGGGATACGCTTCGCTGCGAGACCGAGGTGATCGAAAAGCGCCAGTCGCAGTCGCGGCCCGAGATGGGCATTTTCAAAAGCCGGATGAGCGTCTTCAACCAGGACGACGTCGTGGTCATGACCATGGTATCGAACGGCCTGATTGCCACGCGACCGGCGACCTAGCTGACCATCACCAATGCCTGCCGCGCGCGCCGTTCAGCGCGCGGGCGGGATCACTGTGGGCGGGTGACGGGGCGGTCGGCGCCGCGCCCTGGCCCACCGCGGTTGCCAAAGCCACCCGGCCGGGGGCCTTGCGGACGACCGGCACCGGGCTGGCGACCGGGGTTCTGCGGACGATTATATCCCGGAGTGTTCCAGGGATTTGGCCGCTGGCCCGGGGCGGCGCCGGGCGGGCGCGGCCGCCCCGGACGCACGGCATCGGGATTGCCCGGGCGACCCGAACCCCAGTTCGGCCGCCCGGGGCGGTCGGGACGATTGAAGCCACCCCAATCGGGTCGACGATTGGGCTGGTTCCAGCCAGGCCTGCTCTGCCAATAGCGTCGCTGCGCATTGTTCCAGCGCCGCGGGCGACGGTACTGATCGTACACATAGACGCCGGTGCCGGGATAATAGAAATTGTCGTACCAGCCGAAGGTGCCGCCCAGCCCGACGCCATAGGGTGCACCGCCGTAATAATAGGGGTCCCCGTAATAGGGATCGCCATAATAGCCCGAGCCGTAGCCGAGGCCGACGCCACTATAGCCATAGCCGTCGGTACAGGCACTCGAGGCGAAACCAAGGGCCGAGATGATGGCGATCAGCCCTGCACGCTGCCACTTCATGGCATCCTCCTACAACGGCGGAGAAGCGGCTGATACGCGCCGCCAATTCATCGACAACGACAAGCGGTCGGCGAAGTTCCTAATGGCCCTCGAAGGCGACCAGGGCATGCACATCAACCCCGTCCTTCCGTAGCGCGTCGGCGCCGCCCAGCTCGGGCAGGTCAACGAGGAATTGTGCCTGGACGACCCGGGCCCCCGCCTTGCGCAACAAGCGAACGGCCGCGCGTGCCGTCCCGCCGGTGGCGATCAGATCGTCGACCAGCAGCACGCGTGCGTCGGGGGCACAGGCGTCGGCGTGCATCGCGATCCGATCCTGCCCGTATTCCAGGGCATAATCCTCCGCGATCGTGGCACCCGGCAGCTTGCCGTCCTTGCGGATCAGGAGCACGCCCGCATTCAATCGATCGGCGAGCGCACCGGCGAACAGAAAGCCCCGCGCCTCGACCCCGGCGACCAGATCAACCGGATCGGGAGCTGCCGCTGCCATCCGCCCGACGCAGCTCGAAAAGCCGCAACGATCCAGCAGCAGCGTGGTCACGTCACGAAACTGGATACCCGGCTTCGGGAAGTCCGGGATGGTCCGGATCAGCGCCTTCAGATCGGCATTATCGGCGTTTGCCGCTGCGACATGGCGGCTGGCCGCGCTGATCTCAGGGCTCTCGTTCGTGCTCATACGGCGGGTCATGCGCTCGCACCGAAGCGACCGCAAGCCGCACAACAAAAAAGCCCCGGCCGCGAATGGCGACCGGGGCTTTCTCGCTATCGATCCCGGCCGGCGTGCCCGGGATCGTTCTGGTTCAGCTCAGTGCTTAACCCCGCGCCAGACGTTCTGGTACGCGCCCCAGGTCAGGAACACGAAGATCGCGAGGAAGATGATCGCGGCAAATCCTGCGGCGTGACGCGATTCCAGGTTCGGCTCCGCGGTCCAGGCGAGGAATGCCGACACGTCCTTCGACATCTGCTCCTTGGTCGCCGGCGTGCCGTCCTCGTAGGTCACCTGCCCGTCGGCCGTGATGGGCGGCGGCATCGCGATGTTCAGGTTCGCGAAGTACGGGTTGTAGTGAAGGCCCTGCGGCGTCTTCGCGTCCGGGAACTTACGCAGCAACTCTGCCGGCTGGTTCTGATAGCCGTCCAGCAGCGACGCAACGTAATTGGCGCCATCATGACGAGCCTTGGTGATCAGGGACAGATCAGGCGGCAGCGCATTGTTGTTGGCCGCACGCGCCGCGACCTCGTTCGGGTACGGGCTCGGGATACGGTCAGACGGGATGTTCTTCCGCGTCATCGCTTCGCCCGTGTCCGGGTTCACGCTCGGCTGCTCGATCGGCCACGCCTGGGCAAGCGCCTTCACCTGGCCCTCGCTGTAGCCGAGCTGCTCGAAGTCGCGGAACGAGACATACTTCAGGCTGTGGCAGGCGGCGCAAACCTCCTGGTAGACCTTGAGGCCACGCTGCAGCTGCTGCTTGTCGAACTTGCCGAACAGGCCAGCGGAGGAGAGCCCCGCATCCTTGGGATGGAGGTGGAACTCATGTTCGGCGGTCTCCGGTGCCGGATCACTGATCGCGGTGGAAACCGTCCCGAACAGCGCGATACCGAGCACGAAGACGAATCCCGCGCCGATCAGGAGTGCGATGGTACGAACCATTTTCTTTCAATTCCCCCGTATCGGCTCAGTGTGCCAGCGCGGTCTGTGCAGGCGAGGTTCCGCCATGCTTGGCAAGCACCGCCTCGGTGATCGAATTCGGCAGCGGGCGCGGACGCTCCGAGCGCGAGACGATCGGCAGGATGATCAGGAAGTGCGCGAAGTAATAAGCCGTCGCGATCTGACCGATGATGACGTTGCGAGCATTCGCTTCCGCGCCACCGATATAGCCCAGGACCAGCACGTCGATTGCGAGCACGGCCAGGAACCAGCGGTACGTCGGACGATAGTTGGCCGAACGAACCGGCGAGCTGTCGAGCCACGGCAGGAAGAACAGCAGCAGGATCGAGCCGAACATCGCCAGCACGCCCCACAGCTTGCCCGTCAGGATGAAGTCCGCGGTGAAGCTCTTCAGGATCGCGTAGAACGGCAGGAAGTACCATTCCGGAACGATGTGCGCCGGCGTCGAGAGCGGGTTCGCCTCGATGTAATTGTCCGGGTGACCCAGCATGTTCGGCGAGAAGAAGATCAGCGCCGCGAAGACCAGGAAGAACACGGCAACGCCGACGCCGTCCTTGGCCGTGTAATACGGGTGGAACGGAACGGTGTCCTGCTCACCCTTCACGTCGACGCCGGTCGGGTTGTTCGAACCCGGGATGTGCAGCGCCCAGATGTGCAGGATGATGACGCCCGCGATGACGAACGGCAGCAGATAGTGCAGCGAGAAGAACCGGTTCAGCGCAGCATTATCCGGCGCATAGCCGCCCAGCAGCAGCACGCGGATCGGCTCACCGACCAAGGGAATGGCCGAGAAGAAGCCGGTGATCACCTGCGCACCCCAGAAGCTCATCTGGCCCCACGGCAGCACGTAGCCCATGAAGGCGGTCGCCATCATGAGAAGGAAGATCACGACACCCAGCAGCCACACCATTTCGCGCGGCGCCTTGTACGACCCGTAATACAGGCCGCGGGCAATGTGGATGTAGACCACGGCGAGGAACATCGAGGCGCCGTTGGCATGCGCATAGCGCAGGAACCAGCCGCCGTTGACGTCGCGCATGATGCTTTCGACCGAGCCGAAGGCGACCAGGCTGTTAGGCGCATAATGCATCGCCAACACGATGCCCGTCACGATCTGGCACACCAGCGCCAGGCCGGCGAGCACGCCGAAGTTCCAGAAATAGTTGAGGTTGCGCGGCACCGGATAACCGGCGCCAACAGCGTTGTAGACGAGGCGCGGCAGCGGCAGCTTCTCGTCCATCCACCGCATCAGCGGCTGCTTTGGCTCATAATGCTTGGCCCAGGGAAAGCTCATCTGTGTGCTACCTCAACCGACCGTCACGACGGTGTCGGACGTGAATTCATATTCGGGAACGACGAGGTTCGTCGGTGCGGGACCGGAGCGGATGCGGCCGGCAGTGTCATAGGCAGAGCCGTGACACGGGCAGAAATAGCCGCCGAACGGCCCCTTGTTCTCGCCCTCGCCCGCACCCAGCGGCACGCAGCCCAGGTGGGTGCACACGCCCAGGGTGATCAGCCAGTTCTTCTTGCCCGACTTGGTGCGTTCCTCCAGCGTCTGCGGATCGCGCAGATCGCTCACCGGAACGGCATCGGCCTCGGCAATTTCCTTCGGCGTCAGATTGCGCACGAACAGCGGCTGCTTGCGGAACGTCGACTTGATCGACTGACCCGGCTCGATCTTGCTGATGTCGATCTCAGTCGTCGACAAAGCCAGCACGTCGCCCGACGGGTTCATCTGGTTGATCAGCGGCAGGACGATAACGCCCGCGCCGACGCCAGCCCATGCAACAGCCGCGATATTGATGAAATCTCTACGACGGGGATCGTGCCCGTCTTCCGCTTCAGGCGTTGGGTAATCGCCCGGAGTAATTGTGTTGTCAGCCGTCGCCATTCACCAACCCTTGTCCAACCGGCCCCGGCGGGGAACGCGCATTTGGAAAGAGCCTCCCCGACGCCCGCCTTTTTTCCCCATCGCCCCGCGGGGTCGGCGGGTTGATAGCTTCGCACCCTGCGCCTGCCAATGGTGATTTTGCGATCATTCACCGGCGCTTCATCATGGCGGCACGGCTCACCATTGCTAAAGCATTGCCATGCGACTTGCGCTTTACGAACCGGACATCGCCGGCAACGTGGGAACGATCCTGCGCACCGCCGCTTGCTTTGGCGTTCCCGTCGACCTCATCGAACCAATGGGTTTTCCCTGGAGTGACAAGGCGTTACGCCGCTCCGGCATGGACTATCTTCCGGCCGGACAGGTCACGCGGCATGTCGATTGGGCGACGTTCAACAAGGAGCGTGATGGCCGGCTGGTGCTTGCCAGCACGCGCGGCGCGACCGACCTGTGGGACGCCCGTTTTGAACAGTCGGATATCCTGCTTTTCGGCAGCGAAAGCGCTGGCGTACCCGACGACGTGCATGCTTGTGCCGATCTGGCCGTGCGGATTCCTCTGCTTTCGGGCATGCGATCGCTCAATGTCGCAGTCAGCGCGGGAATCATCCTTGCCGAAGCCCTGCGCCAGCTCAGGCATGCTGAGGCGCCTGCCCGGTAGGACATTCTGGCACCTCGACACCCGATCCACCCTGTCTCTAAAGGCGCGATCATGCTGACGCTCGACCCAGAACAGACCGCCGCTCGCCAATGGTTCGAGCATCTGCGCGACCAGATCTGCGCCGCGTTCGAGGCGATCGAGCGCGAGGCAGGATCGGAGGCCAGCTTCACCTACACGCCCTGGGATCGTCACGACCCGTCGGGCGAGCCGGGCGGCGGCGGCGTTCGCGGGGTGATGAAGGGCCGCGTGTTCGAAAAGGTCGGCGTGAACGTGTCCACCGTCGGCGGGACGTTCGAGAGCGAGTTCGGCAAGACCATCCATGGGGCGGGCGATGATCCGCGCTTCTTCGCGACCGGCATCAGCCTGGTGGCGCACATGGCGAACCCGCACGTGCCGGCGGTTCACATGAACACCCGCTTCCTCGTCACCACCAAGCGGTGGTTCGGCGGCGGCGCGGATCTCAACCCGCCGCTGCCAATCAGCGAGGACACCGAGGACTTCCACGCGGCGCTGAAGACGGCGTGCGACGCGCACGATCCGGATCATTACCCGCGGTTCAAGAAATGGGCGGACGATTATTTCTACATCCCGCACCGGAAGGTTCATCGCGGTGTCGGCGGCATCTTCTACGACCATCTGGAAGGCGCGTTCGCCGACAATTTCGCGTTCACGCAGGATGTCGGCCGTGCCTTTCTCGACATTTACCCGCAAATCGTGCGGCGGCGCATGAACATGCCCTTCACTGATGCGGAGATGGCAGCGCGCAACGAATGGCGCGGGCGCTATGCCGAGTTCAACCTCGTCTATGACCGCGGGACGCTGTTCGGCCTCAAGACGGGCGGCAACATCGACGCGATTCTGATGAGCCTGCCACCGGTCGCCACATGGGGCTGACGCCCGTTCCTGATGACCAACTGGCCACCGTCGTCACGACGCTGGAGATGACGACGCGGCCGCCGCTACGGCCGCTGCCCTCGTCTCCCCTGCGAATCTTTCGCTGGCGGCAACCGGGCGCCGACGCCTACCGAATCCTGTTCCGCCGGGTTGGCGCGCCCTGGCTGTGGTTTTCGCGGCTGGTGATGGACGACGCCACGCTGCTGCCGATCATTCAGGACCCGCGGATCGAAGTCTATCCGGTGATGGATTCGATGGGGATCGAGATCGGTTTTGTCGAACTCGACTTTCGTCAGCCGTCGGTTGGCGAGATTTCCTATTTCGGATTGGTCCCGGAACTGACCGGGCGTGGCCACGGCCGCTGGCTGATGGCGGAGGCGCTGCTGCGCGCCTGGCGGCCGGGGATCGAACGGCTCACGGTGAATACCTGCACGCTCGATCACCCGTCAGCGCTCAATTTCTACCGCGCGCAGGGCTTTGCCCCGATCCGGCGAACGGTGGAGACGTTTGCCGATCCGCGGGTCGCCGGGCTGCTCCCCGCGGACGTCGCGCCTCACATCCCGCTGTTGACCCCGCGGCGATAGACCACCGTTCCCACCATCAGGATCGCGATATTGTAGATCGTGGTCGCGGCGGTCAGCAATATCGCCACCATGGCGATCAGGAACCGGTTCTCATGCTCCGGCTGACGCAGCCAGGTGTCGAGCGGGAACAGCGGGCGAACGATGATCCACTGCGCCAGAAACAGCGACACGACCGCGCCCAGGATCGCCCAGGCAGGCTTGGCAGTGAGACGCCAGCTACGACCGATGGCGCGCGCCGCGCTTAGCTCAGGCGCCGCAGCCAGCGCCGGCAGCGCCGCGATCAAGCGCGCCTGAAAATAGAGACCCGGAAAGACGAACAGCCACAATCCCAGCCCGACGGGAATGGCGATGAGCAGGTTGAGCAGCACGAATCGCCACAGGCGTCGGACGGCGGCGCCAAGGCTGCCGATCACTGTCAGCCGGTCCGGCGACAGCAGCAACAATGCGATCGCCGCCAGGCCGATCATCCCGATCAGGTCCGCCAGCACGTAGAAAAAGGCGTTACTGTTGCCCCAGGCGGATACGGCGTTGATCCACTGCTCCATGGCAGCTTCATCGCCGCGCTCGGTCGGCAGTGCCGGCAGCGGGTCGCACAGCAGCTGGACCGCCAGCGCCGGCAGGAAGATGAGCGGCCCGGCAATGCGCAGGATGAGGTCCGCATCGCGGCGGAACACCCGCCAGGCGTTGGCCAGCAGGTTCATGAAAGTAGGGGTCACGCAGCGTCCTTAACATCACGCGCGGCAAGGTAGAACTGGCCGGAAAAAACCGACTGGATGATCCCGAAAAGCGCCGTAAGGGCCGCCGTCGTGATCGCCACCGCCAGCGCCACCAGGCCAGGCTGATCCGGCCCCACGATCAATCGCGTGATCAGCCCGGCCACGTTGGTGGCGGCCACCACCGCGACGAGGCAGACGATCCCGAACAGGATCAGCACGCCGATCAGCTTCCATGTGCTCCCGCGCGTCAGCTCGAAACTGCGGCGGATCGCGCCCAGGCCGCGGCGTTCGTTCACGATTACCGCCAGCAGCGGCACGAAGCGCGCGGTCACCCAGAACATCAGGGCGAAGAACAGGATGAAGTACAGCCCGGCGGCGGCCGCCACCCCGAGGTTCAGATTGGCCTGCGCCTGCCCAAGCTGCGCCCGAGTCACGTCCAGCCCCGCCGCCACCATCAGCAGAACGCCGGGCATCACGATCAGCAACGCCGCCAGCGTCAGGAGAAGGACGATCCCGATTGCCGGCCCAAGGCGCTGGATGCCCAGCGCGGCCGCGCGCGGACGATCGACGTTAGGATCGGTGGCAACCGCCGTGATCGCCAGCGTGCCAACGGTCGCGAGCAGCGACACCATCAACGACAGGATCGCGGTTCCGCTACCCGGCTGGCCGGGGGTCTCGGCCATGGCATCGACGCTCGCCTGCACGACGGTGGGCGCGAACAGGAACACCAATGCAAGTGACAACAGAATACCGAGCCGTCCGGCGATGACCGCCTTTGTGCGGTCCCACACCGTTCCCATGCTGATCATCAATCGACTCTGCTGCTGTTGCGACGGGTAGACGCTACTCGATCGGACGAATGGTTGCCAATCGCCCTGCCCGGTCGCATCTGCTCCAGTGCGATGGACATCAACGATCTCGAATGGCGGGTGACGCCGGGGCTGACCGACTATTCTGCGGCACTGAAGGAGATGGAGGCGCGGGCGGCCGCTGTCGCTGCGGGCGAGGCGCGCGAGCTTGTCTGGCTCCTCGAACATCCCCCCGTCTATACGGCCGGGACCAGCGCGTCCGCCGACGAGTTGCTCGACGCGCGCTTTCCCGTCATCGATGCGGGCCGCGGTGGCCGCTACACCTATCATGGGCCTGGGCAGCGGATCGGCTATCTCGTCCTGAACCTGGCGGAGCGTGGGCGCGACGTGCGCTGTTTCGTCCACGCACTGGAAGGATGGATCATCGCCGCTTTGGCGCAGATGGACATTCCCGCATTTCGCGCCGAGGGCCGGATCGGGATCTGGACCCAGGACGCGCAGGGCCGCGAAGCGAAGATCGGCGCAATCGGCGTGCGCGTGCGCCGCTGGGTGACGATGCACGGCTTCTCCGTGAACCTTTCGCCCGATCTGTCGCACTTCACGGGGATTGTGCCCTGCGGCATCGCCGACTATCCCGTGACCAGCGCCGCGGCGTTGGGGGCCAGCCATGATATTGAAACCTTTGATGCTGCGCTGGCGTTGACGAGCCGCGCTTTCCTCGAAAGTCTAACTTGTTCGCGTAAAATCGAGACTTGAGGGGGCGGCGTTCTCTGACTAATATCCAGTCTGATTTGGGTATTAAGGATCCGTCCGCCGTCCAAATCCTTTATCTAGGGAGCTATCCATGCGTGCTATCTCGAAGATCCTGACCGGTTCGGCCATCGCGGCTGCAGCGCTCGCCGTGTCGGCTTGCGGTTCCAAGACCGAAACCAACGTCGACAACACCACCATCACTGATCTGAACGCCACCGAGGGCATGGACACCATGACCGACAACATGACGGCGGTTGACGGCGCGATGAACGACGGCATGCTGGCGAACGACACGATGCTGTCGAACGACATGATGATGATGAACGGCACGAACGCGATGTAATCATCGCGTCTCTGACGTGATTTAATGGGCCGCCTGGGCAACCGGGCGGCCTTTCTGATTCGGGCGTCACAAATTCGACCGGCCGTGCATGATCTGTGTTGGAGGTTCGGTCCAAAAGGCGTAAGAATCCCGCGCGTTGCGAGTAGCGGGGAGTGGTATCAATGGTTGGGTTGCGGGTCTTCGGTGCGAGCGTGGTCATGGCCGCGCTGGTCGCGTCGGCGCCGGCGTCGGCGCAGTTTTTCATGAAGTCCAAGGACCTTTCCGGTCAGGCTGTCCGGGGGGATGAGCCGGGCATTGCGCAGGCACTGCCCGGCGCGACCGAGAAGGAGGTCCGCGCGGCCCTCACCTGGACGCTGCGTGCCGGCATGAATGTCGCCGCGCTTCAGTGCCAGTTCGAACCGACGTTGCTAACGGTCGAGAATTACAACGCAATCCTGCTCGACCATCGGACCGAGCTGAAGGATTCGTACGATACGGTTTACGACTACTTCAAGCGCACGCACAAGACGCCAAAGGCTGCGCAAACGGCGTTCGACCAGTTCGGCACCAAGACGTATTCGAGCTTCAACGCGATCGCGGCGCAGTACAACTTCTGCCAGACCGCCGGTTCGATCGGCCGTGCGCTGATCTATGCGCCGCGCGGCAGCTTCGCTGCGGTCGCGCAGGAGCGGATGCGCGAGATGCGCAATAGCCTGTCGCCTTGGGGTGAGCAGCAGTTCCCCCGCTCCTTCTATGCGGAATCACGCGTCCCGCGGCTCGACAAGGTCTGCTGGTCAAAGAAGGGCGAGTGGCAGACGAAGAAGTGCGGCTCGCTCGATTTCCCGCCGCCGGTGGCCGCAGTGAGCCTCGCGCAGCGGTAAGCCTCAGGCTTTGCCAGGATCTGGACGGCGCCGCAGCGATGCGGCGCCGTTTTCATTCGGCAGCTCCGATTGACGATCACACCGGTACGAAGGCGTTCTGGCTGCGGTCCTTGCGCACCTTGGCACCGTCGAACACGGTTCCGTTCATCGCGATCCAGACGCCTGGCGGCGCCACCTGCGCGGTGGCGAATGCCATGCCGAGATTGAAGGCCGCGTCGCTCTCCGCAAAGCGCGCCGGCGACAATGCGCCGACCAGTACGACCGTTTTCCCTTCCAGCCCGCTCAGCGCCTGCGCCGTCTCGGTCATCGTGTCGGTGCCATGCGTGATGACGATCCGGTCCTCCGGCGCGTGTGTGACGGCGTCGCGAATGGCGGCGCGATCCTCATCGGTCAGTTCCAGGCTGTCCTTGCGCATCAGGCCGACAATGCGGTGGGGCAGCGTCACGCGCGCGGTGTGGAGCAGCCGGTCCACCACCGTGTCGCCGATCTGATAGGTGCTCAGCGCATCGAAATAGAGCTTGTCGATGGTTCCGCCGGTGGTGAGGATCAGCACTTGAGTCACGGGCAACACTCCGCCGTTCTGTTAACGAGCAGCGCCATGACCCAAGTTGCCGGCGATCGAAAGGCCCCGCGTCCCGGCGACCGATATCACGCGGCGAAGCGCGCCCGCGCTGGCGCCGGGTTGGAAAACTCCATGCTGTCGTCCACCGATCCGAACCGCAAGGCCATGACATCAAGGGCGTAATTCTGATTCAGCCGCCACGGCTTGCGGTTGCCCTGCTTGGGCAGTTGGTCTGCCACCCGCTGGATGTAGCCCGACGAAAAATCGACGAAGGGCTCGACGCCCACCGGCTCGGCGCCGATGCGCGGAGTGGCCTGCCGCATCCCCCGCTTCTTCATCGTGTTGAGGACGCGGCACAGGTACATGGCGACCAGATCCGCCTTCAACGTCCAGGATGCATTGGTGTAGCCGAACGTGAAGGCGAGGTTGGGAATGTCGGAGAACATCATCCCCTTGTACTGCAGCGCCGCGGACAGATCCTTGGTCTCCCCGTCAACGACCGGCGCGATGCCGCTGAGCAGCTTCACCTCCAGCCCTGTCGCCGTCACGATGACGTCCGCCGGCAGCGTGCGACCGGACTGCAATTTGATCCCGTCCTGCGTGAACCGTTCGATCGTGTCGGTCACGACCTCCGCCTTGCCCGCCTTGATCGTGTCGAACAGGTCGGCGTCAGGCACCAGGCACAACCGCTGGTCCCAGGGATTGTAGCGCGGCGTGAAATGGGTTGCGACGTCGTAATCAGGCCCGAGATGCTCGCGCACCTGATCGAGCAGCTTCTGCTTCACCTTTTCCGGCTTCTTGCGGGTCATGCGGTAGAAGACCATGCCGAACAGCACGTTCTTCCACCGCGTGATGCCGTAGGCGGCATGTTGCGGTAGCTTCGCGCGCAGCCAATTGGCCATGGAATCCTGCGCCGGCCGCGACACGACATAGGTCGGCGATCGCTGCAACATCGTCACGCTGGCCGCACGTTTCGCCATCTCCGGCACTAGCGTTACCGCCGTCGCACCGCTGCCGACCACGACCACGCGCTTGCCGCTGTAGTCCAGGTCTTCGGGCCAGAATTGCGGGTGGACGATCGTCCCCGCGAAGTCTTCCTGCCCGGCAAACTGCGGCGCGTGCCCACGCTCATAATCATAATAGCCGGAGCACATGTGCAGGAAGTTGGCGGTGAAGCTTACCGGTCCCTCCGGCGTTTCCGCGGTCACCGTCCAGCACGCATCGGGGGTGGACCAGGACATGCCGGTCACGCGATGATTGAACCGGATGCGGCGATCGATGCCGCCTTCCCGTGCCGTATCCTCGATATATTCGCGGATCGACGGGCCGTCGGCGATCGCCTTCGCCTTGGTCCACGGCCGGAAGTTGTAGCCCAGCGTGTGCATGTCGCTGTCGGAGCGGATGCCGGGATACCGGAACAGGTCCCACGTCCCGCCCATCGCCGCGCGCGCCTCAAGGATCAGATAGGATCGGTTCGGGCAACGCCGCTGCAGGTGATGCGCGGCGCCTACGCCGGACAGTCCGGCCCCCACGATGATGACGTCGACGTGTTCGGTCATGGCCGATCCTCTCCTTGTGCCCGAGCGTACCGCAACACGCCGGGCGGGGAAAGGACCAGACTTACTCGCGTGTCAGTAAGTGGCGGCCACCAGATCGCTGATGATCCGTTGGCCGCCGCCTCCCTCAATAATCCTTGGAGTAGCGCAGCTGCGCATTCGATCCGCCGAACGATCCCGCCTGGGTCAGCAGGCTGAGCGAACGGCTGAGCGCAATGGTCAACTGCGTGGCGGTGAAGCCGCGGGCATCCGTGACGATCTCGATATAGATATCGTCGGTCAGATACTTTCCGGCGGCAAGCGCCGTGCCGAGCCCAGCCGCATC
This sequence comes from Sphingomonas olei, assembly GCF_045369765.1. Taxonomy (NCBI): domain Bacteria; kingdom Pseudomonadati; phylum Pseudomonadota; class Alphaproteobacteria; order Sphingomonadales; family Sphingomonadaceae; genus Sphingomonas; species Sphingomonas olei. The sequence continues at coordinate 44,113 of NZ_JBIQEU010000010.1, forward strand.
GTCCGCGCCGAGGATGCGCAGGCGATCGAAGCCCGTGGCCGACCGAAGCTTGCCCAGCGGGTTCAGCCCGCCTCCCGACCCGCGCAGCGAGTTGAGTGCGGATGCGAGTTGCAGCGCCTCGATCGCCGACAGATTCTCCGGGTTGGTGCCGAACAGCAACCGGCTCAGCACCTCGTCCTGCGGCAGCGAGGGCGTGGAGGAGAAGGTGATCTGCGGCCGCTGGCCCGTGCCGGCGATGTTGATGGCGAAGGTAACGCCGTCGTTCACCGTGGTCGCGCGTATATCGATATCCGGGTCGGTCATCGCCCCGCCGCGGAAGCGGACCCGGCCCTGTTCCAGGTCGAAGCGCTTGCCGGCGAAGGAATAGGTGCCGCGCACCAGATCCAGCCCGCCGGTGATCAGCGGCGCCGCGGACGTGCCGCCCACCTTGATGTCGGCCTCCCACTCGCTCTCCAGCCCCATGCCGGAGACGAACAGCTGGTTGTCGGCGCGAATGCGGATATCGAGGCGGAACAGCCCCATGGACTGCGGTTCCGCCGCCGCCGGCCGATCGGTGATCCGCGCCGGACGAATGTCGCTCTTGCGGCGAACGCCCGTCAGCTCGGGCACTTCCGCCGACCCCTGGCGGATGATCTGGTAGCGCGCCTCGGGGATGGTGAGATCCGCCTTGATCAGCCCGCCGCCACGCCCGTTGGTCACCGACAGAGTGCCGGTGGCGGTCGCACCCAGCGAATCCGACCGGGCGAGCCGTGCGTCGTTCAGCTGGGCATCGATCTGCATCGGATACCCCTGATCCGCCGCCAGGCTGACATAACCCTGCGCGCGCACGGTTCCGTCGCCCGCCCGCCCCGTCAGGCTGTCGAGCTGCAGCCGGTCGTTATTGAACCGCGCGCGGATCGCCATGTTCGACAGGCGCGTACCGTAGGTTTCATTGTCATAGGTCAGATTGTCGGCGCGGATCAGGCCGTTCAGCTGCGGCGCCGAAACACGGCCGCCGAAGTCCGCGGCGACGACGATCGGCCCGGTCAGCTGCTGGTGCGCGAGGCCGCTCAGGCTGAATAGCACGCCCGACGGGCCATTGTAGCGGATGCCGCCGCTCAGCGGGGCGGCCATCAGGCGCGATGCCCAAGATCCGCCGGTGCCGAGCGGTCGCAGGAACGCCTGCAACCGGCCGACCGTCGTCGAACCGCGATTGATCAGCGCACGCGCCTCGGCACCGCTTCTCGACAGCCGGCCGGCAAAGACGACGTCCACCGGTTCCGACACCGTGGCTAGGCTGGACCGCTGGAAGCCGGTGATCGTCATCCGGGCGTCCGCCTGCGGGAAGGCTTCGGCGCTCGCCTGGACGAAGTCCAGGCTGCCCGTCGCCTTGCCGCCAAGGCCGAGGTTCGGGACCAGCGCATTGGCGATCGACAGGTCGAGGCTGTCGAGACGCATCTGCGCACTGAGCCCGTCACCATAGGAGCCAGCAATGCGCAAACGACCTTGGTCAAAGATGATCTGGGTCGGCGCCAGCCGGTACACGCCCGCATTGTTGGTGATGCGCGCCGGATTGCCGGTGCGGAAGTTGATGTTGTTGGCCTGTCCCTGCAACGCCACCAGATAATTGTCGGGCGACAGACGGGCGTTAGCGGCCAGTCGGAACGGCACGCTGTTGGAGCCGGTGAACAGGGCCTGTGCCGTCCCATTGCCGCCGGCGTAATTCACCTTCACGCGGCCGCTCTCGATCACCGTTGGGCCATAGCGCAGGTCCGCAACCTGGGCGTCCGCGATCACTTGGGGCTGATCGTAGAGGACGACATTGGCCTTCACGATCGCGCGGCCGATGACGAAGTCGACGTCGCCGGGGAAGCGGGCCGCATTGGCGCGCGCGTCGATCGCAGCCGTCTGATAGCGTCCCTGCCCGCCCAACTGGACGGTGCCTCGCGTGCCCGAGCCGGCAAACTGCACGCGGCCGGCGAACGGCCCCGCCGCGGTCTGCACCACGCGTCCGGCGAAATTGACCCCGGCAAAGATGACCCGGCGGATGTCGATCGCCAGCTGCGATCCCGGCGTGACCAAGACGTCGGCATTGAACGGACCATAGGTGGTCCCGCCCGTCGCGGTCACGGCATAGGCGCCGTTGCGGCCGACGATACGCGCGTTGAGGTCGGCAAGGCCGATCCCGACGCCGGGGCGCGGCGCGCGCAGGTTCACCACCGGCGCGGCAGCGCTTCCACTGACCCGCGCGAACAGCGAGCCATATTGGTTGGAATAGGCGTCGGCCGACACCGCGACCGCACCGGTATTCAGGTCATAACGCCCCTCGCCCCGCGTCACGCGGAACAGCGGCGCCGTCAGCTTCATGTTGCGGAAGGTGACGATTCCGTCGGTATCATAGCCGAAGTTCGTGAAGGCGACGGCGTTGCCGCCGAGGAAGCTGCGCGCGCCGTCGTTGAAGATCTGGCGCGTTTGCACGCCCACGCGACCGACGATCCCGAACCCGCCATTGGGCTTTGTCACCAATTCGGCATCGGTCGTCAGGTTGAGGATGCCGACACTCTCGACCCGGAAATTGTTGACCCGGCCCTTGAGCGCGCCCGTGTACCGGCCGGTTTCCATATTGGCGGCGATGATCGCGGTCGCATCGATCGTGTCGGAGCGGATGCGCAGATTGTCGGAGAGGATCTGCGGCATGTCGATCGCGATATCGCCATCTAGCCGGACGTTAGTCGTGAGGCCACCCAGTGCAGGGTTCAGCCCGGAAATGCGCCGCGCACGACCATGGACGGGCACCAGGATGCGATCCGCATCCACCCGTGCCAGCCCCTCGGCATACAGGTTCTCGACCGTGGTTTCGGCAAAGCCCAGCGTGGTCGCACGCAGCTTATAGTCCACCGTTGGCGTCGCGAAGGCGCCGTTCAGCACTACTCGTGCCAGCACGTCCCGACCACGCAGATTGGGGGCGATGGCGCCCGGCGTCAGCAGCTTGGCATCGACCGCGAAATTGCCGAAGCGGCTGTTCGCCAGGTCGACGATGCCGCCGCCGTCCACCGCCAGCGCGCTGGAGCGCAGCTTGAACCGGGTATCCGCACGCCGCTCGGCGAGCGTCGAATCGATTGCTACGTCGAGCTGCGGCGCGGTCAGTCGCTCGACCGGCCCTTCAAGATACAGCCCCGGCCGGGTCGTGCCGCGCACCTCGATATGCCCGTCGCGGGCCGACAGGTTGAGATCCGCCAGACGCCCGCCGCCGAGCGTCGCGTTCAACTTGCCCTGCCACGACTTCCAGCTGCCGCGACCGTCGATCGTGGCGGTAAGCGGCGCCTTGGTACCGGCCAGGCCGGAAACGAGGCCGCCAGCGGGCGCGAACAGGCGCGCGTCTATCGTTAGCTTGTTGTCGTCGGGAACCGCATCCAGCCGTAGGCGAAGCGTATCGCCACCGGCCACGCCCGGTCCCCGCAGCGCCCCGGCATCCACCGTCAGCTGGGCACGCCGATCGGCAATATGCGCCGACCCGTCGATCCGCGCGATGTGCCGCCGACCGGCCACCGGCGGCTCCATGACGAAGCGAGCCACGCGCAGCCGATCGATATCGATGTCGAGATCGGGCAGCAGTGGCGCGTTCGGGTCGCTCGGCTGCGGGATCAGTTCGGGATTGCGCGCCATCGTGATGAGCTCGCTCTGCAGGCTCTTCACGTTCACGTGATTGATGAGGAACGCGAACGGCCGCCAGTCCACGTCAAGGCGCGGCGACACAATGAACACGCCCTTCGGATCGCTTACGCGAACATCGGTCAGCACCATCCGCCCGTACAACGACCCGTCGATCCGGCCGACCTTGATGTTGAGGCCGCCAGCCGTCGTGTAATTGCCCAACTGGTTGGCGACGAAGCGCCGCCCGGGATCGGTGTTGATGCCGAAGACGATCGCCAGCAGCAGCAGCACCAGCGCCGCCAGTGCGATGCCGATCCATTTGACGACGCGCTGCCAGAGCGGACGACGCTCGATGATTACCTCGGTGGTGGGCGCTGTGTTGTCCTCGACCATCAGAATGCCTGCCCGATCGAGACGTACAGCGCGACCTTGGGATCGCCCGGCCGCGGATTGAGCGGGGTGGCGACGTCGACGCGCAAGGGTCCGAAATTGGTGTAGAAGCGCCCGCCGATGCCCGCGCCGAACCGCAGGTCAGACGCATTGGGGAACGTGCTTTCATAGGCATTGCCGGCGTCGATGAACGGCACGATGCCGAAATTGCCGAACCGGTAGCGCGCCTCCAGCGAAAATTCGTTGATGCTTCGTCCCCCCACCGGGCGCAGATCGGCGAGGTTGATCTCGCCGTCCTCGTTTGGCTTCAGCGACGATACCGGCTCGAGCGGCCCGAGACGCTGATAGCCGTAGCCGCGGACCGATCCGCCGCCGCCACCATAATAGCGCCGCGACGGCGCCAGATCATCGCGCGAGATGCCGAAGATCGATCCCGCCCGCGCGCGGCCCGCGATCACCAGGCTGTCGGTGACCGGGTAATAAGCTGTCGCCTCCAGCATGGTGCGCGCATAGGGCCGCACCTGCCCATGCACCGATGCCTCCGGGCTGACGTTCAGCTTGAGGCGGAAGCCGCGGGTGGGGTTGAGCAGGTCGTTCGACCGATCCCACACGGTCTGCATCGGGATCGCCGCGATGCCATAAGTGCGGCGCACGCGCTCGTTCAGGTCGAAGTCAAAGACACTCTCGTTGGTCGCGATCAGCTCGCCGCCGAACGCGTAGGTGAATTGCTTCTGCCACAATGGCGTCGATTCATATGCCCAGCGCGCGAAGAGCGAACCGGTGTAGGAATCGAATGCATCATAATTGGAATGGCTGGCGGTGATGCCGGTGAAGAAGCTGCGATCGCGGCGCCCGGCATTCTGCCGCCGGAACGTGGCCGCCGCGCCCTGTTGCTGCGTGCCCGCCACTGCGGCGAGGATCAAGGCGCCCTCCGGCGGGAACAGGTTGCGATGGGTCCAGCCGCCTTCCAGTTTGACGCCCTCACCCGTGCCGTAACCAGCACTGCCCGCCAGGCTGCGCCACGGCCCCTTGGTCTGGCGGACCATCATGTCGATCTGCTCGGTCCCCTCCGGGCCCGGCCGTCCGGTTCGCACCGGTTCGACGCTGATCGTGTCGAACAGGCCGGTCGCGATCAGCGCCTCGCGCAGATCGTCGCGCAGCCGCTGGTCGTACAATTCGCCCTGCTTGAACCGCGGGAAGATGCTGAGATGGTCGAGGTCGAAGACGTTATCGCCCTCGGTCTGCACCACGCCGAAGGACGATCGCGGCCCGGTATCCACCGGCAGCGTGTAATCGCCCGTCATCGTCTCGTCGTCGAGCAGGATGTCGCGCTCTCCTACCTCCACGAACGGATAGCCCCGCTGCGGCAGCACGAGCGAGACATTTGCCTCTGCCCCCTGCACGCGCGCGGCCTCGATCGGGTCGCCGGTCTTCAGGGGCAATTGCTCGCGCACCAGATTGGGCGGCACCGTCGGGTTCGCGACCACGGTGATGGTGCCGAGCTTGAATATCGGTCCCGGCGTCGCGGTCAGGACCACGCGAAGACGGCCCGGTTCGTTGGGGATCGTCTCCAGCACCATCGACGCGGTGCCATCATAATAGCCGAGCGACTTCATCAGCCGGACGGCAAGCTGTTCGTCCTCGCGCCCGCGCGCATTTACCTGCGTCGCATTGGCCGCCTTGCCGCCGCCTTCGCGCAATGCAGACAGCGAATTGAACTCATCCTCCAATCCGATGTCATTCAACCCGCGGACCACCGTCTCATACCGGATCTCGGGTGCATCGCTGTCCGTGACGTCCGCGGCGGTCTGCAGCGGCACCGTGTCGGTCGCGCTGAGCGGCGGCAACGGCTGGTTCAGCGCCGGGTCCTCGGGTGCGGGCGGCGGGATGGTGGCGGTTCCATTGATCGGCGCGGCAGACGATCCGTCGGGTGACGGCTGAACGGTCTGCGGCGGCATCGGCTCGAGCGGCGCATTGATATCGCCGGAGAGCGACGGGAGCGCGGCGTCGAATGCCGCATCGGGCACGATGGGCTCGTTCCCTTGCGCATTCTGCGGTGCCGTCGCTGATTTGGGTGCGTCAGGTCCAGTTGCAGGGGCGGTCCCCGGCTTTGCCATCTGCCCGCTCGCTGCCGCTGAAGATGCAGCAACCAGCGCTACCGCGAGCCACCGATGACACCCCGAATTGAACCGCACAAACGCCCCTTCTCAACCTCGGGACGTCCGATTTTTCGAATCCCCCCTCATGGCCCAACGCTTTGTTGAACGATAAGTTTCCGCACCGTAACCGGTGCGACAAGTTGCGACATGTTCAGGGTGGCAACCCCGCTTGAAAGCGATTACGCGACAGGCTTAACGATGCCACTGGGCTGCCGCACCGGAGCGGCCGCTTTCTGCGGAGATCATGGTCAATGTATCGAGCGAAAGTTCGTGCACTCGCGTGTGCCCGGTCGGCTAATGATCTGACGAGCAAGCAGGATTGATGCGGTTGATAGAGGTGCGAACGCTCGCGTTGGTCAGCGCGGTGGCTCTGGCGGCGTGCAGCAGCGGCGGCGACACCGGCAATCAGGGCGCCGGAACCCAGGGCAAGGCCGCGGGCAAGGGTGACGGCGGGCAACCGCCGCAGGTTGGCTATGTCGTGGTCCAGCAGACCCGTGTCCCGCTGATGACCGAACTGCCCGGCCGGACCTTCGCCTACCAAAGCTCCGAGGTGCGCCCTCAGGTTAGCGGCGTCATCCAGAAGCGGTTGTTCAAGGAGGGCTCCCTGGTGCGGCAGGGGCAGCCGCTCTACCAGATCGATCCGAGCCTGTACCGCGCGGCCGTGAACGAGGCATCGGCCGCGGTGCAAAGCGCGCAGGCGACGGCGGCCGCCGCACGTGTGCGTGCCGAACGCTTCCGTCCGCTCGCGGAGATCGAGGCAGTCAGCAAGCAGGATTATACCGACGCGGTCGCAACCCAGCGTCAGGCGGAGGCGAGCATCGCGCAGAACCGCGCCCAGCTGGAAACGGCGCGCGTCAACCTGCGCTTTACCACCGTTCCCGCCCCGATCACCGGCCGGATCGGCCGGTCGCTGTTCACCGTCGGTGCGCTGGTGACCACCAGCCAGGCGGACCCGCTGGCGACGATCCAGCAGCTCGACCCGATCTATGTCGATATCCAGCAATCCGCGGCCGACCTGTTGCGGCTGCGCCGGCAACTCGCCAGCGGTGGCGCATTGCCGGCCAGCGCCGCCGTCCGCCTGAAGCTGGAAGACGGCAGCGATTATGGTCGCACCGGCTTTGTCGAATTCTCCGAAGTGGTGGTCGATCAGCAGACCGGCACCGTGACGATGCGCGCCCGCTTCCCCAATCCGGACGGGCTGCTGCTGCCGGGCATGTTCGTGCGTGCCGTGTTCGCTCAAGCGATCGAGGCCAACGCCTTCCTCGTGCCGCAGCAAGCGGTCGCGCGCGATCCGCAGGGCAATGCGACCGTGTGGGTCGTCGATGCCAACAACAAGGCCGTGCAGCGCACGGTGCAGACCGTCCGCGCCGATGGCGCGAACTGGATCGTGACCGGCGGGCTTAATCCCGGCGATCGCGTCATCACGCAGGGCACCGCCCGCCTGAGTCCCAACAGCACGGTACGTCCTGTCCCCGCCTCGGCGCCGCAGCAACCCAAGCCCCCCACGCCCGAACAGCTGAAGCAACAGCAGAAGGCGAAGGGCGGCTGAGATGTCGCGCATCTTCATTGACCGTCCGATCTTTGCCTGGGTTCTTGCCATCATCGTCATGATGGCGGGTGCCGGTGCGATCATGGGCCTTCCCATCGCGCAATATCCCGACGTGGCGCCGCCGCAGGTGTCGATCCGCGCCACCTATCCCGGCGCGAATGCGGAGACGATCGAGAACTCGGTCACCCAGATTCTGGAGCAGCAGCTGACGGGAATCGACGGCCTGCTCTACTTCGCCTCGTCGTCCAGCTCGCGCGGCTCGGTGTCGATCACTGCGACGTTCGAAAAGGGCACCGATCCCGATATTGCGCAGGTCCAGGTCCAGAACTCGATCCAGCAGGCGCTCACCCGCCTGCCGGCGCAGGTGCAACAGCAGGGCGTCACCGTGCGCAAGTCCAACCCGGACTTCCTGATGATCGCCGGCGTCTATGATGAGAGCGACCGGATGACCAACCGGGACGTCTCCGACCTGATGACCTCGACGCTGCAGGACCCACTGGGCCGTGTGCAGGGCGTCGGCGACACCAATGTCTTCGGTTCGCAATATGCCATGCGCATCTGGCTCGATCCGGCGAAGCTCGCGAGCTTCCAGCTGATGCCGGGCGACGTGGTAAGCGCGATACAGACGCAGAATACCGAAGTCGCGGCGGGCGAGATCGGCGGACAGCCGATGCCGTCCGACCAGATGCTGAATGCGACCGTCACCGCGCAATCGCGTCTCCAGACGCCGCAGCAATTCCGCGACATCATTCTCAAGACGCTGCCATCGGGCGCCACCGTGCGCGTCGGCGATGTCGCGCGGGTGGAGCTCGGCTCCGAAAACTACAATGCCAGCAGCCGGATCAACGGCCATCCGGGCGCCGGCATCGCCATCCTGCTCGCGCCGGGCGCCGACGCGCTGACCACCGCGGAACTGGTGAAGGCGGAAATCGCACGCATCGCCAAAACCTATCCGCCCAACATCAAGGTCGCCTACGCCAACGATTCGACGGACTTCATCAAGCTGTCGATCGACGAGGTGGTGAAGACGCTGATCGAGGCGATCATCCTCGTCGTCATCGTCATGTTCGTCTTCCTGCAGAGCTGGCGCGCGACGCTGATCCCGACGATTGCGGTGCCGGTCGTGTTGCTCGGCACCTTCGCGGTCTTCTATCTGGCGGGCTTCTCGATCAACACGCTGACCCTGTTCGGGCTGGTGCTGGCGATCGGTCTGCTCGTCGATGACGCGATCGTGGTCGTGGAGAATGTCGAGCGTCTGCTTGAGGAAAATCCCGACATGACGCCGCGTGAAGCGACGATCGAGTCGATGAACGAGATCACCGTTGCGCTGATCGCGATCGCGTTGGTGCTCTCCGCGGTGTTCCTGCCGATGGCGTTCTTCGGCGGGTCGACCGGCGTGATCTACCGCCAGTTCTCGCTGACCATCATCTCGGCAATGGTGCTGTCGGTTGCCGTGGCGATCGTCCTGTCGCCCGCCCTCACGGCAACGCTGCTGAAGCAGCGCCACAAGAAGGATGAGGACCACCGCGAAGGTCGCTTCGCGCGCCATTTCGGCTGGGTCAGCGACCGGCTGGACCGCGCGAGCCACTGGTTCAACACCAGTTTCGAGCGTGCGACCGAGCGATATGTCGCTGCCACCCGCCGCGTCATCGATCGCAAGTGGCTGTTCGTCGGCATCTATCTGGTGATCGTCGCACTGCTCGCGGTGCTGTTCCTTCGCCTTCCCACCGGCTTCTTGCCGACCGAGGATCAGGGCGGCACGCAGGTGCAGTTCCGCCTGCCTGCGGGCGCCACCCGTGCCCGCACCGAGGAAGTGCAGAAGGCAGTCGAGCATTATTTCCAGGAGTATGAGAAGAACAACGTCCGCACGATGCTGACCGTCGCCGGCGGCGGCGGTGGCGGCGCTTCCGGGCAGAATACCGGTCAGGGCTTCATCTCGCTGACCGATTGGGCCGACCGCAAGGGCAAGGAAAACTCGGCCGACGCGATCGTCGCGCGTGCCGCAGCCGCCTTCCGCGCGTTCCGCGATGCGCAGGTGTTCGCGCTGGTCCCGCCCGCGATCCGTGGCCTCGGCCAGTCCGAGGGCTTCACCATGGAGCTTCAGAATACCGGCGGCCTCAGCACCAAGGAATTTGCCGCCGCGCGCGACAAGCTGCTCGCGATGGCGAATGCCGATCCGAAGCTGTCAGGCGTGCGCCTGTCCGAACTGCCGGACATCGGCACGCTGCGCGTGAACACCGATCCGCAACGTATCGCAGCGCTTGGCCTGTCGCAGACCGACGTCAACACGACGCTGTCGACCGCCTGGGGCGGCCGCTACGTCAACGACTTCGTCGATCGTGGCCGCGTGAAGCGCGTGTTCGTGCAGGGCGACGCACCCTATCGCGACAATCCCGATTCGCTGAACCAATGGTTCGTGCGCGGCGCGAACGGGCAGATGGCGCCCTTCTCCAGCTTCGCGTCGACCAGCTGGTCGCAGGCGCCAACGACCGTGTCACGCTTCAACGGCATCCAGTCGTTCGAATTCCAGGGTTCGGCGGCGCAGGGTGGCAGCTCGGGTGACGCAATGGCGCGGATCGAGGAACTCGCGCGACAGATCCCGGGAACCAGCGTAGCCTGGGCCGGCATCTCCTATCAGGAACGCCTGTCGGCGGGCCAGGCCCCGCTGCTCTACGGCCTGTCGATCATCGTGGTGTTCCTGTGCCTCGCCGCTTTGTACGAAAGCTGGTCGATCCCGCTGGCGGTGCTGCTCGTCATCCCGGTCGGGTTGATCGGCGCAGTTGCCTTCGTCACGCTGCGCGGCCTCACGAACGACGTGTACCTCCAGATCGGCCTGCTCACGACCATGGGGCTCGCGGCGAAGAACGCCATCCTGATGATCGAATTTGCCGAGCAGGAAGAGAAAAAGGGCGCGCGCGTCATCGAAGCGGCGCTGACCGCAGCGCGCATCCGCCTTCGCCCGATCCTGATGACCAGCCTCGCCTTCATCTTCGGCGTGCTGCCGCTTGCCATTTCCACCGGCGCTGGCGCGAACAGCCGCATTGCCATCGGCACGGCGGTGATCGGCGGCATGTTCACCGCGACGGTGCTGGCGATCTTCTACATCCCGTTGTTCTTCGTGCTGGTGCGTCGCGGCTTCCGTGACGGCATGGCAAAGCTGCGCGGCGAGGAACCCGGCCACCGCCCGCCTGAAGACAATAATGTGCCCCCCAAGGGCACACCGCAGCTGGAGCAATCGTGATGCGCCTCCTCCTGCCGCTTCTGCTCGGCACCGCGCTCGCCGGATGCGGCATGGCGCCCAAATATGTGCGACCCGACCTTCCGGTCCCGGCGTCGTGGCCGACGGGCGACGCCTATCTGCAGCAGAGCGAGGCCGCGCTGCCCAGCGTCACCTATCGTGACATCTTCCGCGACCCACGGGTGCAGCGTCTCATCGACCAGGCGCTCGCGAACAATCGCGATCTTCGCGCCAGCGTCGCCAATATCGAGGCAGCGCGTGCGCAATACCGCATCCAACGTGCGGAGCTGTTCCCGCAGGTGGACACCGGCGCCACCATCACCCGGCGCGAGATCGGCCGGCAGGCGGCGGGCGGCAATTTCGCCGTCGGCGGCACCACTTATCAAGCAACATTGGGAACGAGCGCGTTCGAACTGGATCTGTTCGGCCGTGTCCGCTCGCTCAGCGACGCCGCGCTCGCGCGTTATTTCGGTCAGGAGGCCGCTGCACGCGCCGTCCGCCTGACGCTGACCGGCGATGTTGCCAGTGCCTGGCTTACCTATGCCGCGGACCAGAGCCTGCTGAAGATCGCGCAGGACACCGCCGCAGCCGCACGGCGGTCGGTGGACCTCACCCGCGCGCGCGTGTCTGGCGGCATTGCGCCGCGCACCGACCTGCGCCAGGCGGAGCAGATCCTGGCCACGGCGGAAGCCAATATCGCCAGCCAGCGCACCGCGCTGGCGCAGGATATCAATGCGCTGCAACTGCTCGTCGGCGCGCCGATCGATCCGGCGCTTCTGCCCGCCTCGATCGAGGAAGCCGCCGGCACAGTGGCAGAGCTGCCCGCGGGCCTCGACAGCCAGGTCCTGCTGCGCCGGCCCGACGTGGTGCAGGCCGAATATGATCTGCGCGCCGCCAACGCCGAAATTGGCGCTGCGCGCGCCGCGCTGTTCCCGCGCATCTCGCTGACCGGGCTGTTCAGCTTTGCCAGCACGGCGCTCTCCTCGCTGATCAGCAGTGACGCGTTGACCAAGACCGCGACCGGCAACATCGCCTATCCAATCTTTGCCGGCGGCGCGGCGCGAGCCGGCGTGGAGCAGACCCGCGCGCAACAGCAGGCCGCGCTTGCCCGCTACGAAGGGACGATCCAGACCGCGTTCCGCGAGGTTGCCGATGCGCTCGCCCGCCGCGGCACTATCAGTGATGAACTCGCCGCGACCGAGCGGTTCGCCGCCGCCGCGCAAGACACCTACCAGCTGTCGAACGCGCGCTATCGCGGTGGGGTGGAGCCGTTCCTGACCACGCTGGACGCGCAACGCTCGCTCTATGCGGCGCAGCAGCAGCTGGTGCAGACCCGCCTGATCCGCGCGACGAATTTGGTGACGCTCTACCGCACGTTGGGCGGTGATTCGCAGCTCGCGGTCAACGCGGTGGGCGCCGTCCCTGCCCCGGCCCTGGTGGGCTCATCCGCGCCGAATCCGCGGTGACCGGCACGTAATCCTCACCATATAGTCACGATTAAGCGGCTGCGCGGCAGAACCTTGTCCGGTTCTGTCCGTTGTTCGCGGACCCTGAGGAGACGCAGACGATGGCCAATGATGCGGCGGACACGGTGGTGGCGCCGCCCTCCCCGCTGTTGGCGCTTACCGAACTGCCCCGCGCGCTGCTGGAGTTCGGCATGCTGCCCTGGGCCGCCCCGGCGCTCGCCAGCGTCCCGCATGGCGACGGTCATCCCGTCCTCGTCATCCCCGGCTTCAACGCCTCGGACAAGTCGACGCGAATCCTGCGCTTCTACCTTCGCCGGCTCGGCTATGACGTTCACGGCTGGGACCTCGGGCGCAACCGGGGCCCGCGTTCGATCGGATCGGAGGGCGAGAAGCTGATCGCCCGGCTCGAGGCGATCCACGCTGCCGAGGGGCGCCGCGTCAGCGTCGTCGGCTGGAGCCTGGGCGGGATCATGGCCCGCGTGATCGCCCACCGTCGCCCGGCCATGGTGCGGCAGGTCATCACCCTCGGCGCGCCGTTCTCTGGCACGCCGCGATCGACGCGGGTGTGGCGGATCTACGAATATCTGTCGGGGCACAAGATCGATGACCCGGTGGCGCTTGGCTATATGGGCGAGGCCGCGCAGCAGCTGACGGTCCCGTCCACCGCGATCTGGAGCCGGGACGACGGCATCGTGCCCTGGGCCAATTGCGTCGAGCCGCATTGCGCCACCACCGACAATATCGAGATCTTTGGCAGCCACTTCGGCATGCCGGTCAATCCTGCCGTCCTCTATGCGGTGGCCGACCGGCTCGCCCAGCCGGAGGACGATTGGAAGCCGTTCGATCGGCGCGGCCTGCTACGCGCCATGGCGTACCCTACCGTCGGCCACGCCTGATCCCGCGCATCTTACGGGATCGATTGTCCGCGCCAGATCACCGGCGCGGACAATCGAACGCGTTAGCGATCAGTCCGCCTTGCGAGCGGTCTGTCCTGATTGGGTCGGGCCATAGAGCGCCGCATTGAACAGGAACTTGAACGACGGATAGGGCTGGCCGCGCTGCGTCACTTCATTGGCGAGCAGGTAAACCTGGCCCTGCCCCAGTGTCCCGTCGATCACGGTGGCCGTGCCGTTCAGTGCCTTCTGCCCCCAGGCCCAGCCAGACCGCAGCGGATCGTCGCTGGCGAACCACGCCACCCGCCGCACACCCGCCTGCCCCGGCACCGCGGCATAGGTCGGATTGTTGTTGTAGAAGATGTCGAGCGTCTCGGGGAGGCCGTACGCCAGCGGGTCGCTGGGATCGACCTTTGCCTGCAACACTGAACCCGGCACATAGAATTTGGTGCTCGGCAGTGGCACGCGCTTGCCCGATGCATCGACACTGGTCAGCGCATTGTAGACAGGCAGCCCCATCTCGGCCCCGAGACGTGTTGCGCCGCCGACTGCGATCACGGTACCGCCCGCCTTGGCGAAGGCAGCGATCTGCGGCACCGTCTTCTCGCTGGTGATATGACCCAAGGTAGCGCGCCATTCGGCCGGCAGGTCGGCGGCATCCGGCTGCTTCTGTGGCGGCCGCCCCTCGCGTCCCAGGACGTCCGACTGGAACACCAGCACGTCATATTTTGCGTTCAGTCCGCCCTTGTCGAGCTCCTGCGGATAGACCCGCGTGTAGGGGAATTCGTACTTCTCGAAGATCCAGCGGTTCCAGCCCGACGCCATCGAGCCGCCATAATGGTCCACCAGCCCGATCCGCACCGGCTTCAGCTTCACCGCGTCGCCAGCAGGCTTGGCGGTAACGGCATGCGCATCGATCCCCAGCGTCCTGACCGCACCATCGACAATGCCGCTCGCAGCGCCGCCCGCCGGGATCCACAAGGCGCCGGGCGCCAGCTGCTCGCCGCCCACGGTCACACCCTGGCTCAGCCAGTACACCGGCACTCCGGCCTTCAGCAGCCGATTGGTCAGGATGAAGCTGTTGTTGGTCGCATGGCTGACGACATAACCCGCCCCACCGTCGCCGATCACGCGCCCGGCCGGCGGAGTCTGGATCACATCGGTGACTTGCGGGAAATGCTGCGGCGCGCCGTCGAGCAGGCGATCGAACGTGACGTTCATCTGATACGCCAGCGTGTAGCCGGTGATGTCATACGGCCGGATCGGCGGCCCGCCCGGATAGGCGAAGTCCTGCGGATGGTCCTGCGGCTCAAACATGTCGAGCACGTGCGGGCGAAACGCCTGGTCGGACCGCACAATGTACGAGCCGGCGGCATAGCGTTTGCCGCCATAGCTGAACGGCTTGTCCGCCCGTTCCACCTCGACCCCGGTCTTGATCAGCGAGTTGAGGAAATCCACCGTGGTGGGCAGATCCGCCTGCTTGTCGACCGGCAGCACGAACGCGCGCGGCGCGCGATATTGTGGATCGCGCAGGATCGTCTGGTACAGCGTGGAGGGCACGATATCGCGCGTGTTATACCCGGCCAGATCGTCTAGCGCGCTACCGCCGCTCTCCTTCTTCAGCCGCTCCGCCGCCGCCTTGACCGCGTCGATCCGCTTGGGTGTGACAACCCAGCTATCCTCGCTACCCTTCTGGATCTGGTTTCGACCCATGACGTAGCGGTTGAACAGCACCGTCTCGCGGTTGCGCGAGGCATAGTCGAGGATCGCCCGCGACATTTCCTTCACGTAATCGATCGACTGCTGGAAGTGCCATTTCTGCGGCGCGATCGTCATCACGCCATCGGATGTGGCGAGCTGCTTCGCCGGCACGAGCGGGATTTCCATCGGCGTCGGGCTGCCGATGATCTCGGTCAGGATGCCGACTTGATTGTGGAAATAGCCGACCGTGCGGACGCCGCCGTTGAACCAGGTCGAATAGGGCGCGCCCGATCGCGAGACTGACCCGCCCTTCCCCTGCGCCACCAGCCGCGCATGCATCGCCGTACCCACGGCATCCGTCTGGTTGATGACCAGCGGCTCGTTGTTGAAATTGTACGGATCGCGGAAGGGCGGGATGAACACCACCGTGCCACCGGCCCGGTCTGATGCTGGTTATAGAGGATCTGGGGGAACCACTCGCGATAGGCCGCGCGGTTCATGTTGGTAGTCTCGGGCTGGTGCGAGGCGTAGCTGTCGCGGTTGTTATCGTGCCCGACGTACTTCTGGTAAAGCACGGGGATCGTGTTCGTGCTGCGTTTCGCCTTGTCCGCGAGGCGCATGTACCAGTCGGCAACGAGGTCCAGCCCGTCCGGGTTGGCGAACACATAGAGCCCGATCGTGTCGTTCAGGATGCGCATCGTCTCGGGGTCAGTCCGCGTCAGCATTTCGTGGATCAGCTGAACGTGGCTTTGCGCGTTGACGACTTCGGTCGCATGCAGCCCGGCGTCGATCCACACGACGGCCTTGCCCTGGTCGGCCAGCGCTTTCGCCTGATCGTCGGTCAGCCCCTTGGCCAGCGCGAGCTGCTGCGCAATGCCGCGATAACGATCAAGGTTGCGGATGTTCTCTGGCGACGAGATGATCGCCATATATTGTTCGCGACCCTCGGCGGTCTTGCCGATGCTCACCAGCTTCATCCGGTCACTTTCCTGTGACACCTTCTGAAGCCACTCGCTGATCTGCTTGTAATTGGCGAGGAAATAGTCGGAGCCCGGCTTTGCCTTGAGCACCGCGACCGGGTCGGTCACGGTCCGCGACTGGGCGGTTGCCGCGCCGCTGGCGAAAACGATCGACAGCCCTGTGGCTGCCAGCATCAATGCACGCATCGTGATCTGCTCCCCCTGTTTACTTCGCCCCCGCAAGCATCAGCAATGTGGCGAGGCTCACCGCCATGCTGTCCACGTCCTTTGGCTTGTCGACCACCATCGCCTCTTCCAGCGAATGCGCCCGCATCGTCTGGAAGCCGGATCCCAGCGTCACCGCCGGGATGCCAAGGCTCATCGGAATGTTGGAATCGGTCGATCCCGCGCCATAGCTGGGCGTGAAGCCCGCTGCCTTGGTGACGGCGGTCGCGATCTGGACGATGTCGGTCGACGACGCCGTGGTGCCGACCGGCCGGTCACCGACCTGCTTCGCCTCATAGGTGATCTTGCCCTTGGCGGTGGACCGCGCGGCGTTCTCCGCCGCTACTGCGCCCGGCAACATGGCGAGGAAGTTCTTCTCCACCGTGTCCAGTTCGGCCTTGCCGACCGACCGCATGTCCACCGTCATCGCGGTCGAAAACGGGATCGAATTGACCGAGGTGCCACCTTCCAGCAGGCCGACATTGTACACGGTGCGCGGTTCCGCCGGCACCTTCATCTTGCCGAACTCGACCATCGCATTGGCCATGGCATTGGCGGGGTTCACCAGGCCGAAATCGCCCATCGAATGGCCGCCCGGCCCCGAGAATGTCACCTTGTAGCGCTTCGATCCGACCCCCGCATTGGTGATGCGCCCCGCGCGCCCCGGCTCCAGCGAGATGAAGTAGCCGATCCGACCCTTCAGCGGCCCCTTGGTGAACAGATAGCGCGTGCCGCGCAGATCGCCCGGCCCTTCCTCGCCGACATTGCCCATGAAGACGATGTCCGACTTGGTCGTGAACTTCGCCTCGTTCATCGCGCGGATGAATGCCAGCAGCACCGGCAGGCTCGACGTATCGTCGCCGATGCCCGGCGCGTAGAGCATGTTGCCTTCACGCCGCACCTTCACGTTGGTGCCTTCGGGGAACACCGTATCAAGGTGCGCGGTGATGACGATCAGCGGCCCGCCGCCGGTGCCCTTGCGGGTGCCGTACACATTGCCTTCCGCGTCGGTGGTCAGGTCAGTCAGCCCCTCGGCGCCCAGCATCTCCAGGAATGCGGCGGCGCGCTTGGCTTCCTTGAAGGGCGGCGCCTCGATCTCGGTCAGCGTGATGACATCCGCCACGATGCGATCGTGATCGGCGGCAAGCTTGGCCTTGGCGGCGGCGAACTTGGGGCTGGACAGGAACTGCTTGGCTGCCGCGTCCCGGTTCTGCGCGACTGCCGCTGCCGGCACCATCGCGCTCGCCAGCAATGCCAAGGTCAACAGCGTCTTCATTCATGCCCCCTCGTTGCGATGTACCGCCGGCGACCGCGGCGACCAACGTGTCGCCGGTACCGCCGCGTCGGCACCATGTGTGTCGCGCCGCTCTTGCAGTCACGATCGCCTGTTCACCGCATGCTACTCACGAAAGTGGCGGGGACGAGTGCCAATCGCGTCAGGGAACTGATTGATTGTTCAACGTCGCATAACCGCAGGCTAAGCGCCTCGCCCCCACTCACCCCGCGCATATGCGACCGTGCGCTCGGCAAGAACGTCGGTGGCGTCGATCAGCGGCACGGGAAGCTCGCCGTCGGCGATCACCAGCGGCACTTCGGTACAGCCGGCGATGATAATCTCTGCGCCCTGATCCAGCAGGTGGTGCGCCGTTGCGCGTACCCCAGCCGTGCCCACATCAAGCTCGCCCCGCTTGATTTGCCAGATCGCGTCCATGAACGCTGCCCGTGCCGCATCGTCGGGTGTGACAGCGGTGAGCCCGGCCGCATCCAGCGCGCGTTCGTACAGCTTCGCTTCCGCCGCGCCAGCGACGGCAAGGACGCCGATCCGCCGCGCCTCGGGATGGCGGCGACGGACGGCGGCCACTGCCTCGTCGATCAGGTGAACGAAGGGCAGCGGCGTGGCGGCGCGCACCGCATCGGCAAAGGCGTGCGCGGCGTTGCATGGCATCGCCAGCACGCCCGCCCCCGCCGCCGCCAACCCGCGCGCCATCGCGGCGAGCGCCGGGGCCGGCGACGGACCGGTGCCCGCGATCGCGGCATTGCGATCGGGCAGCGCGGGATTGCTGTCGGCAATCACCCGCACATTGTCCTGCTCCCGCGCTGCGCCGCGTTGCGAGTGGCGCAGGACCTTCGCCATGAAATCGATCGTCGCGGCGGGGCCCATGCCCCCCAGCACGCCGATCGCCAGCGGGTGGTCGGTCATCAGAAGGCAGCGTCGCCGGTAAACAGCGGCTGGTATGCATAGAGCGCGGGCGAGCCACCGGTGTGAACAAAGAGCACGCGCTCATCCGCATGGATCTCGCCGGAACGGACCATGCCGATCAGCCCCGCCGCCGCCTTCCCGGTATAAACCGGATCCAGCAGCACCCCTTCGAGCGAGGCGAACAGGCGTACCGCCTCGACCATCTCCTCGGTCGGCAGCGAATAGCCGGGCCCGACCCATTCGTCGCGGCATTCGATCTCGTCCGGCGTGATCTCGGGTACGACCCCGGCCAGCGCGGCAACCTCCCGCGCCAGGCGAAGCACATTCGCCTCCTGCTCCGCGCGGGGACGCCGCACGTTGACGCCCGTCACCGGAATGCCCGCGCTGTTGCCGATCAGGCCGGCGACGATCCCCGCATGGGTACCGGCGCTGCCGCTCGCCACGACGATCCGGTCAAACGCGACGCCATCGGCAAACGACTGCTGAAGGATTTCCTCGGCGCAGGCGACATAGCCGAGCGCGCCCAGCGGGTTGGAGCCGCCACCGGGGATGATGTAGCCGCGCCGCCCCTCGGCCGCGAGGTCGCCGGCGATCTTCTCCATCGCGGCCTGAAGATCATCGCCCAGCGCGACCACCGTCACGGCCTCGACGCCGAGCAGGTCGAACAGTAAATTGTTGCCCGACGCGGTCTTGTCATAGCTGTCCGGCACACGCTGCTCGAGCACGAGGCGGCATTTCAGCCCCTCGCGAACCGCGGCGGCCAGCGTCAGGCGGCAATGGTTGCTCTGCACTGCGCCGACCGTGATCAGCGTATCCGCGCCCTGCGCCAGCGCATCAGCAACCAGGAATTCGAGCTTGCGGGTCTTGTTGCCCCCACCGGTCAGGCCGAGCAGGTCGTCACGCTTGATGAAGAGCTCCGGCCCGCCGAGCGCCTTGGTCAGATGCGGCATGGGCTCGATCGGGGTTGCGCCGGGCGTGTAGCGCCGGCGCGCGAAACGCGCGAGATTCATGATGGTCGGCTCCGATCCTGCTGGTCGGGGCGTTCAACGCCCGGACGACCCTTTGGTGTTCCACGATCGTCCAGCGCCGTCTCCGGCCGTCATGGGGACTGGATCGATCTCCTGCACCGCAGTTCACACAGCAGGCCGTTGTTCGACAAGCTTTCAGTGTTGGCGGGCACCCATAGCATTTCGGCAATCATCCCGCTCGGCGCTCGGCCCCTGCGCCTCGATCATCCCCGCCATGAGGTCGGTGAAGCTGCGCGCGACCCGCGACAGCGGATGCGCGGAGAGATGCTGGACCGACAGGCCAAAGGTCACGGCCGGTTCGATCGGGCGGAAATGCAGGTCGTCGCCGACAAAGGCCTGGGCGGTGAACTGGTCGACGATCGCAACCCCCGATCCACTCCGCGCCAGCGCCGCCGCGATATAGACGGACTTCACCTGGATCGCGGGCGTGCTCTTCAGCGTGCCGGCCATGACAGGCGCAATCAGGTCGCCGATCGACACGCTCGGCGCGAGCCCGATCAGTTCCTGGCTGCGCAGAAGATCGATCGGTATCGCACTTAAATCACGGTCAAACATGCCCTCGACGAACAGCGCGCCGACGCACCCCTGCCCGAGCGAGAAGGCAGCGATCTCGGGGTCACCTACCGCATGGTGACCAATCACGAAGTCGCACTCGCGCGACATCAGCGCCGCGCGGAATTCGTCATGGTGGATCGCCGACACCTCAAAGGTCACACGCGGCCACTTCTGCCGAAAGACCGAGATCGCGCGCGGCAGCTTCGCAAGCGCCAGCGAGGGAAGCACACCGATCCGGATATGCCCCTCCGACGGCGAGCGCAGGTTGCGCGCCGCCCGCTGGAAGGTGTCGATCCGGCTGTGCAGATCGTCCACCTCGCGAAACAGGATATGCGCTTCCTCGGTCGGGGTCAGCCGGCCGCGCACCAGGGTGAACAACCGGAAGCCGAGCCGGCTTTCGGCATGCTTCACGATCTTGCTGACCGATGGCTGGGATACATTCAGCAGACGCGACGCACCGCTGATCGATCCCACGGAATAGACGGCGTGAAACACCTCGATGTGGCGCAGGTTCATGACGCTCCCCGGTTGATCTTGCTCTCGTCCCTGCTGCGGCGTTTTATGGTTATGAAGGAACGTTATCAGATCGAGCAGCGTTTTCGCCAGACCTCTGGCGACCTGGAACATAACTTTTTGTTCTAACCTGCTTATGCCTTTTGCATGTGTCCGACCACAATCGGCACATCCCATGGCATCAATGAAACAGCGGCACCCCGCGGCCCGGGCAATCGCCGCAGCTTCCGCCCCGTTGCGCCCGGCGGCGTTTGGCGCTTAGCGTCACGGCATGGCTACACGCGTGCTACGATGGTTGCTGAAGGCGGCGTTCTGGTTCGTCGCCCTGTCGGTGTTGCTGGTCGTCGCGCTCCGCTTCGTGCCGCCGCCGTTCACCTTCACGATGCTCGGCGATCTCCTGGCCGGCCGCTCCGTCACCAAGCAATGGATGCCGCTCGATCGGATCGATCCCGACATGGCGCGGGCCGCGATCGCCGGGGAGGACGCCAAATTCTGCAGCCATCACGGCTTCGACCTGGAGGCGATTGCCGGCGCCGCCTATCGCAACGCGCAAGGAGGCCGGATTCGCGGGGGCTCCACAATCAGCCAGCAGACGGCGAAGAACGTCTTCCTCTTCCAGGGCGGCGGCTACATCCGCAAGGCGTTCGAGGCATGGTTCACCCTCCTGATCGAGGCGATCTGGGGCAAGCGGCGGATCATGGAGGTCTATCTCAACGTCGCGGAAACCGGCATCGGCACCTATGGCGCCGAGGCGGGCGCGCAGCGCTATTTCAATCACTCGGCGAGCAAGCTGACGCCGACCGAGGCGGCCCGCATCGCCGCGGTACTGCCCTTGCCGAAGAAGCGCGAGGCTGTCGCGCCCAGCGGCTTTGTCCGCCGCCACGGCAATACGATCGCTCGCTACGTCGGCGTGGTCCGCCGGCAGGGGCTGGACGCCTGTATCCGGCCGCCCAACCCCTGATCGACGAAATTACTTGGTAGCGCCCTCGATCGCGGCACCAGCCTTGTCGGCCGTGTCGCCGACGCTCTTGGCGGCCGAGCTGATCGCCCGGGTTTCCATATTGTCGTTCTTCGACTGATTGAACAGGAAGAAGGCGGCAACCACGACCGCCAGCAGCACGGCAAGCCCGATCAGCATGCCGCCACCGCCCCCACGCCGCTCGATGATCGTCGTATTCGGCGTGGAGGTCTCGGTCACACGTTCGTCGGTCATGTGTTTCTCCATCATTACTGATGAAGCGCAACGTTGACCGATCAATTGTTGTTCCAGCGCTGCAATGAAGCGCGCCGCGGCTACATCATCAGAACGGCAGCTTGAAGCCCGGCGGCAGCGGCAGGCCGCTCGTCATCTTCGCCATTTCCTGTGACGACACGGCATCTGCCTTGGTGCGCGCATCGTTGAACGCTGCGGCGACCAGATCTTCCAGCATCTGCTTCTCGCTCGGCACGATCAGCGAATCGTCGATCGATACTGACAGGATGCGACCCTTGGCACTCGCCTTGATCTTCACCAGGCCGCCCCCGGAAACACCCTCGACCTCGATCTTGTCGAGCGTGTTCTGCGCCTCGTCCATCTGCTTCTGGACATTCTCTGCCGCGCTCTGCGCTGCGGCGAGAAGCTCGTTGATATCCTTCACGCGCTATTCCTCTTGTTAGGCCAATCGATAAGTTCGGCGTCCGGAAACGCCTCCATTGCCGCCTGCACGATGGGCGAGGCGAGCACCGCCTGGCGTTCCGCCTCCGCGACGGCGTCCTGCGCCTCCTTCAGCGTTGGCTCACCCGGCGCATCAAGCAGGCTGAGCTTCCACGCGACACCTGTGATTGTCCGCAGCGCCGCCGCCGTTTCCGACAATGTATCGGCGGCGATCGGCCGAGTGCCGCTCAGCACAATCTCCGGCGGCTGGTAGCTGACGATCCGCGCCCCATGTGCCAGCCGCACGGCCAGCAGATGATGGCCATGCACCTCCATCTGCTCGACAAGGGCGGCAAAGGTCTCGGGCATCGCGGGCGCGGCCGGTTCCTCTACCACCGCGACCGGCGCCGGCGCGGGTGCGGGTGCGGCCGCGCTGGCAGACTGCGGCGAGGTGGCGGCAGGGCCCTCCCCCTTGGTGATCGCGCGGGCAAGCTCGCCCGGGTCGGGCAAGGACCGGGCATGGATCACCCGCAGCAGCGTCATTTCCGCCGCCTCGATCGGCAACGCGGCGCGCGCCACCTCGTCATGCCCCTTCAGCAGCAATTGCCAAAGGCGGTGGAGCAGCGGGAAGGATAACGCCTCCGCCCATTCGCGATAGGCCGCGCGCTCCTCGGCGGGCTGTGCCGGGTCCTCGGCCGTCCCGACCTTGGTCAGCGTGATGCCGTGCACCGCCTCCAGCAGCGCACGCAGCACGCCGGTGGGATCGACGCCGTAATCATATTGCCGCCGCAGCGCGGCCAGCGCCCCCGGCGCATCGCCGGCGAGCAGCAGCGCCAACAGGTCGCGCACCGCGCCGCGGTCGGACAGCCCCAGCATCTCGCGCACCGCGGCGGCGGATACGCCGCTGCCCTCGGTATCGGCATGGGCGATCGCCTGGTCCAGGATCGACAGGCCGTCGCGCGCCGATCCCTCCGCCGCCCGCGCGATCAGCGCCAGCGCCTCGGGCTCGGCCGACACGCCTTCCTGCGTGCTCACCGCGGCGAAATGCTCAGCCAGCTTCTCCGCCGGGATGCGGCGCAGGTCGAACCTTTGGCATCGCGACAGGACAGTGACCGGCACCTTGTTCACCTCGGTCGTGGCGAACAGGAATTTCACATGCCCCGGCGGCTCCTCCAGCGTCTTGAGCAACCCGTTGAAGGCCGCCTTGGACAGCATGTGGACTTCGTCGATGATGTAGATCTTGTAGCGCGCCGACACCGCGGCATAGCGCGACGCCTCGATGATCTCGCGGATGTCGTCGATGCCGGTATGGCTCGCCGCGTCCATCTCGATCACGTCGATATGCCGGCCTTCCGCGATCGCGCGGCACGGCTCGCACACGCCGCAGGGATCGATCGTTGGCCCGCCGGTGCCATCGGGGCCGATGCAGTTCAGCGCCTTGGCGATCAGCCGCGCGGTCGACGTCTTGCCGACACCACGCACCCCGGTGAGCAGAAAGGCATGGGCGATGCGGTCACGCCGGATCGCGTTCTCCAGCGTCCGCACCATCGCTTCCTGGCCGATCAGCGCCTGAAACGTCTGCGGGCGATATTTACGCGCCAGCACGCGATACGCTTCCCCACCACGCGTTGGCTGCGCGGGTTCGTCCAGGCCGAGAAGAGAGTCGCTCATCGGCGCCTATCTAGTCTCGCCGGCCGCGCTTGTCGAAGGGGCTGTTTGCCAATTGGCGAGGGGGAGCGCTGCGTCGCGCTGCGCACTGCGGTGGGAGCCGGAACGACCCGCAGCGAAATCGTTGTGGCTGCTTCCGTCAGGATCTGACCAGGTTGGCGACGACTACGTCCGCCCGACTCCCGGGGCGCCATATGGCCGAGCAATGCGCGGTGTTCAAGTGCGCGCGATACGCGCCGTCAGGCCGTCCATCGCATCGTCCAGCACGATCTGGCACGACAGCCGGCTGGTGCGCGTCGCACCGGGCGCCAGATCGAGCATATCCTCCTCTTCCTCGCTCGCTGGCGGCAAGCGGTCGAAGTCGGCCGCGTCGATGATGACATGGCAGGTCGCGCACGCCATCTGCCCCTCGCACGTCCCCTCCAGCGGCATGCCGATCCGCTGACCCACGTCGAGCAGCCGCTCCCCGGCCGCCGCATCGGTGTCGATCGCCCGGCCATCCTCGTCGATGAAACGGATCTTCATGCCATCATCAGCTGCGCGTCGGCAGCCGCGACGATCGCATCCAGCCCGGCGCGAAGGTCCGCCTCGGTGGTGTAGCGGCCAAAGCCCAGCCGGATGGACGACCGCGCATCGGCATCGAGCAGCCCGATCGCCTTCAGCACATGGCTGGTCCGCCCCGAACCGCTGGCGCACGCCGATCCGGCCGAAAAGGCGACGTCACGGCAATCGCTCATCAACCGCGCCACATCCAGGCCGCGGCGACGGACGTTGAGATTGCCGCAATAGCGGTGCTCCGCCGATCCGTTGATCGTCCAGCCGCTCAGCCGCTCGGTGGCGAGTGCCCACAGCCGTTCGACATGCGTCGCATCCGCCTCGTACCGCTCGCCCATCAGCCGCGCTGCCACGCCAAATCCGACGCACAGCGCCGGGCTCAGCGTGCCGGAGCGGCCACCCTCCTGGTCGCCGCCATGCAGCAGCGGCTCGATCGACACGCCGTCGCGCACCCACAAGGCGCCGATCCCCTTTGGCCCGTGGATCTTGTGCGCGGAAATCGCCACCAGGTCGCATTCCTCGGGGATGGCGATGCGGCCATATCCCTGCACCGCGTCGCACAGCACCAACGTGCCATGCCGCTTCGCCGCGCGTACCAGTTCCGGCAGCGGCTGGATCACGCCGATCTCATTGTTGACCAGCATCGCCGCCAGCACGCCCGCGCCCTGCCCCAGTACGCGATGCGCCACCCACAGGTCGATGCGTCCATCGGGGCGCACCGGCAACACGGTCAGCTCGCGTCCGCGCGCCTGCTCGGCGCGGACCGTGTCCAGCACCGCGGCATGTTCGCTGGCGATGGTGATGATCGAACCCGACGTTCCCTTCAGCGCCCAGTTCAGCGCCTCTGTCGCCCCGCTGGTGAAGATCACGCGCCCGCCTGGCGGCAGCAATTGCGCCACCTGTTCGCGCGCCACCTCGACCGCCGCTCGCGCCGCGCGACCCAGCCGGCTCGGCGAATGGGGATTGGCGAACTGATCGCGCAGCCACGGCACCATCGCCTCGAACGCTTCGGGGGCGAGCGGGGTCGTCGCCTGATAATCGAGGTAGATCACGCCGCCAGCACCCGCGCGCCGCGCGCCATGTCACGCCAGGCCGAAATGAACCGCTGGACGGCCGATCTGTCCGTGGTGCGGCCAAAGCTTACCCGAATGACCTCGCGGCAGGCCTCTTCCGACCATCCCATGGCGCGCAGCACATGGCTCGGCTTCAGGCTGCCGCTCGCGCACGCGCTGCCGGCCGACACCGAAATGCCTGCCATGTCGAGGCGGATCAGCTGCGCGTTGGCGCTCATGCCGGCCAGCCGGTAACTGCCGATCGCCGGGTGACGGGGCGCGTTTTTCGCCACCACTTCACCGCCCGAACGCATGATGGCGTCGTCAAGAATAGCTCGCAACTCCCTGTGATCTGCCTCATTCTCGCCGAGCGCTGCGGCATAACCCAGCACCCCGGGCACATTCTCCGTTCCCGCGCGATAGCCCCGTTCCTGCCCGCCGGTGGGCTGGAGCGTCGCCAGATCGCGAACCAGAAGCGCCCCCACCCCCGGCGGCCCGCCCCGCTTGTGCGCGGACATTGCGATGAAATCCGCATGGGCCGCCAGCGCATCCGACGCCGGCATCTGCGCCGCATCGACCAGCAACAGCCCGCCAGCGGCTTGCACGATCTCCGCAATCTCGGCGATCGGCTGGATCACGCCCGTCTCGCTATTGCACCACTGGATGCAGATGATCGGCCGCCCCCCCGCGCCGTCGCTGCTCCAGCAGGCGTGCTCCCGCAGCGCCGCCACATCGACAAGCCCGTGCGCCGTCACCGGCAGCACATGGGCCTGCTCGCCCGCCGCGCGCATCACTGCGTCATGCTCGACCGCGGAAATGAAGCGTGGTCCGGCAACCGCCCGGCCAAGCGCGATGGCCAGCGATTCACTCGCCCCGCTCGTCAACAGCACCTCATGCTGCCAGCCATAGGCGGTGCCGATCGCACGCCGCGCTTCCTCAAGCGCGGCACGCGCCGCGCGTCCCTCGGCATGGGGCGACGACGGGTTGGCCCATAGCGCCACGCCCCGCGCCATCGCCTCACGCGCGGCAGGGGTGATAGCGGTGGTTGCAGCATGGTCCAGATAGAGGCGCTCGGGCAAAACTCGTTCCATATTCCGATGCATCCCCTATATAGTGCGGCGTTCATGGCGCCACACCCGGCGCCCTCCACAGACAAGAGTAACGATGCCTGAAGTGATCTTTCCTGGCCCCGAGGGCCGCCTCGAGGGACGTTTTGCACCCGCCCCGAAGCCGCGCGCACCGGTGGCGATGATTCTGCATCCGCACCCTACCGCCGGCGGCACGATGAACAACCACATCGTCCAGGCGCTCTACAAGACCTTTCAGCGTCGCGGCTTCGCTACCCTGCGCTTCAACTTCCGCGGCGTCGGCAAGAGCCAGGGCACGTTCGACAATGGCGTCGGCGAGCTTTCCGACGCTGCCAGCGCGCTGGATTGGGTGCAGAGCTTCCACCCCGAGGCGCAGACGACCTGGATCGCGGGCTTCAGCTTCGGTGCCTGGATCGGCATGCAGCTGCTGATGCGCCGTCCGGAAATCCGCGGCTTCATCTCGATCGCCCCGCCGGCCAATCTCTACGACTTCACCTTCCTCGCCCCGTGCCCCTCGTCGGGCATCATCATCCAGGGCGCCGAGGATGAAGTGGCGACCCCGCCGGCCACGCAGAAGCTGGTCGACAAGCTGCGCACCCAGAAGCACATCACCATCCATCACGATGTGATCCCGGGCGCCAACCACTTCTTCGAGCATGAGATGGACGACCTGATGAAGTCGGTCGATGGCTATCTCGACATGCGGCTCGACCCCAACTGCCCGATCAAGTAATCGGTGTGGCAGCGAGCGGCACCGCGCCGCTCGCTGCACCCATCGCGCTGTGACGCGTCATAGCGTCCAAATTGCGACATTGCCGAACAGCACCAGCGCCATGATGATCAGCAGCCAGCCACGCTTCGGATCGCGGCGGGACCGAATCATCCAGCCTCCGCCCAGGACACAGGCGAAAGCCGCGAGCATCGCGATCGCGGGGGCTGCATTGGCAATGGCGTCCATGATGTCCTTCTGACTGTGATGTAATTGCCGGCCGCCCGCGCTGGCCGTGTCTGCATATTGATCAGGCGCCGCCTACAGCGTGTCGCGCGTTAGCCGCCGGCGAGCACCCGCGCATAAGCGGCCGTATCCACGTTGCCGCCTGACAGGATCACCAACGTGCCCGGCTCGGCCGCGACCTTCCCGGCGAGCAGGGCAGCCAGGGCAACCGCGCCGCCCGGCTCCACCACCAGCCGCAGCTTCTCGGCTGCCCAGCGCTGTGCGGCCGCAACCTGTTCCTCGCTCACCGCCACGCCCTGCGCATCGCGACGCGCCAACACGTCAAAGGTCAGCGACGCCACCTGTTTGGTCATCAACGCATCGCACGCCGTCGTCGGCGGCGAATCCTCGACCGGCAGTATCCAGCTCGCCTCCAGGCTGCGGCGCATGTCGTCCCACCCCTCGGGCTCCGCCACGGTAATGGCCGCCTCGGGAAGCGCCAGCGCCAGGCCGGCGGCCAGGCCACCGCCACCGCATGGCACCAGGACGCGCGTGGGTGCGCCCAGCCCGGCCGCCTCCATCTGGGCCGCGGCCTCGATCCCGGCGCTGCCCTGCCCCTCGATGATCCACGGATCATCGAAGCTGGGGACGAGCGTGGCGCCGCGCGCCTCGGCCAGCGATGCGGCTATCTGCTCACGCGACTCGGTGTGGCGGTCATAGCGGACAACCTCGGCACCCAGCGCCAGCGTGCCCTCGACCTTCGCGCGTGGCGCGTCAGACGGCATGACGACGCTAGCCGGCATACCCAGGCGCCGCGCCGCCCAGGCGATTCCCTGCGCATGGTTGCCGCTCGAAAATGCCACCACGCCGCGCGCCCGCGCCGCATGGTCCATCGCGGTCAGCCTGTGCCACGCGCCGCGGATCTTGAACGCACCGATCGGCTGCAGCGATTCTGCCTTGAACGCGACCGGGATCCCCTTGATCTCGCTCACGAATAAGGGGGTCGGGGGCAGGATCGCAGCGATCTTCGCCGCAGCGTCGCGGACGCCTGCACGGGTGGGCTGTCGCAAAATGGTCACGGGCCACCCTTTGCCGGGAAACACTACCCCGGAAAAGGTCTTTACATATGGGGTCTCTAAACCTAACTCGCGCCTCCGCTGCCCCATGGGACTTCCACCGCAAGGCAGTGATTTCGTCAACTGAAGACCGGGGGGCCCGCCTCCCTGGCATTGGAGGTCCCTTGAATTGCACCAGGATCATCGCGCGCTGGGGCTAGCGCCCCTCTCGACCGTTGCCTGCAACTCCGTTTCGGGCGCCATCGACATCGCACAGGGCAAGCCGGTCGAGCCGGTCACGCTCGTGCGTCCGCACGCCGCGGCACGCGCCGCCCGGTTCTTCGTAGAGAAGTTCCCGGGTCGCTCGATGTATGCCGTGAAGGCGAATCCGTCGCCCGAGCTCATCCAGATTCTCTGGGAGAACGGCATCACGCATTTCGACGTCGCCTCGATCGGCGAAGTGCGCATGGTTGCCCGCACGGTGCCGGAGGCCACCTTGTGCTTCATGCACCCGGTGAAGGCCGAGGAGGCCATTGCCGAGGCGTACTTCAAGCACGGTGTCCGCACGTTCAGCCTCGATTCGCTCGAAGAGCTCGACAAGATCATGCGCGCGACGCGCAATGCGGCCGACCTGACGCTCTGCGTCCGGCTACGCGTGTCGTCCGAGCATTCGAAGCTCAGCCTCGCGTCGAAGTTCGGCGTGGCGCCGCAGGATGCCAAGCCGCTGCTGTTCGCCGCGCGCCAGGCGGCCGACGCGCTCGGCATCTGCTTCCACGTCGGCAGCCAGGCGATGACGCCGGAGGCTTATTCGGATGCGATGGAGCGGGTGCGCGGCGCAATCGTCGATGCGGCGGTGACGGTCGACGTGATCGACGTTGGTGGTGGGTTCCCGTCGTCCTACCCGGGCATGGAGCCGCCGCCGCTCGAGCTCTATTTCGAGACGATCCACCGCGCGTTTGAGAGCCTGCCGATCAGCTATTCGGCGGAGCTGTGGGCGGAGCCGGGTCGTGCCTTGTGCGCCGAGTACAGCAGCGTCGTCGTGCGCGTCGAAAAGCGCCGCGGCAGCGAGCTGTACATCAACGACGGCGCCTATGGCGCGCTGTTCGATGCCGCACACATCGACTGGCGCTTCCCGGTGACGCTGCTGCGCGAGCCGCAGTCCACCGTGCGCGATCATCCCTTCTCCTTCTACGGCCCGACCTGCGACGATCTCGATCACATGGCCGGGCCGTTCCTGCTGCCGGCGGATGTCGAAGCAGGCGATTACATCGAGATCGGGATGCTCGGCGCCTATGGCTCGGCGATGCGCACGGCCTTCAACGGCTTCGGATCGGACGAGACGGTGATCGTCGAGGACGAGCCGATGGTGTCGCTCTACGCCGAGGTGGAACGCGAAGCTGCGTCCAACGTCGTAAAGCTGTAACCGACCGATTACATTGAGATAGACGGCGGCGCTCGCAGGGGCGCCGTCGTTCTTACGGGTTAACGCGTCCCCTTCCGAACGACGTGTGCCATCATGCGAGAAGCACCCATGACTGACACCCTCACGAAGACCGCGGCGGCAAACGCGCCGATCAACGACACCCGCAAGGCGGAATTGCTATCGAAGCAGGTCAAGCACATCGACATCAAGTCGTTCGATGCGCGCCCGATCGTCGACGCGATGAGCGACATGAGCTTCACTAGCCGCGACCTCGGCCGCGCGACGAAGATCTACAACGAGATGCTGGCCGACAAGGACTGCACCGTGTGCCTGGTGATCGCGGGATCGACCAGCGCAGGCGGCTGCATGGACCTGTATGCCGATCTGGTGCGCAACAACATGGTCGACGTGATCGTCGCCACCGGCGCCACCATCGTCGACATGGATTTCTTCGAAGGTCTTGGCCACAAGCACTATCAGGCGCTTGAAATCCCTGATGATGATACGCTGCGCTCGCTCTACATCGACCGCATCTACGACACGTATATCGACGAGGAGCAGCTGCAGGACTGCGACTTCACGATCAACAAGATCGCGAACGAGCTGGAGCCCAAGGCCTATTCCTCGCGCGCCTTCATCCGCGAGATGGGCAAGTATCTCGTCGAGCACGGCAAGAAGGAGAACAGCCTCGTCAAGCTCGCCTATGAGCATGACGTGCCGATCTTCTGCCCGGCGTTTGTCGACTCGTCGGCCGGCTTCGGCCTCGTCAAGCACCAGGTCGACCGCGCCAAGGAAGGCAAGCCGTACATGATGATCGACGCGGTCGCGGACTTCCGTGAGCTGACCGAGATCAAGATCAAGGCCGGCACCACCGGGCTCCTCATGATCGGCGGCGGCGTGCCGAAGAACTTCATCCAGGACACCGTCGTCTGCGCCGAGATCCTCGGCCACGAGGATGTCGAGGTGCACAAGTACGCCGTGCAGATCACCGTCGCCGACGTGCGCGACGGCGCCTGCTCCTCCTCGACGCTGCAGGAAGCAGCTTCGTGGGGCAAGGTGAACACCGGCATCGAGCAGATGGTGTTCGCGGAAGCCGGCTCGGTGATGCCGCTGCTGGCGTCCGACGCCTATCACCGCGGTCACTGGAAGGATCGCGCAAAGCGCGCCTGGGCGAAGCTGTTCGCCTGATCGGCTTGACGTGACGAAGGGCCCGCGCCCCGCCCTGCCTCATCAGAGGCAGCGGCGTGGTGCGGGCCTTTTGCTTGTTAACCCTTCCAGACGTCGCATCGGCGCATTGTCCAGGCCGGCGTGACGCTGACAAGTCGCGCACCGGGCCTGCTCGCCGGCTGCGCGGGCATGCACCTCAATCTGGCTGGCGAAGCATCGACCAGAAGCGTGGCCCGCCCCCCGGCACGTGCCAGTCATCGACAATATCGAAGCCGAGGGCGCGATAGAAACCGAGGTTCCGCTCGGTCGCCGTCTCGAGATAGGCGGGCAGGCGCCCGGCCGCGCGGGACAGCCCCGCCCGCACCACGGCAGCGCCCAGACCCTTGCCCTGCGCAGCGGGATCACAGCCGGCAATGTGAAGGTACCAGAAGTCACCCGCCGGCATGTGCGCCTCGACCGCGTGCGAAACCTTCAGGGCGCGTGGAATGTTCGCCCCCAGCGCACGCCATAGCGGCCACGCCTGCCGCAGCATGGCGACCGCGCCGGTCGTGGCCTTGCCCGGGCCGCGCCACAGCGTCGCGGCCTCGCCCCCTGCCGTGACGACCCGCATCCCCGCCGCATCCGCATCGAACAGGATCGCGAACAATCGCGGCAGCCGACGCGCGCGCTCCGCCGGATCGGGAAAGATCCAGCTCATCGCCGGATCATCCGCGAACGCGCGCGCCAGCATCGCGGCAACCCGCGCCCGGTCAGCCCGGCCGGCATTGCGCATGCCGCTCACCCTCGATCTTCCAAAGGAACCGCAAAAGCCAAGGCCCAGACCATTGCCATCCCCTCCCCTCCTTTTCACCACTCCGGCCGCCGCGCAGCCACCGACAACGAAAAAGGGCGCCGATCGCTCGGCGCCCTTCGTCATTCAGCGGTGCGTCACGAGGCTTACGCCGCGTCGCTGCCGGCCTTTTTCTTTTCGGCATAGACGCGGATCGGTTCCTTGCGGCCGTCCACCACGTCCTTGTCGATCATCACCTCGTCCACCGATTCCATGCCCGGCAGGTCGAACATGGTGTCGAGCAGGATGCCCTCCAGGATCGATCGCAGGCCGCGCGCGCCGGTCTTTCGCTCGATCGCCTTCTTGGCGACCGTGACGAGCGCGTCGTCGGTGAAGCCCAGCTTCACTTCCTCCATCTCGAACAGCTTCTGGTACTGCTTGACCAGCGCGTTCTTCGGCTCGCTCAGGATCTTCACCAGCGCCGTCACGTCCAGGTCCTCGAGCGTCGCGATCACCGGCAGACGGCCGACGAACTCGGGGATCAGGCCGAACTTCAGCAGATCCTCCGGCTCGGTCTGGCGAAGGACTTCACCCGTGCGCTTTTCCTCCGGCGCCGCGACATAGGCGCCAAAGCCGATCGACTTGCCCTGCAAGCGGTCGCCGATGATCTTCTCGAGGCCCGAGAAGGCGCCGCCGCAGATGAACAGGATGTTCGTCGTGTCGACCTGCAGGAACTCCTGCTGCGGATGCTTACGCCCGCCCTGCGGCGGCACGGAGGCAGTGGTGCCCTCCATCAGCTTGAGCAGCGCCTGCTGCACGCCCTCGCCCGACACGTCGCGCGTGATCGACGGGTTCTCGGCCTTGCGGCTGATCTTGTCGATCTCGTCGATGTAGACGATGCCGCGCTGCGCCCGCTCGACGTTGTAGTCGGATGCCTGGAGCAGCTTCAGGATGATGTTCTCGACGTCCTCGCCGACATAGCCGGCCTCGGTCAGCGTCGTCGCGTCGGCCATGGTGAACGGCACGTCGAGGATGCGCGCCAGCGTCTGCGCCAGCAGCGTCTTGCCGCAGCCGGTGGGGCCGACGAGCAGGATGTTCGACTTGGCGAGTTCCACATCCGCACCCTTGGCGCCGTGGTTCAGCCGCTTGTAGTGGTTGTGCACCGCGACCGACAGCACGCGCTTGGCCTGCTTCTGCCCGATGACATAATCGTCGAGGACGTCGCAGATTTCCTGCGGGGTCGGCACGCCGCCGTCCTTCTTGGACACAAGCGCCGACTTGGTTTCCTCGCGGATGATGTCGTTGCACAGCTCCACGCACTCGTCGCAGATGAACACGGTCGGTCCTGCGATGAGCTTGCGAACCTCGTGCTGCGACTTGCCGCAGAAGGAGCAATAGAGCGTGCTCTTCGAGTCACCGCCGCTGAGCTTGGTCATTCAATCACATCCTTTGCCGGCCGGGCATGGTAACCCGGCCAGTCATGATCCGGCAATGCCGGAAAGAGGGCCAACGCCGATCAGGCGGCGGCAGCCGTATCTTCGGCCGGGGCAGGCCGCTTGTCGAACACCTCGTCGATCAGGCCGAATTCCTTGGCCTCATCCGAGCTCATGAACTTGTCACGATCCATCGCGCGCTCGATCACCTCGATCGGCTGGCCGGTGTACTTGGCGTACAACTCGTTCATCCGGTGCCGGATGCGCAGGATTTCGCGCGCCTGAATTTCGATGTCGCTGGCCATGCCCTGCGCACCGCCCGACGGCTGGTGGATCATGATCCGCGCATTGGTCAGCGCGACCCGCATCCCCGGCTCGCCCGCCGACAGCAGGAAACTGCCCATCGACGCGGCCTGACCGATGCACACGGTGCCGACGCGCGGCCGGATGTACTGCATGGTGTCGTGGATCGCCATGCCCGCCGTGACGACGCCGCCCGGCGAGTTGATGTACATGAAGATGTCCTTCTTCGGATTCTCCGACTCAAGGAACAGCAGCTGCGCCGTGATCAGGCTTGCCATGCCATCTTCAACGCCGCCGGTGACGAACACGATGCGCTCGCGCAGCAGGCGGCTGAAGATATCAAAGGACCGCTCGCCACGGTTCGACTGTTCGATGACGATCGGCACGAGACCTGCCTGCGTCTGCTGCATGCCGACGCCGGCGCGCGCAAGGGCGCCTGCAAAGTCGCCGGTCTCGAACGGGTTGTGCATGGAAGGCTCTCTCTTGTTCTTTCAGGATGACCTATGTCGCGCGCGGCAGCGGCGACTTCAAGACCTGCCGCTCAGTCCTGGCGGCCGCGAAACGTATAGGTCAGGGACAGGCCACCGGACCATTGATTGCGTGAGCCGTAGCGCCGCACGATTGGCGACCGGCTCGCATCGTCGACGAGCCGCTCGTATTTGCCATAAACGTAGATGCCCCATTGCGGCGTCAACTGCTTGAGGAAACCGGCGTTCCCGCCCACTGCCTGGATCCCGCCCCCGGGGCGGAACGCCGTCAACCCGGACGTGGCGACGGATTCCACCGGGACGCCGAAATAGGCACGCTGGTACTTGCCGTTGGAATAGGTGACCCGCGGCCCGATTGCGAACAGCCAGTCGTCGCGGTCGCGCGCGACATAATCGACGCTGGCGACACCGATCAGCCCCTTGTGCCCACCAATCCCTTGGCGCAGCTCGAGGCGGGCGCGCAGCGGCTCGGCGATGGTATATTGCGCGAACAGGCCCGGCTCCACGGTAAAGCCCACGCCACGCACGCCCGGCACGTCGCGCGTCCGGCGGGACCCCTCGAAACTCAGCGTCGGGCCGACGGAAAACCTTTCAGTATCGAAGACGGAGATGCTGGCGCTCTCGTCCGCCGCCTCGAAGATGAACGGCGTGTCTCCACGCGCCCGGCTGATATCCAGGAACGGCCGCAGCACCACGCCCTTGTAGCCGGGATATCGGGGGACAAGCTGGGGCCCCGCCGCGATCCTGGTCCGCCGTGGCTCGTCCTGCGCGGCAACGCCTGTCGCCCCTGTCGTGCCAAGGACGAAAAGGGCCGCTGAACGGCCGAGGAGCGACATCGCCATGCAGTGAGACTAGATCAGTCTGTCGGCCCTGACCAGCGTTCCCGGCGCAGGATACGCAAGATACGCCAATCGCCGTACCTCGCGGCGGCCACGGACCACCGTATCCAGGATCAGCCCGGCAAATCCGGCGAGCGCCGCCAGGATCGTCAGTCCGGTCACGAGGATCGCCGTCGGGAAGCGCGGCACCAGCCCGGTCTGTGCATAGGTAACCGCCAGCGGGACGGCCAGGATGATCGCGAGCAGCAACAGTGCGGCCCCGACGTAGCCGAAGAACCACAAGGGGCGCTCGATCCGATACAGGGTCGCGATCGTGCCCAGGATGCGCCAGCCATCGCGATAGGTGCTCAGCTTCGACACCGAGCCTTCCGGGCGCGCAAAATAAGGCGTTTCCACCTCGCCCACCGGCATCTTCAGCTCCAGCGCGTGCACCGAAATCTCGGTCTCGATCTCGAACCCGACCGACAGCACCGGGAAGCTCTTGACGAAGCGGCGCGAGAACACCCGATATCCGCTGAGGATATCGGTGAAGCTGCGCCCGAACAGGCGAGTCAGCATCCCGGTCAGCATCGCATTGCCGAACCGATGTCCGCGTCGATACGCCTCGGTCGCTTCACCGATGCGGCTGCCGACCACCATGTCGAGCTGCTCGTCGAGCATCCGCTCGATCAGCAACGGCGCGGAGGCCGCATCATAGGTCGCGTCGCCATCCGCCATCACGTAGATGTCGGCATCGACGTCGGCGAACATGCGGCGCACCACGGCGCCCTTCCCCTGCACGCGCTCGGTCCGCACGATCGCGCCCGCCGCCCGCGCGACCGCCGCGGTTCGGTCGTGCGAGTTGTTGTCATAGACGTAGATCGCCGCGCCCGGCAGCGCAGCGCGAAAGCCAGCGATCGTCTGCGCAATCGCTGCTTCCTCATTGTAGCAAGGAAGCAGGACGGCAATCCTCAGCTCCGTCTCGCGCACCATAGCTCCATTCACGCCGCCCAGATCTCCGATCGCGATGTTCTGTAACAAAAAAGAGCGTCCCCCTGAAAAATCAGGGAGACGCCCTTCACTATCCGAAACGAATTAAGATCAGCCTTCGGTCTTGGGCGCCTTCTTGGCAGCGGCCTTCTTCGGCTTGGCCGGTGCTTCCGCTTCGCTCTCGGCATCAGCGGCAGCCGCCTTCTTCTTCGGCGCTGCCTTCTTGGCCGGCGCTGCGGCCTCGTCGGTCGCCTCGTCCTCGGCCGGTGCTGCCGCGGCCTTCTTCTTCGGCGCCGCCTTCTTGGCCGGCTTCACCTCGTCGCCCTCGTCACCCTCGGCAGCGGCCTCGTCAGCCTTCTTCTTGGCCGCGGCCTTCTTCTGCTTGGGCTTGTGGTTGTCGTGATCGTGGTGATGGGTGCCGGTCGCGAAACCGTCCTCGCTCTCGATCGCGGCTTCCAGCTCCTCGCGGGTTGTCTCGCGCTCGGTCACCTCAGCCTTGTCGAACAGGAAGTCGACGACCTTGTCCTCGTACAGCGGCGCACGCAGCTGGGCAGCAGCCATCGGCTCCTGCTGGATGTACTGGATGAAGCGCTGCTGGTCCTCGCCGCGATACTGCTGCGCGGCCTGCGCTATCAGGCGGTTCATTTCCTGCTGCGTGACTTCGACGCCGTTGGCCTGGCCGATCTCGCTCAGCAGCAGGCCGAGACGGACGCGGCGCTCGGCGATCTTGCGATAATCGTCGCGCTCCTTCTCCATCTCTTCCATTGCCGCCTTCGGATCCGGCTCATGGGTCGCCTCATGCTCGAGCTGCGCCCAGATTTGCTGGAACTCGGCCTCGACCATCGACGGCGGCACTTCGAAATCGTGGCCGGCGGCGAGCTGATCGAGCAGCTTGCGCTTCATGTGTGTGCGGGTCAGGTTGCCCAGCTCGCTCTCGATCTGGCCACGGACCAGGCCGCGCAGCTGCTCCAGGCTCTCGAGGCCCAGGTTCTTGGCGAGGTCCTCGTCGACGGTCGCTTCGCCAGCGACCTTCACCGACTTCACGGTCAGGTCGAACGTGGCGTCCTGTCCGGCCAGTTCCTTTGCCTGGTAATCCTCCGGGAAGGTCACCTTGATCTGGCGCTCCTCGCCGGCCTTCACGCCGACGGTCGCATCCTCGAAGCCCGGGATCAGGCGGCCCGAGCCGAGCTCGATCGCCATGTCGGTGCCGGTGCCACCTTCGAAGGCGACGCCGTCCATGGTCTTGCCGACGAAATCGACGGTGACGAGGTCACCCATCTTCGCGGCATAGCCTTCCTCGGCGTCTTCCCACTTCTTGGTCTGGTCGGCGAACTTCTGCAGCTGCTCGTCGATCACGGCGTCGTCGGCCGGAACGGTCAGCTTCTCGAGCTTCAGCCCCTCGATCGCCGGCGCCGGCACCTGTGGCAGCACTTCCAACTCGACGGTCAGTTCGGCGTCCTTGCCTGGCTCATAGCCGTCGGCCAGCTGGACGGAGGGCTGGATCGCCGGACGCAGCTGCTTCTCAGCCAGCAGCGTCTGGATGCCTTCCTGGATCGACGTGTTGAGCGCGTCCTGCAGCAGCGCCGGGCCGTGCATCTTGCGCACGATGTTCGCCGGAACCTTACCGGGGCGGAAACCGGGCATGCGGACCTGCGGTGCGACTCGTGCCAGCTCCGCATCAACGCGCGCCTCGATGTCCTTGGCCGCGATGGTCAGCGTGTAGGCGCGCTTCAGGCCCTCGTTCAACGTCTCGACAGTCTGCATCTTCGTGCCTTCAACTGAAATTTCGTGGATGGTGCCTGTCCGCGGGCACGCCGCGGATAAACTGGTGCGGGCGAAGGGACTCGAACCCCCACATCTTGCGATACTGGAACCTAAATCCAGCGCGTCTACCAGTTCCGCCACGCCCGCATTTAGGCACCGCCGGTCGCGGGCCTCTATACCGGGTGGAGCCGATCGGCAAGCGGCGCGAGCAACCACGCAGCGCGATCGCGCGTTGAAAGCGTGAAGAGGACCCAGAACATGGCCACCACGCCCCCGCCCGAAACACCCGTTCAGCCCACCCAGCCGGCTCAGCCCGCGGCCCCGCCGCCGGAAGTGACGCCGCCCGCGCCCGACATCGATCTGCCGGCACCGGGCGCCCCTGCGAACGATCCTGCCCCCGCCAACCCGAGTATCTGACGTGACCGACAATCGCAGCAACGACCCGCTGATCGACAGCCTGCCCGAAGATGAACCGGAAGCCACGCCGGACAGCCCGCCTGCCGCGCAGGACGATCTTGCCCGCACCGACATCGAGGGGCAAACCGCGATCCGCAACGAAGCGGTCGATGAAGGCGCCATTGCGGAGCCGCACGACGCTCCCGCCCGCTTCAGCGAAACCGACAGCCCCGATGACAGCCGGCACGATCCCCGCGTGAACTAGCGCGGGCAGCCGGCGCGCGGACAGCCGCTTGGACCAGAGCCGCAGCTACTGGTCGAAGTCGCTCTTGCTCGCGTCCGTGCCATGAAGCTGCGCCCACAGCTTCTGCGTCCCCGCTTCCTGCGCGCGATTCACATATTGAGAGGCGACCAGCCATCCCTTGATCGGCCGCAGCGGCAGCACCGTGCCCAGCGCCATGATCGGAACCGACGTGAACAGATGGACCCAGCCGGGTGGATCGAAGGCGACCTGCAACCACACGATGAATGCCGTCAGCGGCAGGGCCACGATGCACAGAGAGAAGAACGCCGGCCCGTCATCAGGCGCAGCAAAGCGGTAATCGAGGCCACAGTTCTCGCATCGATCCGTGATCTTTAGCCATGACTGGAACATGTGACCTTTGCCGCAACGCGGACAAAGACCTTTCCACCCGCTCTTCAGGATCCAGCGGAATTTGTCTCCGTCGGACTGGGCTTCGCTTTCGATAGCTTGCTTCTCCATCATGCTCAGCAGGTAGGGATGCCGCCATCAAGCCGGGATTGGACATAATGTCCACCTCGCCCGCACCTTTCCTGAACCTCGCTGAAGAAACCGGCGCTGGCCCCGGCGTCATTCACGGCCGGGCACGCTGCTTTGCTGAATCGTCGCATCTGGCGTCTGGCTGACCCTCGGCGCTTCGTTGCCGCGATCTGCCGAGAACAGCCGCAGGGCATCGGGCAGCCGCCGCGGGACCTTGCCCGCCCGGCTCGCCTCGATCGCCTTGATCGATTGGAGAAGATCGCGCTGTTCGAACGGTTTGTAGAGGCAGCCGACACCGACCAGCTCCGCCTCCGGCGGGCAGTCGCCGGTGACGAACAGCGAGGGAATGCCGCGTTCGCCCGCGGCTCGCGCAACATCAATGCCGCTGCCGTCTGCCAACCGAACGTCGACCAGCACGAGATGGATGTCGTGTCCGGCCTGCAGTGTGGCCACCGCATCGGAAACACGATCCACGGTGGCGACGATCTCGAAATCCTGCTCGCTCAACAGATGCTCGGTGTCGAAGGCGACAAGTGGCTCGTCCTCGACGAGGAGGAGACGGATGATCGACCGTTTGCGCTTCCTGAAGATCATACGACCGATCCGCGCCTGTCCCTCTTTCCCATGGCAGGAATAACGCGCCGGGTGACGGCTGGTCGCAAATATTTTCGCGCTGCGACATGAACCGCGGTAATAGCGCTCCATGCCGACAGAAAAGCGTGACGGGCCGTTGACCGGACCCGGCAAGAGCCATGAC
The DNA here is from genome assembly GCF_045369765.1 of Sphingomonas olei. Classification (NCBI taxonomy): domain Bacteria; kingdom Pseudomonadati; phylum Pseudomonadota; class Alphaproteobacteria; order Sphingomonadales; family Sphingomonadaceae; genus Sphingomonas; species Sphingomonas olei. The sequence goes on from NZ_JBIQEU010000010.1 coordinate 83,696, forward strand.
CAGAAATCGACGACCCGAGCGCCGGAGCCCGCCCGCATCGCCAAGCTGCTGGCGCGCGCCGGCGTCGCGTCGCGTCGTGAGATCGAACGGATGATCGCGGAGGGCCGCGTCGCGCTGGACGGTGTCACGCTCGACACGCCGGCGACCCTGCTTGCCTCGCTCGACGGGGTGACGGTGGATGGCAACCCTGTTGCCGCGCCGGAGGCGGCCCGCCTATTCCTGTTCCACAAGCCGGCAGGGCTTCTCACGACCGAGCGCGATCCCGCCGGGCGCCCGACGATCTACGATCGCTTGCCGAAGGGGCTGCCGCGCCTGATGCCGGTCGGCCGTCTGGATCTCAACACCGAAGGGCTGCTGCTGATGACCACCGATGGTGGGCTGAAGCGGCTCCTGGAACTTCCCGCCACCGGCGTCGAGCGCGCCTATCGCGCCCGCGCCTACGGCCAGATAAGCCAGCCGCAACTGGAGGAGCTGATCCACGGCATCGAGATCGAGGGCGTCCGTTACGGCCCGATCGACGCCAATATCGAACGCCGCACCGGCGCGAACCTCTGGATCGAACTGGTGCTGAAGGAAGGCAAGAATCGCGAGGTCCGGCGTGTGCTGGAGCATCTGGGACTGCAGGTCAGCCGCCTGATCCGCACCCGCTACGGCCCGTTCGTCCTCGGTGATCTTGCCCCCGGCCAGATCGGCGAGGTTCGCCGTCACGACGTCGAGAGCTTCAGCGCGGAGCCGACGCGCCGCGAACTGCCGCAACCCGCGCGCCGCCGCGCGGTCGAGCCGGTGTTGCCCCCGGCTGACGCCATCCCCGCGCCGGAGCGGCCCGCCGACAAGAAACCAGCGCAGCGGACGCGGCCCGGCGCTGCGAAGAAGGAACCACGCCGCCGCGCCGACGGCTCTGTCGCCAGTCGCGCCGGCACGGCGCGCAACGAGCGCGCACGCACCTTCCGCGCCGAACAGGCTCCTGCGGAACGGCCGGCGCGTGGCGCGAGCGCGGATACCGACCGCGCTGCCGGTCGCTCGGCCGATCGCAGCAGCCGCCCCGCCCGCGGCGCTTCCGCCCCGCGCGGCTCGGCAAAGCCACGCGTCGATCGTCCCGACGGGCCACCGCGCAACGCCGGCCCCGCACGTCCCGGCGGCGGACGGCCGCGGTCACCGGGCGCTGGCTCTGCTCGCCCCGGCGCATCGCGCTTGGGCCCGCCCCGCCCGCGGGGGAAGCGCTGATGCGGATCATCGCAGGCGAATGGCGCGGCCGACCGCTCGTCGCGCCCAAGGGCGATTCGACCCGTCCCACCGGGGACCGCACGCGCGAGGCATTGTTCTCGATGCTGGCGAGCCGCCTCGGCAGCTTCGACGGGTTGGCCGTCGCGGATCTGTTCGCCGGATCGGGCGCGCTGGGGCTGGAGGCGCTATCGCGCGGTGCGGCCTCCTGCCTGTTCGTGGAGCAGGATCGTGCCGCGCTCGACGCATTGCGCGCCAATATTGCCGCGCTCAAGGCGAGCGGGGCGGAGGTCCGCGCCGGCAGCGCGCTGGCACTCGGCCCGACGGCAAAGCCGCTCGACCTCATCATGATGGACTCGCCCTATGGCACCGGCGCCGGGGCGGTGGCACTCGACAAGCTCGGCCGGCTCGGCTGGGCCGGCCCGGCGACGTGGATCTCGATCGAGACCGCCAAGCAGGAGGACGTCGAGGTGAAGGGTTTCGTCGTCGACGCCGAACGCGTCTACGGCAAGGCAAAGATCACGCTGCTGCGCGCCGCCTGAGGCAGCGAACTTACGGCTCCAGCACGACGGCGTGGGTGCGCGGCCGCGGCCTCGTAGCGACCAGGGCCACCAGGCTCAGCGCGGCGGCCACGCTGCCGTACCATCCGACCGCGGACAGGCCGACATTCTCCGCCAGCGCCTGGGCGAACAGCGGCGTCAGGCCGCCGCCCAGCACGCCCGCCACGTTGAACGCCATCGACGCCCCGGTGTAGCGGACCCGTGGCGGGAACAGGCCGGGCAGCCACGCGCCCAGCGGGCCGTACACGAACCCCATCAGCAGCAGCGCCAGCGCCAGGAAGGCGAACACCAGCACCAGCGACCCCGCGCCCATCATCGGCCCCAGCAGGAAACCGGCGAACACCACCGCGACGCACCCGCCCGCTAGCACCCGCCGCTCGTCGAACTTCTTGTCTGCCAGCCAGGCGGAGGCATAGATCCCCACCGCCATGAACAGGATGGCGCCCAGTTGCACCAGCAGCATGGACTGCATCGAATAGCCCAGCGTCTTGGTACCGTAGCCCAGCGCAAAGGCCGTCGCGATATAGTAGAGCGCGAAGCAGGCGATCGCGCCGACGGTCCCGGCCAGCGTGGCCAGACCGTGGTGGCGCAGCAATTCGGCGAACGGCACCGCCGGTGGCGGCGCTTCCTCCAGCGCCGCGGCGAACTCGGCCGTTTCGGTCAGCTTCAGCCGGATCCACAGCCCCAGCCCGACCAGCAGCGCGCTGACCAGGAACGGAATACGCCAGCCCCAATCGCGGAACTGCTCGGGCGTCAGCCACAGGCCCAGCAGCAGGAACAGGCCATTCGCCGCGATGAATCCCGCCGGCGCGCCCATCTGGGGGGCGCAACCGAAACGAGCGCGCCAGCCCGGCGGCGCATTCTCCACCGCCAGCAACGCCGCCCCGCCCCATTCGCCGCCAAGGCCAAATCCCTGGCCGAACCGCAGGAGGCACAGGATGAACGGCGCCCACCATCCCGCCTGCGCATAGGTCGGAAGAAAGGCGATCAGCGTCGTCGACAGCCCCATCGTCAGCAGGCTGGCGACCAACGTCGACTTGCGGCCGATACGATCGCCGAAATGCCCGAAGAAGGCCGCACCCACCGGCCGCGCGAAGAACGCCACCGCCAGCGTGGCGAAGCTCGCCATCTGCTGCATCCCCGGCTCCGCGACCGGGAAGAATATCTGGCCGAACACCAGGCTCGCCGCCGTCGCGTAGATGTAGAAATCGTAGAATTCGACGCCGGTGCCGACGAAGCTCGCCAGAAGAACGCGGCGCGACGAATTGCCGCCGGAGACGATGGTGCTCATGCCTCCCTCTCCCTCCACGCCGCGCCCGCGTCAACACGGCCGCCGTGCAACAACTTTGTCCCTACGCGACACAATTGCGCAACATTCGCGCTGTAGAGGCTGCCCTGTCGGTCCAGCCCCCTATCTGACACCGACAGCCGCTGGCCTCCGGTCGCGGCACTCCCTGAACTGCGGGGCAGTCGTTCGTTAACGGCTGCCCCTTCTTTTTCCCGTCTCAGCCCAGCCGCCAGCGCTTCAGCTGCGCCAGCACGTCACCGGCAATCTGATCCTGCGAAAAATCGGTCAGGTCACGGAAACGTGGATCGTTGTTGGTCTGCGCCGCCAGCGTCCAGGTCACGCTGCGCCTGCCCTCCGGCGCCTCCAGCGCGGTATAGGCGGCAAGCGGACGGGGACGGGGAAACAACCGGTAGACGAAACGCCGCTCGGGCTCCGTTCCGACCGTCAGCACGACCTCACCGTCCTCCATGTCCAGTCGGCATTCGCTGGGCATGTCCTGCTGAAGCGCATCATAAACGGAACGCAGCGCCGGCTCCCCCTGTTGCTGCAGCTGGCGCATGATCTCGCCGCGCCGCGCCGGGACGAACAATCGCTTCAGCCGCTCGCTGACAGGCGCGGCCTCATCAGCCAGCGTGATCCCTTCCAGATCGGCATTCGCCTGCCGCACCAGCCCGAACGCCAGCAGCAGCATGATGAAGCAGAAGGGCAGCGCAGCCATCAGCGTCGCCGCCTGCAATCCGCCCAGACCGCCCGCCACTAGCAGCAAGGTCGCTGTCACACCCAGCAGCACACACCAATAGACCCGCTGCCAGCGCGGCGTTTCTTCCGCACCGCCCGACGTCAGCGTATCGATCACCAGCGCCCCCGAATCCGCCGAGGTGACGAAGAACACACCGACCAGGATGATCGCCAGCGTCGACGTAAAGCCGGCGGCCGGCAGATATTCCAGGAACTTGAACAGCGCCGTGGACAGGTTCGCCTGGACCGCATCGGCAATGCCGCCCGATGCTGCGCCAAGATCAAGCGCGATCGCCGTATTGCCGAATACCGTCATCCAGACGAAGGTGAAGGCGGTAGGAACGAACAGCACACCGGTGACGAACTCGCGCATCGTCCGCCCACGCGAAATACGCGCGATGAACATGCCGACAAACGGCGACCAGGCGATCCACCAGGCCCAGTAGAACAGCGTCCAGTCCGCCATCCAGGCGCGCGGTTCATAGGCGTACAGCGTGAAGGTACGCTTCACGAAATGATCGAGATACAGGCCAAAATTCTGGATCAGCGCACGCAGCAGGAAAAGCGTCGGGCCGACCGCCAGCACGAACAGCATCAGCAGCACGGCGAGCACCAGGTTCAGTTCCGACAGTCGCCGCACGCCCCGGTCCGCGCCGCTCAGCACCGACAGCGTCGCTGCGCCCATTACGACCAGGATCACCACCACCTTGGTCGCGGTGGTGTCCGGCACGCCGTAATTATAGGCCAGCCCCGACGTCATCTGCGACACGCCAAACCCCAGCGACGTCGCAATGCCGAAAACGGTGCCGCACACTGCGAAGATGTCGATCACATCGCCCAACGGGCCGTTGATCCTTTTGCCCAGGATCGGTGACAGGCCGGACCGCAGCGTCAGCGGCATCCCCTTGCGATAGGTGAAGAACGCCAGGCTCAACCCCACCAGCGCATAAATCGCCCAGGCATGGACGCCATAATGGTGGAACGTGATGGCCATCGCCTCACGCGCCGCGAGGATCGTGCCGCTCTCCACCTCGGGCGGCGAGATGTAATGCTGGATCGGCTCGGCCACCGCGAAATACATCAGGCCGATGCCCATGCCCGCGGCGAACAGCATCGCCAGCCACGAGACATAAGGGAAATCCGGCTCGGCATCGTCCGGCCCCAGCTTCAGCTTGCCGGCGGGCCCGAACCCCAGGATCAGCGCCACGACCAGGAACACGGCGACCGACGCGATGTAGAACCAGCCGAACGTATCGATCGTCCACGCCTGCGCTGCCCTGAACGCCACGTCCGCGCGGCCGGGCATCAGCAATGTCACTGTCAGCAAGGCGACGACGATCGCCGACGCCCCCCAGAACACGCGCGGCACGATTTGAGCTTTGATCATCAGGGCGGCTGAACGCACCAGGGGCGCGTTTGGATCATCCAGATCATTGATGCCGATCAGGGCATCGGACGTCTCCCTGATTGCCACGCTTTTTGAACGGGCATAGGGCGGCACCCGAATTGTGATTGCCGGAGCTGTTTGCGAGTGATGAGGGAGGAACCAGCCGCGTTCCGTCGCCGCCTTGGGGTCGGCGCATTGGCGCTGGGGATGCTGGTGTCCCCGGCCCAGGCCTTTGCCCAGGCGAAAACGCCCACCGTCGAGGACCTCCAGCGTCAGATCGACGAGCTGAAGGCGCAGATTCGCGTGCTGACCCAAAATCAGCGCGCCGCCGCGCCGGCCGCGTCCTTCAACCAGCCTGCCGCCAACCAGTCCGCCGCCACCATTGCTCCTGCGCCCGCGACGACGAATCAGCCGCCCGCACCGGACGCGCAGGTAGCGGCCACCGCGCCTGCCACCCCCGCGTCCCCGGCACAGACTGCCACCCCGGCCGCTACGCCCACCGCCGCTCCGCCGGTAGCGCTCGCGGCCGCCACCCCGCCGGCCGACAAGCCGTGGTACGAACGGATCAACGTGCGCGGCTATACGCAGCTGCGCCTCAACGAAATCATCTCGGGCGACGCCACCGCCCCGGACGGCGTGTCACGGCTGCGGTCACCCGGCGACGGCGGCATCACCGACGAAGGCAATTTCACCTTCCGCCGTATCCGCCTCGTCTTTTCGGGCGATCTGTCCGATTCGGTATCCTTCTACTTCCAGCCCGATTTCGCCGTCGCGGTCAGCAACCAGTCCGCGGGCGAGCGTCGCGAGGGGTTCGCCCAGCTGCGCGATGCCTATGTCGACTGGTCGCCATGGGCCGATCGCCGCTTCCGCTTTCGCTTTGGTCAGCAGAAGGTACCGTTCGGCTGGGAGAACCTTCAATCATCCTCCAACCGGCTGACGCTCGACCGCTCGGACGGGATCAACAGTGCCATTCCCGGCGAACGCGATCTGGGCGTGACCGCATTTTTTACGCCGGCCGCGGTGCAGCGGATCTGGGACCGGCTGGAGGATGACGGGCAGAAGCTGTTCGGCAATTACGGCGCCTTCGGTCTCGGCCTGTATAACGGTCAGGGCGTCAACCGGCCGGAACGCAACAATGACCTGATGAGCGTCGCCATGGCGACCTGGCCGTTCGAGCTTGACGGCCTGGGCACCACCTTCGCCGGCCAGGTACTCGAAGTGGGCGCGTCCGGGATGCGCAACCGTGTCCGCCCCGAAATCCGCACCGGCGGCGTCAGCGACGCCAGCTTCCGTGACGATCGGGTCGGCGTTCACCTGATCCTCTACCCCCAGCCGTTCGGCCTCCAGGCGGAATGGAACTGGGGCCGCGGCCCGGAATATGATCCCTTGCTGGGGACGATCCGCACCCGCTCCCTCAGCGGCGGCTACGTCCAGGCGATGGGCCGGGTTCGCCAGAGCCCGCTCGGCCCCTTCATGCCCTATGTTCGCTGGCAGACGTATCGCGGCGGGTGGAAGGCGATCGTCAACGCGCCCCGACTGGAAACGGACGAGATCGAGCTGGGCATTGAATTCCAGCCGATCGAGGAACTGGAGCTGACGCTCGCCTATGCCGATATGACGCGGCGCGAGGCAGACGAGCGCCGCTTCGGCCGGGCGGAGGGCGATGTCATCCGCGCGCAGCTACAGTGGAATTATTGACGGCCGCGTCAGTTCGCGATCGTCAGTCGAGCGGGATGGCGCCCGTCATCCAGGTTGCGTCGGCGCCATAGCCGGCCACCTTTGCCGCCAGCGCATCGGATGCCGCCGCCTCCGTGAACCCCAGCGTGCGCCAATAGGTCGCGGCGCCGCCCACCGCGATCAGCTCGGCGCGCCCAATGCCCTGCCCCGCGGCGCACATGAAGGCCGCTTCCATCAGCGCCCGTCCGGCCGACAGCCCGCGCGCGTCAAGGGAGACGGCCATGTCGTGGATGAACAGCACGTCGACCTGCGGCGGCTCGGCGAGCACGGCTCCCACCGGCGGCGGCGACCCCTCCGGCCAGCCATGCGCCAGCACATAGCCCGCCATCGTGTCGCCCTGCATCGCGACGAAGCAGCACGAACTCGCCAGTCTCACCCTGCTGCCGAAGGCGGCTTCGTCCTCCAGCAGGAACGCGGGAAAGCAGACTGCCTGAATGGCAAGCGCCGCCGGCACGTCGCTCTCGGCGAAGCGGCGGATGGTCAGTGAAGAGGCCTGTGACATCATCGCTCCACTTTCGCCGATGACCGTTCAACCGGCAACAGCCGCACGCAGCTCCTGCGCGCCCCGGCGGCGTCAGTCCATGCCGGGATAGGCGTTGAACGCCGGCAGGTCGGCGATGCCCGGCGCCCAGCCCAGCCGCTCCTTGACCATGATCTGTGCGCCGGGCGGCAGCCGTTCCGGGTCGTCGAGCGTACCGGACTGTATGTCGACGATGCCCGGCAAGGTCTCCGGGTTGCGATAGAACAGCCCCGTCCCGCAGGCGCTGCAAAACTCCCGCGTCCCGTGCCGCGACGAATGATAGCGCGTCGTCGCGCCTTCGACGGTCAGTTGATCCTCCTGCCACGCGATCCACCCGACCATCGGCGCGCCCGACCAGCGCCGGCAATCCTCGCAATGGCAGATCGCATGATGCTGCGGCTCACCTTCGGCTGCCCATGTGACCGCCCCGCAATGACAGCGTCCCGTCGCGCTCATCACCCTTCTCCCAATCGTTTCACCTTTGTTCTCATGCATTGCGCTGTCGCGCAACCCTGCCTACGTGGCACCCGTGACCGAATTGTCGACGCAGAGCCAAGCCAGCGAGCCGCCCTATCTTTCCGGCCTGAATCCGCCGCAACGCGAGGCCGTGCTTACCACCGACGGGCCCGTCCTCGTCCTCGCCGGTGCCGGCACCGGCAAGACGGCGGCGCTGACCGCGCGCCTCGCCCATCTGCTCTACACCCGCCGCGCCTATCCCAGCGAGATCCTGTCGGTGACCTTCACCAACAAGGCGGCGCGCGAAATGCGCGAGCGGGTTGGCCGCCTCGTCGGCGATGCGGTGGAGGGGATGCCATGGCTCGGCACCTTCCACGCGATCGGCGCAAAGATGCTTCGTCGCCACGCCGAACTCGTCGGGCTGCAGAACAATTTCACCATCCTCGACACCGACGATCAACTGCGTCTGCTGAAGCAGCTCGTCCTTGCTGCCGACATTGATGAGAAGCGCTTCCCCGCGCGCAGCCTCGCCGGCCTGATCGACGAATGGAAGAACAAGGGCCTGACGCCGCGCGAAATCGACGCCGGCGAAAGCGAGCGTTACGCCAACGGCCGCGGCGGCGAACTCTACGAGCAATATCAGGCCCGCCTGCGCGCAGTGAACGCCTGCGACTTCGGCGATCTGCTGCTCCACGTCCTCACCATCCTGAAGAACAATCGCGAGGTGCTGGAGCTGTATCAGCAGCGCTTCCGCTACATCATGGTGGACGAATATCAGGATACCAACGCCGTCCAGTACCTCTGGCTGCGGCTGCTCGCGCAGGAACGCCGCAACATCTGCTGCGTCGGCGACGATGACCAGTCGATCTATTCCTGGCGCGGCGCGCAGGTCGAAAACATCCTGAAGTTCGAAAAGGACTTCCCCGGCGCCAAGGTCATCCGGCTGGAGCAGAACTACCGCTCCACGCCGCACATCCTGGGCGCCGCCGGCGGCGTGATCGGCAACAACACCGGCCGGCTCGGCAAGCAGCTGTGGACCGAGCTCGACGTCGGCGAAAAGGTCCGCGTCGTCGGCGTATGGGACGGGCCTGAGGAGGCGCGCCGCGTCGGCGACGAGATCGAGGCGTGCCAGCGTGCGGGCAAGAGCCTGGACGACATGGCGATCCTGGTCCGCGCACAGCACCAGACGCGCGAGTTCGAAGACCGCTTCATCGCCATCGGCCTGCCCTATCGCATCGTCGGCGGCTTCCGCTTCTACGAGCGGCAGGAAATCCGCGATGCACTCGCGTACCTGCGCATCGTCAACCAGCCGGCGGACGATCTCGCGTTCGAACGCATCGTCAACACGCCCAAGCGCGGCCTTGGCGACAAGGCGATCGCCAAGCTCCACCAGCTTGCCCGCGCGGAGAACCTCCCGCTCAGCTTCGCCGCCGCGCGTATCCTCGACACCGACGAACTAACCCCGCAGGCGCGCCGTGCGCTGGGCAATTTCGTCGGTGACATCGCGCGCTGGCGCGACATGGCGCGCGATCTTCCGCACCCCGAACTCGCCCGACAGATCCTCGACGAATCCGGCTACACCGCCATGTGGCAGGCGGAAAAGTCCGCCGAGGCCGCGGGCCGGCTGGAAAACCTAAGCGAACTCGTCCGAGCGATGGAGGAATATGAAAGCCTCGGCGCTTTCCTCGAACACGTCAGCCTCGTCATGGACAATGAAGGCTTGCGGGAGGATCCCAAGGTCACGATCATGACGATCCACGCCGCCAAGGGCCTCGAATATGACACCGTCTTCCTGGTCGGCTGGGAAGAAGGCCTGTTCCCCTCGCAGCGCTCGCTCGATGAAACCGGCACCCGCGGGCTCGAGGAGGAACGCCGCCTCGCCTATGTCGCGATCACCCGCGCGCGCCGCCAGGCCACGATCCTCCACGCCGCCAATCGCCGCATCTATGGCCAGTGGACCAGCTCCATCCCTTCGCGCTTCGTCGCGGAGCTGCCCGACGATCACGTGGAAACCGAAACCACCATGTCGGGCGGCGAAAGCCTGTGGCGCGCCAACTGGTCGGAACGCGCCGACCCCTTTGCCGACGTCGGGCGCGGCACCGGCCGCGGCCCGGGCTGGCAGCGCGCGGCGGGGACGCTGGGCGGCAAGCCCGGCGGCGACTGGCAAAGCCGCACCTTTTCGCGCGAACCGTCGCGCGTGGTCGAAAGTCGCACGCCGGCGGTCAGCCTCGGCAACAAGGGGCGCACCGACCTGTCGGTTGGCCTGCGCGTCTTCCACCAGAAGTTCGGCTACGGCACGATCGAGGAGATCGAGGGCAACAAGCTCGAGATCGAGTTCGAGAAGGCCGGCCGCAAGCGCGTCATGGACAGCTTCGTCACCATCCCCTGAGCCTCAGTGCTATTTACCTGCCGGGTTGATGCCGCAATAGTCCGGCCATGGCCCTTCCGCGTGCTGATGCCGACCAACTCGCCCGTCAGGGGCTCGATGCCCTGCGCAATCGCGACGGCGCCCGCGCCCGCGCCATCTTTGATCGGCTGGCGGTGGAGGCCCCGGCCGACGTGCCGCGTCCGTGGTTGCCGCTCGCCCAGGCCTGCCGACTGATCGGGGACGCCCCGGCTGAGACGGAGGCGCTGCAGGCGCTGCTCAGGGAACAGCCTCGCAACCTCGCCGGGCTGTTGCTGATGGGGGATCGCAAGCGGCTCGATAGCGACGATCGCGCCGCAACCGTCTTCTACACCGCGGCGCTCAATCAGGCCGCGGCCATGCGTGAGGTTCCGGCCTCGCTCCACCCGCTGCTGCGCCAGGCGGAAGCGTTCAAGCAGGAAAGCGCCGTGCGCTTCGCCGGCCATGTCGAGGCGGCCGTGGGCGCGCTTCACGCCGGCCGCGTCGCCCAATCAGTCGACCTGCTGCTCGGCCGCCGCGAACTTCACCTGCAACAACCCTCGATGTTCTATTTCGAAGGGCTGCCGCAGCGCCCCTTCTACCGCCGAGACGAGTTCGAGTGGGTCGCCGAACTGGAGGCCGCCACACCCGCCATCCGTGCCGAACTGGAAGCCGTTACCGAGGGCTTCCGCCCCTATGTGGAGGGTGATCCCAACCGCCCGCTCCCCAACAACCCCCTGCTCGACGATCCGGCATGGAGCGCGCTGCATCTGTGGCGCGGCGGGGAGATCGTGGCGGAGAACGCCGATCGCTTTCCCGTCACCATGGCGGCGCTGGCGAAGCTGCCCATTCCGCGCATTGCCGGCCGCTCACCAATGGCGCTGTTCTCGAGGCTGACGCCCGGCGCGCATATCCAGCCGCATCACGGCCTGCTCAACACCCGCCTGATCTGCCATCTGCCGATCATTGCCCCGCCCGGCTGCGCGCTGCGCGTTGGCGCCGACACGCACGAATGGCGCGAGGGTGAGCTCGTGACCTTCGACGATTCCTTCGAGCATGAGGCATGGAATCGCGGCACGTCGACCCGCACGGTCCTGCTGTTCGAGATCTGGAAGCCGGAGATTGCGCCCGACGAACGCGCCGACCTGACCCGGCTGTTCGAGGCGATCGACGCTTATGGCCCGCCGATGGTTGATCAGGGCTGACGGCAGCTGCGCACGGCCCCGCTCGCCCGCAGCGCCCACCAGATGATCAGTGGTTGGAGCAGCAGGCGCACCACATGATATCCGATCGGCAGCCCCGTTCCGCTCGACAGGTCGTTCCACGCATGCTGCATGTTCGCCGGCCACACGCAAAGCGCATAGGCCGCCAGCGCCCATCCCGCCGCGCGCCGGTACCGCGGCGTCACAAGGGCCGCCGCGCCTGCCAGCTCGGCGAGCCCGGTTGCCAGCACCACCAGCCGCGGCGCCGGCACGAACTTCGGCACGATCCGCACCATCGCATCGATGAACAGCAGATGCCCGATCCCCGCCGTCAGATAGAAGGCGATCAGCAGCCAGCGTGCCACGCGTCTGCCGCCGCTCTCCCGGTCCATCATCGATCCTCCTGACCAACGGAACGATACGCCGATGCAACCGTATCCGCCTTGCCCTCTATGTGGGGCGCGCTTGCGGGCGCCCGGTTTTCAGGATTGGGAGAGGATCGCGACATGTCGTTCCGTCACATCGCCGTCACCATGGCTGCCGCCGCGGCGGCGGTGGCAACCCCCGCACTCGCGCAAACCGCCGCTGATGATGCGCGCTTCCGCGCCGCGCAGGAACGGTTCGAGCGCGAGCTGGAAACCTTCCGCAGCGAATATGATCGCTACCAGTCGGTGCGCCGGGTGCCGGGATCCGGCTATCGCACCGCGCCGGCCGACCCCCGGTACGACGACCCGCAATGGCGCGATGAGGGCGATTATGATCCCAGCCGCTATTATAGCCCCGGCAACCAGGAACGCGCGCTCGGCCCCAACGACCGGGTCTATACCGGATCGGACGGCCGCTATTACTGCCGCCGGTCGGACGGGACGACCGGGCTGATCGTCGGCGGCGCGCTGGGCGGCGTGCTGGGCAATGTCATCGATGGCGGCCGCAGCCGCACGGTCGGAACGCTGCTGGGTGGCGCGGCCGGGGCACTCGCCGGGCGCGCTGTGGATCGCAGCAATCAGCAGATCCGCTGCCGCTGACGAACGGATCGTCGCGGCGCTGCGAGTCAGCAGTCGACGGCCAGCAGCGTCACCCCTTCGTAGCGCTCTTCCTTGGGATTGAAGAGCTCGCTCGGCGTGAAGCGCCGCGGCGTGACCCGCATCCCGCCCAGGCCAACGATCTTGAACGCGCCGATCTTCGGCTCGCGCGGCGGCTTGCCGTCGCGCTCCAGCGTCACCGCGTCGAGGTAGAATTCACCGTGCTTGGTGTAGACGATGTGCGGCGCCAGCGTCACGTCGCCGCGATTATAGGTCGCGGCGAGTGCCTGCTGCTTGACGATAGCCTCGAACACGACGGGCATGGTGGCCGGCGGCGGCGACGGTGCGACCTGATCCTGGTCGGTATTCAGCTTCATGTTCAACGGCAATATCCACACTGCTGCACCGCAGCAACATTTGTTTTCTGCAACTCTGCGTAACCTGTTTGCACCCGTAGATGCGGCTGCTCACTCCTGCTCGGGCATCAGCTTGCGCGCAAAATAGGTCATCTGCAGCGCCTGCAGTCGCGCACCCTGCGCAATGTCGGCATCACCCGAATGGCCACCCGCCGTGTCCTCGTAGAACAGGTACGGCAAGCCATATTCGCGCATCCTCGCCGCGAACTTGCGGGCATGCTGCGGCCCGACCCGATCGTCCTTGGTCGTCGTCCAGATATAGGGTTCGGGATAACGCCCACCGCGGCGCAGCGCATGATAAGGCGAGATCCGCTCGAGGAACGCGCGCTCCTCGGGGACGCTGACCGAGCCATATTCGTCCACCCACGACGCGCCCGCCGCAATTCCTTCGTAGCGCAGCATGTCGAGCAGCGGCACCTGGATCGTCACCGCGCCCCACAATTCGGGGTGCTGCGTCATCTCGACGCCCATCAGCAGGCCGCCGTTCGACCCGCCATAGATGCCGAGCCGCGAGGCGCTGGTGATCCCGCGCGCAAACAGGTCGCGCGCGATGTTGGCGAAATCGTCATAGATCAGCTGGCGACGCGTCTTGCGCCCTGCCTCATGCCATGACGGGCCGAACTCCCCGCCGCCGCGGATGTTGGCCAGGACAAATGCCCCGCCCCGCTCCAGCCACAGCTTGCCGGTGATGCCCGAATAATAAGGCGTGTTCGATACCGCGAAGCCGCCATAGGCCGTCATCAGCGTCGGCGTGCTGCCGTTGAGCGGGGTGTCCGCCCGGCGAACGACGAAATACGGGATCTTGGTGCCGTCAGACGAGGGCGCCTCGTGCTGCTCCACCACCAGCCCGGTGGCATCGAAGCGCGCGGGCGCCGACTTGACCGTCGCTGGCGCCGCATCGCTCGCCGCGTTGAATGACATCAGCAGCGTTGGCGTGGTGAAACCCGACACCGCCAGATAGGCTTCGTCACTCGCGATATCGCTGGCCACCAGATCGACCGACAGATTGTCGGGCAGCTTGAGGCTGCGGCTGCTCCACCCGTCCCCGGACGGCGTGAACACCATCGCGCGGCCACGCACATTGTCATAGATCGCCGCAACCACCGCATTGCGCGTCACGCGCACATTGCCCCGGTCGACCGCTTGCCGTTCCGCCGGCGCGAAGATCACCGTCGGCGTGCCCGTTCCCGCCATCGCGTCCTTCAGCGGCAAGGAGGCAAGGGCCCCCTCCGGCACCGCGCCCCACGGCTCGCTCGTGCGGAAGATCAGCCGTCCCTTGACCAGCCCGATCGCCTCCACCTTCTCCGGAATGGCGATCTTCTTCGCGGTCTTGCCGTCCCACAGCAATGTCTCGGAGGTGAAGAAGGTCTTGGCGCGCGTGATCACCACCGCGCGGTTGCCGTCGCCGTCGACCATCACCGATGGAAACACGCCCAGGTCATCTTTGGTCCCGCGGTACAGCTCGCGCGCCTCGCTCAGCGGCTGGCCCCGCTTCAGGATCTTGACCACGAACGGATAGCCGGACTTCGTCAGCGATCCGGTACCCCAGTCGCGCGACACGATCAGCGTGTTCTCGTCGATCCAGTCGGCATTCTGCTTCGACGTCGGCAATGCAAAGCCGTCCTTGACGAACCGCCCGTCGACCAGGTCGAACTCGCGCAGCGACGTGGCGTCCTCGCCCCCCTCGCTCAGCGTGATGAGGCAGCGGCGCTCGCCCGGTTCGAGGCAGACGACCCCCTTCCACACCCACTTCTTGCCTTCCGCCTGCGACAGCGCGTCGACATCGATCAGCGTCTGCCAGCGCGGCGTTGCGGTGGCGTACTCCTTGGCGCTCGTCCAGCGCCAGATGCCCTGCGGGTGCTTCTGGTCACGCCAGAAGTTGAAGATCCGGTCGCCCAGCATCTGCGGCATCGCGATCCGGTCCTCGGCGGAGGCGATGGCCAGCGCCTCGTCATAGAAGGTGCGATAGCGCGGGTCGTTCTCCAGGCGGGCAAGCGTCCGGGCATTTTCCGCCTCTACCCATGCCAGTGCCCGCTTGCCGTCCTTGTCCTCAAGCCAGATATACGGATCTTCAGTCATCGATGCGATTTGGGCGGCACTTTGCGGTGCTGCAAGCGCTCCAAGTGCGATAGCCACAAGATGTTGCAATGCGGGACGTGTCTTCATCGGGCGTCGATATACTGTCTCCTGCCGATCGAACAACCCTGAGCTGGCGCTGATTCAACGCTTTAGCGCACACCCCGCGGCACCCCGCAATCGCCGGCTTGTCCACGACCATCATCCGCGTATGACCGCCGCAATGTCCGATGGCCTTCCGCTTCCCCGCCGCCTGTTCGCGATCGGCGCGCTTGGTTGCGGGTCCGCGCTGGTGATCATCGACGGCGGCATCGCCAACGTCGCCTTGCCGACGATCGCGCGGGATCTGGGGGTGGCGTCCAGCGCCGTGGTGTCGATCGTCACCGTTTATCAGGTCACGCTGGTCATGCTCCTCCTGCCATTTTCGGGGATGGCGGAGCGTATCGGGCTCAAGCGGACCTACCAGGGCGGGCAGATCATCTTCACCCTGTCGACCCTGCTCTGCTTCTTTGCCGAGAGCTTTCCCTTCCTCCTCATCGTGCGGACGATGCAGGCGATCGGCGCGGCTGGCGTGCTCAGCGTGTCGTCAGCGCTGATTCGTCACACCTATCCCACCCGGCAGCTTGGCCGTGGGCTCGGGATCAATGCCGTCATCGTTACCAGCGCCGCCGCCGCCGCGCCCACGGTCGGCGGCCTGGTGCTCGCCGTCGCGCCCTGGCCCTGGGTCTTCGCCTGCACCATCCCGCTCGCGATCGTCAGCCTGATCCTCGGTCGCTGGCTTCCCGATCCCCCGCCCCGCCTCACCAGGCTCGATCTTGCCGGCGCGATCATGTGCGCGGCGATGTTCGGCCTCGTCATTGGCGGCGCGGAAAGCTTCGTCCACGGCGACAGTCCGGTGGTCAGCGCGGCGGTCGTGGCCGCCGGCGCGACCATCGGCTGGTTCTTCGTGCGGCGCGAACTGGGCATCACCGCGCCGATCCTCCCCGTCGACCTGCTCGCCCGCCCGATCATCGCACTGTCCGCGGTCGGCAGCCTCACCGCGTTCATGGCGTCAATGACGGTGCTCGTCTCCACCCCCTTCCGCCTGGCCGCACTGGATTTCACCCCCGCGCAGATCGGCACCTGCATCGCCCCCTGGCCGCTCACCAACATGGTCGTCGCACCGCTCTCCGGCGCATTGTCCGATCGTATCCCAGCGGGCATCCTGGGGGGCATCGGCATGGCGGTCTCGCTCATCGCGCTGGTGCTCCTCGCCACCATGCCGGCCGACGCGGGGATACTCGACGTGGCGTGGCGCATGGCGCTGTGCGGATCGGGCTTCGGCCTGTACCTGCCGCCCAATTCGCGGCTCGTGGTCGGCTCCGCACCGCACCATCGCGCTGCTGCCGCGGGCGGCCTCATCTCCACCCTTCGCCTGACGGGGCAGACGATCGGCGCCACGCTGGTCGCCGCGCTTCTCGCCGCGGGTGTCGGGACCGGTGCCGTCCCGCCTCTGGTGGCCGCCGGGCTCGCGCTCATCGCCGGCCTGTGCAGCATCGCCCGGCTGCGCCCCTCGGTAAGCAGCCCCGCCGGCTTTGAAACTCCTGCCGAGGCACCAACCCTCCGCCCCTCGCGCTGACCGGAACGCGGCTCGCATCCGCTCGTTCACGGCAAGGCACTAACCGGAGTTAATCATGCCCTACGTCAAGACACGTGATGGAGCCGACATCTTCGTGAAGGATTGGGGCGAGGGTCGTCCCGTCGTGCTGATCCACGGCTGGCCGCTGTCGGCGGACAGCTGGGATCCTCAGGCACTGGCGCTGGCGGAGGCCGGCTATCGCGTCATCTCCTATGACAGGCGCGGCTTCGGCCGGTCGAGCCAGCCGTGGACGGGTTATGACTATGACACGCTGACCGACGATCTGGCCGACGTGATGAAAGCGGCCGGCGTCGAACAGGATGCGACGCTGGTCGGCTTCTCGATGGGCGGCGGAGAGGTCGCGCGCTACATGAGCCGCCATGACGGCCGCGGCGTCAATTCGGCCGTGCTCGTCGGGTCGGTCGTGCCGTATATGCTGAAGACGGAAGACAATCCGCACGGTGTGCCGGAACATCAACTTCTCGGGATCGCCGCCGGCATCCAGGAAGACCGCCCGAACTTCTTCCACAATTTCTTCAAAGACTTCTTCGGCGTGGGCTATGTGACCAGCCCGGTCAGCCAGCCGATGCTCGAATGGGCCTGGCGACTTGCGATGCAGGCGTCGCTGCGTTCGACGCTGGAATGCGCGAAGAGCTTCAGCTTCACCGATTTCCGCCCCGACCTGCCGGCGTTCCGCGTGCCGACGCTGGTGATCCACGGCACGGGCGACAAGACGGTGCCGATCGACGCCACCGGTCGCGCCGCGGCCGCCGGCATCGCCGCGAGCCAGCTGGTCGAATATGACGGCGCCCCCCACGGGCTGTTCGCCACCGAAAGCGAGCGCCTGACGGAGGATCTGCTGACCTTCCTCAGCCGCTGACCGCTGGCTCATGAAAAAAGGGGCGGTGGAGGTTTCGTCCTCCACCGCCCCTTTTCGATTCCGGGATGGCGATCAGATGTGCAGCGCGCGGCCGTAGGCGCTCAGCACCGATTCATGCATCGCCTCGCTGATCGTCGGGTGCGGGAACACCGTCTCCATCAGTTCCGCCTCGGTCGTCTCCATCGTCTTGCCGATCGTGTAGCCCTGGATCATCTCGGTCACTTCGGCGCCAATCATGTGCGCGCCCAGCAGTTCGCCGGTCTTGGCATCGAACACCGTCTTCACGAAGCCTTCCGGCTCGCCCAGCGCGATCGCCTTGCCGTTGCCGATGAAGGGGAAGTTGCCAACCTTCACCTCATAGCCGGCCTCCTTCGCCTTCGCCTCGGTCAGCCCGACGCTGGCGATCTGCGGCCGGCAATAGGTGCAGCCCGGGATGTTGCGCGGGTCCATCGCATGCGGGTGCCCGCCCGCGATCGCCTCTGCCGCGATCACGCCCTCATGGCTCGCCTTGTGCGCCAGCCACGGCGGCGCGGTGATGTCGCCGATCGCCCAGACGCCCGAAACGTTGGTGCGGCACATCGCATCGGTCTTCAGGAAGCCGCGCTCGTCCATCTCGACGCCCAACTCCTTCAGGCCGATGTCTGCGGTGTTCGGCACGATCCCGACCGCCACGATCACATGGCTGAATTCGGCAGTCACTTCCTTGCCCGATGCGTCCTTCAGCCTGGCAGTCACGCCCTTGTCGCTGACGTCCAGCGCGCTGACCCCGGCGGAGGTCATGATCGTCATGCCCTGCTTCTTCAGCGACTTTTCCAGATGCGCGGAAATGTCCGCATCCTCGACCGGCACCAGCCGGTCGAGCATCTCGACGACCGTCACGTCCGCGCCCATGTCGTTGTAGAAGCTCGCGAACTCGATCCCGATCGCGCCCGATCCGATGACCAGCAGCTTGCTCGGCATCTCGCTCGGCGTCATCGCGTGGCGATAGGTCCAGATCCGCTTGCCATCGGCCTTGGCGAACGGCAGGTCGCGCGCCCGCGCGCCGGTGGCGACGATGATGTTCTTATACCCGATCTCGGTCGCCTTGCCGTCCTCGGCCGTGACGGTCAGCTTGTTCTTCCCCGTCAGCTTGCCGGTGCCCATGTGGACCGCGATCTTGTTCTTCTTCATCAGGTGCGTGACGCCCTGGTTGAGCTGCTTGGCAACGCCGCGCGACCGCTTCACCACCGCGTCCAGGTCAGCGACGATGCCCTCCGCCTTCAGGCCATAATCCTTGGCATGGCCCATCAGGTGAAACACCTCGGCCGACCGCAGCAGCGCCTTGGTCGGGATGCAGCCCCAGTTGAGGCAGATTCCACCCAGCAGTTCACGCTCGACGATCGCGACCTTCAGCCCAAGCTGCGCGGCGCGGATCGCAGCGACATAGCCGCCCGGCCCCGAGCCGAGGACGACGAGATCATAAGTGTCTGCCACTTTTCAGTTCCTTGGTTTGCGCGCGGCCTTCATCACCGCCGGCACGCTCATCGCCAGCAATGCCAGCATCACCGCCCAGCTCACCGGCTCCAGCGAGTCGGTGCCCTGCGGATAGGACCAGATCGCCGCGCGAAAGACCGCCTGCGTCGCCACCAGCGCGATCGCCAGATAGATCAGCTCGACGGCCGCCGCGCGGTTCATCTCAGGCCAGCATGCCCAGCGGGTTTTCGCACAGCGCCTTGAACGCCTGCATCAGTTCGGCACCATCCGAACCATCGATCGCACGATGGTCGAAGCTGCCGGTCGCGCTCATCACGGTCGCGATGCCCAGTGCGTCGTCGATGATGTACGGGCGCTTCTCGCCCGCACCCACCGCCAGGATCATGCCCTGCGGCGGATTGATCACCGCCTCGAACTGCTTGATCCCGTACATGCCCATGTTGCTCAGGGACGCGGTGCCGCCGGTGAATTCCTCCGGCTTCAACTTCTTGTCGCGGGCACGCGCGGCCAGATCCTTCATCCGGGTCGAGATCGACGACAGCGACGCGGTATCGGCCTCGGTGATCACCGGCGTGATCAGCCCTTCCGGCGTCGACACCGCGACCGAGATGTCGGCGCGCTTGAACGTGACCAGCTCGTTCGGCGTGTACATCACGTTGCACTTGGGCACCTGCACCAGCGCCGCGGCCAGCGCCTTGATCATCAGGTCGTTGACCGACAGCTTCACGCCGCGCGCGCCCAGGCTCTCGTTCAGCTCGGCCCGCAGCTTCAGCAGCTTGTCGAGGCGCACGTCCACGGTGAGGTAGATGTGCGGCACCTGCTGCTTCGACTCGGTCAGGCGGCGCGCAATCGTCTTGCGCATGTTGCTGAGCTTGGTCGTCTCATGCGGGATGTCGGGGATCTGGGCCGGGGCAGGTGCAGCGGCCGGCGCGGCGGTTGGCGCGCTGGCGGCCTGCGACGGCGCAGCCGCGGCCGCCGGCTGCGCGCCTTCCACATCGGCCTTTACGATCCGGCCGTTCGGCCCCGATCCCGCCAACGTCGCCAGGTCCACGCCCTTCTCGGCGGCGATGCGGCGCGCCAGTGGGCTGGCCTTCACGCGCTCGCCATCGCGGCGCGGCGCGGCAGCGGCTTGCGGCTGTGCTGATGCCTGGGCCGGAGCCTGGGCCTCAGCGGCCGGCTGCTTGTTCTCAGGGTTTTCTGCGGACACCTTCTCACCGGTTTCGCGATCGACCGGTGCGTCGACCTGCTCCTTCTTCGGCGCCGGGGCGGCGGTCTCGGCGGCAGCGTCCTTCTTCGCCGGCGCGCTTTCCTCACCCTCACCGTCGAGCAGCATGATGACCGTGCCGACCTTCACGCCATCGGTACCCTCGGGAACCACCAGCTTGCCGACGACGCCCTCGTCGACGGCCTCGAACTCCATCGTCGCCTTGTCGGTCTCGATTTCGGCCATGAGGTCGCCCGCCTTGACGGAGTCGCCCTCCTTCACCAGCCATTTCGCCAGCGTGCCTTCCTCCATCGTGGGGGACAGCGCGGGCATTTTGATCTCGATCGACATGAAGGTCCTCAGCGGTTCCTGGCGGGGCGCCCGTCTCTTGCGCCGAGGCCTTGCGCGGTCAACCCCGCAGGCGGATAAGTGACGCCTTACAGGGGCGAAGACAATATAATGCGCATCTATCTGACCGTGATTGATGAAACCCCGGAGGCAGAGATCGCGCTTCGCTTCTCCGCCCGGCGCGCCGTGAAGACCGGCGGCGGCGTGGAAATCCTCGCCTTGGTCGAACAGCAGGAGTTCATCGCCTTTGGCGGCGTGCAGGCCACGATCGAGGATGAGGCGCGCCGCCATGCGGAGGGGCTGGTGGCCAAGGCCGCCGGTACCTTGCTGGAAGAATCTGGCCTTCGCCCCTCCATCACCGTGCGGCAGGGCGATGGTCCCAAGATCATCCGGGAGATGCTGGCCGCCAATCGCGAAGTCGCCGCGCTGGTGCTTGGCGCGGCCGCGGACGGGCCGCCCGGGCCGCTCGTCACCCACTTCGCAGGTCAGGCGGGCACGCTGCCGGTACCGCTGATGATCATCCCCGGCAATCTCGATCGCGAGGCAATCGACCGGCTGAGCTGATCCACCCGCGTCGCCTCTGCGAGACGCGGCGGCGCGGGCGCCAATCTCAGCGGCGCCCCTGGCTCGGCGACGTGGTGTTGGTCGTCGTCGTCACCGGCTGCCCCTGCACCGTGATCGTCGTGATGCTCGTCCCCGGATAATAATAGCCGTTGGCATAATAGCCGGGCGTCGGCGTCGTGGTGGTCGTGCTGAGCACCCGCGTGCCCGGTGCCGCCGTCACCACGACGGGCGCCACACCCGTTACCTGCTGCACGGGGGGCGGAGCGGCTGCCGGCGAAGAGGCCGGCGCACGCGTTGCCACGGCCGGAGGATAGCCACCGGTCGCCGCCGAATAGCCTGCTCCCGGAACCGGATAGTCCGCGCCGTAGCGGGGCGCCGGCGCGCGATAGGGTGCCGCAGGCTGACCAGTGCCCGCGACCTGCCCTGCGCCAACGCTCGTCACCGTCCGTTGCGCCGGGCCGGGTTCGGGTGTGCGCGCTGCCGCTCGGCGCGGTGCGTCATAGGGCGCACCCTGCGACGACGGGCGGGCCGGTGGCGATGGCGTTGGCAGTGTCGGGGCGGCATAGGCCAATCGGTCATATCCCGGCATCGCGCCGACATCGGCATAATCGACCAGCACATCGTCAAACTGGTCCCAGTCGACGCCGCCGATCGTGTCGTGCACCGATCCGCGCGCATCGATCATCACCGCGTCGTCATAATAACGCGACCAGACATAGCCCTCCGGCGGCCGCGGCAAGCCATAGGTGGCCCAGTCGTTCACCCGCCAATCGGGCGACAGCCAATAGGTCGGCAAGGCCCAGCCCCGCAGCGGCCGGCGATAGGCGTCCCAGCCGCCCGGCGCGCGATGCCCGGCCCACCAGCGTCCCTCGGACCGCTCGCCCCAGCGCGACGGCGACGTGACCGCGGCCTGCGACGCGCCGGCGTCACGCCGCGCCTCGGCCGAGCGGCGGCTTCCCGGGGGCGGCGGCACACGCGGGCCGCTCGGTCGCTCGGCGGCTGCAGCGCGCAGGTCGGGGCGATCGGGACTGCCAGCCGCCGCGCTCGTCGCGATCGACAGGATCGCCGCCGTCGCCAAGAGTGCGCGCATCGTCCATTCTCCCAGAACTTATTCAACCGGCAAGGCAACTGCCGACGCTCGTCAGGAAGAATGATATCAAAATGGATAAGGACTAGCCACAACGGCCAATGTCCCGGAATGATGCATCCGGAACAGGCACCGTGGCGCGACCATCGTTCGTATCAGGCGATCCGCGGCGCCAGTAACGCGACGATCGCCTCGCATCCTCGCGCATCCTGCGCGTCGAACCGCCCGGGAATGGGGCTGTCGAGGTCAAGGACGCCGACCAGTCGGCCCTCATGAATAATCGGGACCACCAGTTCCGACGCGCTTGCCGCATCACAGGCGATATGGCCCGGGAAGGCGTGAACATCGGCCACCAGCTGGGTCTCGCGCGTCGCCGCCGCGGCGCCGCACACCCCCGCGCCGACCGCGATACGAATGCACGCCGGCTTGCCCTGGAACGGCCCCAGCACCAGCGTGTCGTCCACCATGCGGTAGAAGCCGGACCAGTTCAGGTCGGGCAGATATTGCCACAGCAGCGCCGCGGCATTGGCCATGTTGGCGATCGCGTCCGGCTCGTCGGCGGTCAGCGCGTCCAGCGCCGACAGGATGTCACGGTAAAGCTCGGCCTTGTCGCCGGCTGCAATGTCGAACTGATACATGGTGCGCGATGTAGTCGCCCGCGCCGCATCGCGCGAGGGCCTTCCTTCATGCGCCGCTTACCATTGTTGCGCTATTGGGGTGGCATGATCGCCGATTCCATCGTTGCCGCTGCCGGCCGCGCCGAGCCCCGCCCGGCGTCCGCCGTGTCGCATGGCGTCGGGCTTGCCGGGCTCGTCGGGGTGATCGTCTGGATCGCGATTGCCCGCGCCTACGGCATGGACGGGCCTTATGCCGCGCTGGTCAACCTGCTCGCCTGCGGCATCCCGATGATCCTCTGGTCGATCTTCGTCGACAAGGTCCATCGCCGTTCGTCGACCGGGATCGACTGGGCAGCGGCGCGGCCGTGGCGCGACACCATCGATGTCAGCCTCGTCAAACTCGCCGGCCTGTGGGCGACCTGGGCGGGCATCGCGCTCATCTACGCGACCTGCCGGTTCTACTGGGAGGGCAATTTCGCCTTCGCCATGTGGTGCCTCGGCACCTCCGCCCCCGCCCTCTTCGTGCTGTCGATACCCTATGTCCTATGGCTCGACCGCTATCTGGTCGAGCCACGCGATGGCGCCTGGGCGCTCGGCGCATGGCTCACCAACACTGCCCGGCCGGAACCGGACGTGATCTACGGCCACCTGCGCGCCTGGGGGGTGAAGGCCTTTTTCCTGGCGTTCATGCTCGCCATCGTCCCGCCCGGTTTTGCCGAGTTCATCCAGACGCCGACCTTCGGCATCCTCGCGGATCCGGTGCGCCTCGCCAATTGGCTCATCACCTTCATGTTCGTGATCGACGTGGCATTCGCGACGGTGGGCTACATCCTCACCATGCGGCCGCTCGACGCGCATATCCGCAGCGCGAACCCCTATGCCGCCGGCTGGGCCGCGGCGCTGATCTGCTATCCCCCCTTCATCCTCATGGATGCCGGCGGCCCGCTCGATTATCACCCGGGCACCGCCGACTGGACCTATTGGCTTCAGGGATATCCCGTCCTGCTCGCGCTCGTCGGCGCGCTGCTGGTGCTGCTCACCGGCATCTACGCCTGGGCGACGGTCGCCTTCGGCCTGCGCTTCTCCAACCTGACGCACCGCGGCATCCTGACGCATGGTCCCTACGCCTGGTCACGCCACCCGGCCTATCTGACCAAAAACCTGTTCTGGTGGGTCTCGACGATCCCGCTGCTCTCGACCGGCTCGCTGGCCGACGCGGCGCGTGCCACGCTGATCCTCGCGGCGGTCAGCGGCGTCTATTACTGGCGTGCCCGGACGGAGGAGCGGCACCTGTCGGCCGACCCCGCCTATCAGGGATATAGCGCCTGGATGAGCCGCAACGCGCCGGTGCCGCGCTTCTTCCGATGGGTCGGCGGGCGCTGACGTTCAGCCGCGCACCTGCCCCGTCCCCACGCCGACCCATTTGTAGGTCGTCAGCCCCTCCAGCGCGACCGGCCCGCGCGCATGAAGCCGGCCGGTCGCGATGCCGATCTCGGCGCCCAGCCCGAATTCGCCGCCGTCGGCGAATTGCGTCGACGCATTCCACAGCACGATCGCGGAGTCGACTTCGGCCAGGAACTGCTCTGCCACCGCCTCGTCCGACGCGACGATCGCATCGGTATGGTGCGAACTGTGCCGGGCGATATGCGCCAGCGCGCCCTCAAGCCCATCGACCATCGCGACCGAACAGATCGCGTCGAGATATTCGGTGTCCCAATCCTCCTCGGTCGCCGGGACAACATCGGCAACCGACGCGATCCGCTCGTCGCCCCGCACCTCGCACCCCGCCGCCGCCAGCGCGGCGATCAGCGCACCCGGCTCGGGGTAGCCAGCGTCGATCAGCAACGTCTCGGTCGCCCCGCAAATGCCGGTGCGCCGCATCTTCGCATCGACCACGATCCGGGTTGCAATCACCGGATCAGCGGATCGGTGGATGAACAGGTGGTTGATCCCGTCGAGATGCGCCAGAACCGGCACCCGCGCCTCCGCCTGGACGCGTGCGACCAGGCTTTTTCCGCCGCGCGGCACGATCATGTCGATCAACCCGTCCGCCGCCAGCATCGCGCCCACCGCCGCGCGATCGGTCGTGGCGACACGCTGCACCGCATCGGCCGGCAGACCGCCCGCCGCCAGCCCCTCGCAGAAGGCCTGATGGATCGCGGCATTGCTGTCACGCGCCTCCGATCCCCCGCGCAGCAGCACGGCATTGCCCGACATCACGCACAGCGCCGCGGCATCGGCGGTCACGTTGGGCCGGCTTTCGTAGATGATGCCGATCACCCCGATCGGTACGCGCACGCGCGACAGGCGCAGCCCGTTGGGGCGCGTTGCCGTGTCGATGATCTGGCCGACGGGATCGGGTAGCCCGGCCACCGCTTCGACCGCATCCGCCATCGCCGCGACCCGCGCCGGGTCCAGCCGCAGACGATCCAGCATCGCCCCCGACAGCCCCGCCGCCTCCGCTCGCGCAACGTCCTGTCGATTGGCGTGCAGAATGTCTTCGGACGCCGCTCGCAGCGCCTGCCCGACCTGACGCACGCCGGCGCGCCGCTCCTCCGTGCTGGTGCGCGACAGCACGCGCTGCGCCGCGCGCGCTTTGGTGGCGAGGTCGGCGATCAGGGCAGACGGGGACAACGGATCCAGCATGGCCGACATCTACCATGCCAGGGCGTTGCGGACGAGTAGCTGTGGTCCCCCGGATCAGCGCGCACCCCGGCCGTCGGGCATCGTGGCAGCGAAACAGGCACCCGCCAGCATTCCAGTAACGCCGGCACCTGGGCTCCTCGCCCGATCACCTGACGCTGGACGCGCGCTTCCCAGCCCCTGTGATGCCGCGCCTGCCCGCACTATATCGAAACCCATGTGGCAGACGCTCGATCGACGGCAGATGCTGGCTGTGCTCGGCGCGGGAGCCGCGGCAACGGCACTCGGCGCCTGCCGCGCCTCACCCGCCGCCGCGGAAAGCTTCCCCGTCCGCTTCAGCGACGAACAATGGCGCCAGCGCCTGTCGCCCGCGGCCTATCGCGTGCTGCGGCAGGAGGCGACCGAGCGCCCCTTCTCCAGCCCGCTGGATCGCGAGAAGCGCGCCGGTATCTTTCGTTGTGGGGGTTGCGGCCAGCCGCTGTTTTCCTCGCGGACCAAATTCGACAGCGGCACCGGCTGGCCCAGCTTCTATGCGCCGCTGCGCCATGCGGTGGGAACGCGGCGGGATTTCTCGCTCGGCATCCCGCGGACGGAGGTGCATTGCGCGCGCTGCGGCGGCCACCTGGGTCACGTCTTCGACGATGGCCCGCCGCCGACGGGGAAGCGCTATTGCATGAACGGGGCCGCGCTACAGTTTCACGCCGCCTGATTCGCAGCGCTGGGGGTCAGGAACGGGCGCTCTGGCGCCCGCCCGGGATCAGTCCGAAACCGAAACGCCGCCGCTGACCGGCACCGATGCGGCCGACGCGATCGCCAGGTTGGCCAGCCGCGTCTCGTCGGCACCCTCGCCCTTGCCGGCCTGGATCACCGGCGCACCGGCGGCGCCATCGGCATAGATGAAGCCGTTGGTCGGATAGTCGGACGTGCCAAGGCCGCCGTTGGGCGCATACCACACCTTGACCATGCTCCAGTCACCGGCCGGGGACACGTCGATCGCGCGCACATCGCGCTCGATCTTGCCGCGGCGCGACCAATTGGCGTGGGTCAGGCGCACTTCGCGATCGCTGACGACCTGGCTGACCATCGCGACATGGCCGACGCGCATGCGGCGGGTCGACTGGAAGGAAAGCACCGCGCCGACCTTGGGCGTATTGCCGCGCTCGTAGCGACCGGCAGCCTGGCCCCACCAGGTATTGGCGTTGCCGTGAATCTGAATGCCAGAGATCTCACGGGCATAAGGTGCGCACTGCCAGAACTGTGCATTGGCTGCGGTCGCGGTCATCAGGCCGCACGACACCACCAGCGCCAAACGCGCCGTCAAAGACTTGAAATGCACTGCGACCCCCCGGCCAAACCGACGTTCGTTGCAGTCCAGCTACGGGGGGTTCCGCCGAATACCAATAGTTGCGGGAACCAATTCCGATGAACGGTGTTGCGGCGCCGACGAACAGCAAAACTATCCGTATTTTAACCATCCGGCGGCAGCCGCCCGCCGCTTCTCACGCTCCCGCAGGCTGAAAAACCGCCGTTTCCGCCTGCATTTACTCCGATTGGATTCGCCCCAGACAGAAGAGCCCTCGGGGTTATCCCGAGGGCTCCTCCACCTCATCGCTGGCGCAGGTGCTTACGGCACTGGGTCGATCCGCTCGGCGTCCAGCGCCTGCATCCGGAGCGCCTCCAGCCGTGCGGTATGCTCGGCCCGCCCGAAGGGGAAGGCGCGGTAGGTGAACGCCGCGATCAGCGCGAGCGCCGTGGCGCAGATGATGTAGATAATTGTCAGGCGATCCAGCACCGCGACCGGCACCTGTCCCGGCACCGCCTTCGCCGGGAAGTTCGCCGCCGCCAGGATCAGCCCGGTGGCAAAGATGCCGACGCCGCTGGTGCACTTCTGGATGAAGAAGCTGCCCGCGAAGAACACGCCCTCGGAACGTCGCCCGGTGCGTTGCTCGGAATCCTCCACCACATCGGCCATCATCGATGCCCCCAGGATGTGCGCCGTCACGCTCGCCGCCGTCCCCGCCGCCAGCATGCCGAACAGCAGCGGCAGCATCATCGGGTTCTCCGGCCCCGGGAACATGCCGGCCAGCCGCAGCCAATAAGGCGTGGTCCCGATGATGATCGCCAGGATCGCTGCGGTCGACGCCGCCTTGGGCTTGCTCGTCACCGCCCCGATCCGCGGCGCGACGACAAACGCCACCAGCACGCCGCCGAACAACACCATGCTCAGCGGCACGAAGGTCGGCACCGTCAGCCCCAGGAAGCTGACCGTCGTGAACCCCCACACATAGGTGTAGAGATAATTGGAGATCGCGTAGGTGATGCCCTGGTTGGTGAACACGAACAGCCCGGCGATCATCAGGATCACGAACGCCTTGTTGTTCAGCGTCTGGAACAGGTCGGCGAAATTCTGCTTCAGCGTCTGCTTCTCGATCACCGGCGACGGAAGGTTCGGGATCTCGCGATGGGTGCCCATCGCCGACGTCAGGATGGCGATCCCCATGAAGATCGCGCCGGCGACGGCAAATCCCTTGTACCCCGCGGGATTGAGCAGGCCGTTGGGATATTCCGGCGTCGGCGACAGGAACACCCAATAGGCCGCGATCAGCATCACCAGCCCGCCGGCCCAGCCGAACAGGTAGCGATAGGCCATGATCCGCGTCCGCTCGTCATAATCGGCGCTCAGCTCCGCGGCCATCGCCTGGCTCGGCACTTCATACGCGCTGACAGCGCTACGCACGAGCACGGCGACCGCGAACAGCCAGCCGAGCGTCGCCGCCTGCGACGATTGCGGCGGGTTCCACAGCAGGATCCAGCCCAGCATGATCGGCAGCGCCGATCCGTACAGCCACGGATGCCGCCGTCCCCAGCGCGTACGCGTGCGATCGGACAGGAAGCCGATCGTGGGATCGACAAAGGCGTCGATGATCAGCGCCAGCATGATGACGAAGCCGACCGTCGCGGCCGGCACCCCGATCACCTGGTTGTAGAACAGCAGGAGGAACGTGCCGAAGCCCGAATCCTTCACGCCATAGGCCGCGGCGCCGAAGCCATAGCTGGCCATCGTTCCCGGGCGCAGGCGACGCGCCGGCGCCGGACTGGGCACCGCGACGGTGGCGGTACTCGCGATTGTGGCGTTCATTGAAATGCCTCCAGCGCCGCGAACAGCCCGGGCTGTTCGGGATCCCAGCTTTGCCGTGTGCCGATGGTGATGCCGCCATCGACGACCAGATGTGTGCCCGTGACGAACCCGGCCTCGTCGCTCAGCAGGAATGCGACCGCCGCGGCGATATCCTCCGGCCGCCCCGCCCGCTTCACCGGCTGCGCGTGCGCGGCCACCTGCGCGATCGCCTGGTTCGCCAGCTCCAGCTTGTCGGCCGGCACGTTCAGGTGCCGGGTGAAGATGTTGGTGGTGATGAAGCCGGGGATTACCGCGTTGACGCGGATATTGTCCTTGGCAAGGTCCGCGGCCGCCAGCTTCGACAGGTGCAGCACCCCGGCCTTGGCGGTGGAATAAGCGATCGGCGCATAGCCGGTGCCCAGGGCAGAGACGCTTGAGGTGTTGACGATCGCCCCGCCGCCGCGCTTCGCCATCAGCGGCGCGGCATATCGGATGCCCAGCGCCACCGATCGCAGCAGCAATGATTGGGTGCGGTCCCAGCCATCGGCCGGCATTTCGTCGATCTTTTCCGGCGCCCCGCCGGCGCCGGCATTGTTGAACAGGACGTCCAGCTCACCCGGCGCCTCGATCAGCGCCTTGATGTCACCTTCGTTGGTGACGTCGCATCGTCGGAAATGGATCTTGCCGTTGGAGGTGCTCGCCAGCTCCTCGCCACCTTCCTCGTCGATGTCGCCGATCCAGACCTCGGCTCCTTCTTCCGCCAGCCGCAGCGCAGTCGCACGTCCGATGCCGGACGCGCCGCCTGTCACCACGGCACGCTTACCCGAAAAGCGCATCCTCTCGTCCTGTCTTTCTGTTTTCGGCAGCATAGTATGGCGCTGCCCTTCGTCAATCATAACCTGTTCGAAAAAGCGGTAGGCCGCTTGCCGTCTTTCGGCGCGCTCGCTAGCCCCACCGCAAACGAGGAGGGATCACGATGAGCCTGAACAATCTTTTCAGCCTGAAAGGGCGCACCGCGCTGGTCACCGGCGGCAGCCGCGGCATCGGCAAGATCATTGCCAAGGCGTTCATCGAACAGGGCGCGAAGGTCTATATCTCGTCGCGCAAGGCGGCAGCGTGCGAGGAAACCGCGGCCGAGCTCGGCCCCAACTGCATCCCGCTGCCGATGGACGTGTCGACGGTCGACGGCTGCCGCGCGCTGGCCAAGGCGCTGGCCGAGCGGGAGGACCATCTCGACATCCTGGTGAACAATGCGGGCGCAGCCTGGGGCGTGCCGTTCGAGGAGTTCCCGGAGGCCGGCTGGGACAAGGTCATGGACCTGAACGTCAAGTCGCCCTTCTTCCTCACCCAGTCGCTGCATGAGTTGCTGAAGGTGAAGGCCAGCCATGATGCCCCGTCAAAGGTGATCAACATCACCTCGATCGACGGCCTGCGCCTCAATCCGTGGGATACCTACAGCTACCACGCCTCCAAGGCGGCGCTGATCTACCTGACGAAGCGGATGGCGGCGCGGCTGATCAAGGACGGCATCATCGTCACCAGCCTCGCCCCCGGCGCCTTCGCCAGCGAGATGAACCGCGCCGCGCGCGACCATGGCGACACGGTCGCAAAGGGCATTCCGATGCGCCGGATCGGCAATTTCGATGACATGGCCGGCGCCGCGATCTTCCTCGCCAGCCGCGCCAGCGATTATGTGGTCGGCGATACGCTCGTCGTCGACGGGGGCCTGGTCAACGCGTCGCTCGGCACCAGCATCGACGCCTGAACGGTCCTCGATTACCCAAAGAACGGGGCGGATGGCTCGGCCACCCGCCCCTTTTTCTTACCAGAAGATGTTCTGGATCACGTCGACCACTTCGCCGGTGTAGACGTCCACCAGCAGCGCATCATTGTAATAGCGCACCCAGCGGAAATCGTCATACGCCTCCGGCAGGCGATAGGCCCAGGGATCGTTGATCCAGTAACTTTGCGCGAACAGCCCGGCGGTCAGGACCGCACCGATGCCAAACGGGCGATACCCCTGGTTCCAGCCATAGGGCGCATAATAGCGCGGCAGGCGGAAGGCGTTGCGGTTGCTGTTGCGCCAGCGTGCCCAGTCATAGCGGCTGTCGCGCCGCCAGTCGCGGTTCCACCCGCCCCGATCCCGATTGCGGTCCCAGTTGCGATCCCAATTTCGATCGTTGCGATAGCCACGGTCGAAATTCCCCGCACGCCAGCTGTTGCGCTGCCATCCGTCGCGATCATCACGGCCGCGCTGGCCATCCCAGCGGCGCTGATCGTTCCACTGGGCCCGGCGGGCGGAATCGCGGGCCTGGTCATTCCAGTCCGCGCCGCTGCGCGCCCAGTTACGCTGCGCCTCCGCCTGGCGGTTGCGCTGCCACGCCTCGCGGTCACGTCCCGCATTGCGGTCCGGACGGACCTGCTCCGGGCGCGGCGCCTGCGCGCCCTGCTGCGGACGGATCTGCCGGTAATTGCGAGTCGGCGCCTGCTGCTGCGCACGTTGCCATGCGTCCGCCCGTCCGCCATCGGGCCGCGCGGGGCGCTGGGCCGGTGCGGGACGTTGCGCCGGGGTCGGCCGCTCCGCGCGCTGACGCCCGCCGCCCCCATGATGCTGCCGCCGCGCGAGAAATTCGTCAGCCGGCTCTCGCGGCTCGGCAT
>NZ_JBIQEU010000011.1:0-92543 GCF_045369765.1 Sphingomonas olei
GAGGCCGCCCGCAGCACACTCGTTATCGGTGTCACTTAGCGCTGACAGAACCGTGCTATTCACCGCTGACATCTACATGCGTGTCGAGCAGCGAGATGGCGGTAAAGGAATTGGTGAATTCGGACCGGGTGATACCGACATCCCGGCTGTCGCGGACGAGCAGAAGCTTGTCCTGCGCGCGGCCGATCGGACCGTGGCGGCCGGTGACTCGAACCTGATCGAGCGACACATCGTGCACCCGGTGCAGGGTGAAGCCATGCTGCACCGGTGATCCCGCGCTGCGCAGGGTGAGGCCGGAGAGCGTGAGATTGCCGCTGTTGCGCAGGAAGAGCCCGGTGAGGATCGCCGGGTCGGCGGGATCGCGCGAGGTGAGCGTCACCACGCGGCCCGGACTGATGTTTTGCAGGGTGACGGGCGGGTAAAGCCCCGGCGCGAGCCGGATGCGCTCCCCACCCCGTGCCTGGCGTACCGCGGCGACCAGTTGCGGCGCCGTGCTGACGATCAGTTCACGCTTATCGGGCGCGGTGACGACCGAGGTGCTGGCGAGGAAGATCGTCGCCAGACCGAACAGGGGCGGGATGACATGTGCCGACATGAACGCTCGACCCTTCCCCCCTTCGCAGATCCAGGGATGTCTCTAACCGCGCCGCGCCACTGCCGGCAGGAGTTAGCGCAGGAACGGATCAACCTCGCACCGCGTCGGAGCGAATGGCCGATATTCAGCGGGGCAGACAGTCGGCCGGGAGGGGGCATTGATCGTGGATCTGCGCGAAATGTTGCTGCGCCGTTTGTACGGCGGCCGGCGGACGCATCGCTGGTACCTGCGGCTGATCAAGCGCTGGGAGGGGGGCGAGCTCCACTCCCGTCATTTGCGCGCGATGCTGCAACGGCAGCACGGGGTTTCGGTGGGTGATTATTCCTATGGCCCCATCCTGCGCCCCGGCCTGTTGCCGCGCGGGACGCAGGTGGGGCGTTGGTGTTCGGTCGGGCAGGGGCTGATCGTGCGGCGGCGGGACCATCCGATCGGGCGGATCACGCAGCATCCGTTCTTCTACAATGCGAAGCTGGGGCTGGTGCCGCGCGACACGATTGGCGCGGCGGCCGATAATCCGCTGACCATCGGCAATGACGTGTGGATCGGGGATCGCGTGACGATCGTCGGAGGATGCCGATCGGTCGGCGACGGCGCAGTGATCGCGGCGGGGGCAGTGGTCACGCGTGACGTGGCGCCGTTCACGATCGTCGGCGGCGTGCCCGCGCGGGTGATCGGCCGGCGCTTTTCGCCCGAGGTGGCGGATCGGATCGCCCGGTCACGCTGGTGGACGCTGGACCTGAAAACGGTCGCTGGGTGGGGCGAAGCCCTGATGCAAAACATCACCCCCGAACTGGCGGAGGTGATGCTGTCACGTTGCGTTGCCTTGGGAGCAGCGGCCGCCACGCCCCCGGAGGAGCGTAGCGGCGCATCTGCGATCAGCGGGTCTGCATCCGCAGGCCGATGCGGAACTGACGACCCAGCAGGTCCGAATAGGTGCTGTTCGCAGCCAGGCCCGTTTCCGGGAGCAACAGCGGCCAACGATCGAACAGGTTGGTCACGTTGACGAAGAACTGAGCGTCCGCGTCGCCGAAGCGGACCTTCTGCGTCAGGTTGAGATCGGCGTAGAACACACCCGACACGCGGTTCACGTCATAGGTCGGCTGCTGCGGCGTCGAGATCGGGCACCCGCTGGTGCATTCGATGCCGGTGGCGACATATTTGCCCGCGCTGACGCCGCGACCGGTGGCCGTGATCGCGAAGTTCGGCGTGTCGTAGGTTGCCGTGAAGCGATAGATCCAATCCGGGGTGGTGGACTGGCCGCCGTTCACGCCGACCGAGTTCGTGATCACCGCCTGCGGCACGCCGCTGTCGAGGATATTGTCGATATAGCGGGTGGCGACGCCGCGCAGGGTGAGGTTCCCGTCCGTGTCGCCGAACAGGCGGTCGAGCGGCAGGCGGTAGGATGCGTCGATGTCGACGCCGCGCACGACCTGGCTCGCCGCGTTGAACGGCTGGCTGCGGATCAGCAGGTACGGCTGGCCCGGGACCGAGCGCGCGGGATCCTCGGAGATCGCGTCGCACAGGGCCGTGTTGCCGGAGTCGCAGAGGTTGACGATGTCCTGCGCGCTGAACGTCGTGATGCCGTCCTTGATGTCGATGTCGAAGTAATCGACCGAGAGGGCGAAGCCGGGGATGAAGCGCGGCGTCAGGACGACACCGGCATTCCACGAGTCCGACTTTTCCACGCCCAGGCGCGGGTTGCCGGTGACGAGGCCCGAGTAGCCGAAGCTGGCCGGACCATTGGCGCCGTCGGCGGTATAGGCCGGGTTGCGGACCGAATCGCTGTTCGCGGAGCCGCCCTGATACAGTTCGTTCAGGTTGGGCGCGCGAATGTCGCGCGAGCGGGTGACACGGACGCGGAAGTCATCGATCGGCTGCCAGGTGGCGCCGGCCTTCCACGTGGTGACATAGCCAGCCGTGGAATAGTCGGTCGCGCGGACTGCGCCGTTGAACTCGAGACCGGCGCCGAGCGGCACCACCGTTTCGAGGAAAACCTCCTTCACATTGTAGCTGCCGTTGGTGGGCAGGTAGTTGCCGACCGACCAGGCGTTGGACGTCGTGGGGTTGCCGGCGGCGTTGGTGGTCGCAATCGGCTGGAACTCGGTCGGCACGAAGCCGCGGATCTTTTCCTCACGATATTCGGCGCCGATCGCGACGCTGACCTCGCCCGCCCAGGTGCGGAACGGGGAGGCAGAGACGTTGAAGCCGGCGTTGTACTGCTCGACCACTTCGTCACGGTACGGATCGCCCAGGACGTAGTTGAAGGCGGCCGGATTGGCGACGCCAAGGCCCAGGCGGTTCAGCGGAACGCAGTTCGGGTCGTTGTTGCTGGGATTGCTGTCGACGTTGATCGCGCACTGGATCGAGCCGGTCGCGAAGTTGCCCGGATTGCCGGCGGGCGCGAACACCGCGTTGGTGGCATTGGCCATCCGGCTGATGTTCATGATGTTGCGCAGCTGTTCACGCAGGTCCGCACGGCCGTACTGGCCGAAGACGTTCCATACCGCGTTGCTGCCGAACACCTCGGTGCTGCCCTCTGCGCCGATGGCGTAACGCTGCACTTCGCGCTTGTTGTTGATCGCGCGGAACGGCAGGTCAGCCGCAGTGGTGGCGAGCGTCACACCGGTGATGCCGGTCAGCGCCGCCGGGCCAAGCGTGTTGTAGAGGAACGCGTTGCAGTTGGGGCCGACGGGCACGGTGGTGCAGCCGGTTGCGTTCAGCGCAATGCCGGTCTGCAGGTTCGGGCCGGCGTTGAAGAAGATTTCCTGCGTGTTGTACGAACCCTCTGCGAACACCTCGATATCGTCGGCGATTTCGTAGCTGGCGCGCGCGAAGATGCCGCGACGGTCGTCTTCCGGGCTGAGGCCAATGCGGCGGCCCGAGTCATTCAGGCGCCAGTCGCCGCCCTGCGTCAGCGTCGGCGGGGCCGTGCCGGTCGGCGACGGGAAGGTCAGCGCGCCATATTGATACTGGCCGATCGCGCCGTTGTAGCCGAAATAGGTGCCGCGCAGGCTGTTCGCGCGCGCGCCGGTCGAGGCGGTGATGAGGCCGCCCGGCGTGGAGTTCGCCGCGCCGACCTGGCGACGGATCAGGAACTGCGGCTCGGTGCTGTTGGCGGACCAGTTCGGGTTCTGGATGCGGACGTAGCCGGTGGCGTTCCAGTCGCGATCGACACGGAAGATGCCGTCCTGATGCGCGAGCTCCGCGTTGAGCAGCAGGTGGCCGCGGCCCTCGCTGCCCCAGGAGAGGCCGCCGGTGACGCTGAACGAGTAATTGCCGCCGTCACCCTTGTCGGTGATGCCGCTGTCGATCGCGACCTTGAGGCCCGAATACTTCTTGTCGAGGACGAAGTTGACGACGCCGGCGACCGCGTCCGAACCATAGGCCGACGAGGCGCCGCCGGTGACGACCTCCACGCTCTTGATCAGTGCCTGCGGAATCGTGTTGACGTCGACGAGGCCGGTGACGGTCGAGGCGACGGAGCGGCGGCCGTCGAGCAGCACCAGCGTGCGCGTTTCGCCCAGGTTGCGCAGGTTCAGCGCGTTGATGCCGGCCTGACCGCTGGAGAGGTTGAGGCGCGAGTTCGCCGGGCGCGTGGAGCCCGCCAGCGACGGCAGCTGATTGACGAAATCGGCGACGTTGTTCGACGGCGAGGAATTCTGGATTTCCTGCTGCGTCAGGACGGTCAGCGGGGTGGGCGCCTGGAAACCGTCACGCACGATGCGCGTGCCGGTGACGATGACGTCCGGGCCATTGCCGTCGTTGCTGGTCCCGGGTGCCGGATCGCCGATCTGCGCCGTGGCGGTGCTGGAAGGCTGCGTCTGCGCAGCGGCAGGCGCCGCGAGCCCCGAAGCGAGCGCGAGCAGCGCCGTTCCCGTCAGCATTGTTCTGGACAAGATAATATCACGCACGTGCCGTCCCCCGAGAGCTTTTGTTACCTGTGCCTACCTGCATGCGTCATGCTGTTGTCGCAGATCGCCGATAGGGTGGAACGTGCCGGTAGGAGCAGAAAGCCGTCAAGGGAAGATCGGCCTACCTGTGTTTGTTGATCCATAGATCAGGCATATGGGTAGGAGCCGTAGGGCGGCGCATAACCGGCCGCTATAAGGCGTGACCTGCTTGTCATGGACGCGGCCCGCCTCACGCGGTTAGCCTGCGGCATACCCACAAGGAAAGGATAGCAATGCTCGACCGGCGCCTATTTCTGCTTGGTTCGGCGGCGACCGTGCTGGTGTCTGCTGCCTGCCACGGCCAGTCGGCGCTGGTGCAAGGGACCAGCCGTGTTGCCGGCCTTTCCGCACCGATCGAGATCATCGACGACCGCTGGGGCGTGCCGCATATCCGCGCGCAGACGAAGCCGGACGCGTTCTTCGGCCAGGGCTATGTCGTCGCGCGCGACCGGCTGTTCCAGATCGACCTGGCGCATCGCCGCGAACTGGGCCGGATGGCCGAAGCGTTCGGGCCCGAGTTCGCCAAGCACGATGCGGTGGCCCGGCTGTTCCATTACCGCGGCGACCTGGACGCGGAGCTGGCGCGGGTGCCCAAGGAGGTGCGCGATGCCGTCGCCGGCTATATCGCGGGGATCAACGCGCGGATCGCGGAGGTGGAGAAGAACCCCGCGCTGCTGCCGCCGGAATATCGCATCCTCGGCGTCAAGCCGCTGCGCTGGGACATCCGCGACCTGGTGCGCGCGCGTGGCAGCTCGATGGGTAATGCCGATGACGAAATCCGCCGCGCGAAGCTGGCCGCGATGGGGATGCTGGAGCTGGACGCGGTGATCGCGCCGCTCCGTCCCACTTGGAAGCTGGCGGTGCCCGAGGGGCTGGATACGTCGAAGGTGAGCGATGCGGACCTCGGCGTGCTTCAGCTCGGCCGGCTGCCGTTCGGGCCGGACACGCCGACGCGCGAGCCGGAGGAGGATCTGGACCGCGCGCAGGCGGGGTCGAATGCCTGGACCATCGCGGGCAGCCGCACCACCACCGGACGCCCGATCCTCGCCAACGACCCGCATCTGGGCATCGGCGGCTTTGGCCCGCGGCACGTGGCGCACCTGACCGCGCCGGGGCTGGACGTGATCGGCGGCGGCGCACCGGGGCTGCCGGGCATCATGCAGGGGCATACCGATCGCTTCGCCTTTGGCCGGACGAACTTCCACATCGACCAGCAGGACCTGTTCGTGCTCGAGCTCGATCCCAAGGATCCCGAGCGGTACCGCCACGAGGGCGGATGGAAAAGGTTCGAGCGGGTCGAGGAAGTGATCCCCGTGAAGGGCGGGCCGGCGCAGAAGGTCGTGCTGCGCTATGCCGTACAGGGGCCGGTGATCATGCACGATCCGGCCAAGGGGCGGGCAACCGCGCTCGGCTCGATCGGGATGCAGCCGGGCGGTTCCGGATCGTTCGCGATGGTGGCGATCAACCTGTCGCGCGATTGGGAGAGCCTGAAGGAAGCGTTCAAGCTGCACCCGTCGCCGACCAATTTCCATTATGCCGATGTGGACGGCAATCACGGCTGGCAGGTGATCGGGTTCGTGCCCCAGCGCAAGAAGGGCGACGGGCTGATGCCGGTGCCCGGCGACGGGCGGTATGACTGGAACAGCTATCGCGATTTCCGCGCGCTGCCGAGCGAGTTCAACCCGCAGAAGGGCTGGTTCGCCTCCGCCAACCAGAACAATCTGCCGGCCGACTGGCCGCGCGACAAGATCCCGGCCTTCTCGTTCCGCGATCCCTATCGCTACGAGCGCGTCGCGGAGGTGCTTGGCTCGCACCAGCGCCATTCGGTCGCCAGCAGCGTGGCGTTGCAGTTCGACACGCTGTCGACCCCGGCCAAGCAGTTCCTGGCGCTGCTGCCCAAGCAGCCATCCGCGGGCGCGGCGCCGGCGGTGAAGATGCTGTCCGGATGGGACGCGAAGCTCGACCGGGATAGCGGCGCGGCGGCGCTGTACGAGATCGTGTGGCGTGACCTTGGCAAGCGGATGCTGGCAGAGATCGTGCCGGACAAGGCCAAGGGGCTGGTCGACGAGATCGCGCCGTCCGAGCTGCTGCGCCGCGCGGCGAGCCGTCCGGCGATGGTGGACACCGCGCTGGCGAGCGGCTGGGCCGAGGCGCAGCGGCTGATGGGCAGCGATCCCGCCGCCTGGCGCTGGGGCACGTTGCATCAGGTGCGGATCGCGCATCCGCTGTCGAGCATTCCGGCGATCGCCGCGGCCTTCCCGGCGATCGAGGGCGAGGGATCGGGCGGCGACAGCTACACCGTCATGGCGCGTTGGCTGGGCAATGGGCCAGGCTGGCGCACCGGCGGCGGCGCAAGCTACCTCCATGTCATCGACGTGGGTGACTGGGACAAATCGGTGATGCTGAACCTGCCGGGCCAGTCGAACGACCCGCGCTCGCCGCATTATCGCGATCAATATGCGCCGTGGATCAAGGGCGAGATGCAGCCGATGCCGTTCAGCCGCGCGGCGGTGGATGCGGTGGCGGCCAGCCGATCGACGCTGATGCCGCAGGGGCCGGCGACGAAGGGGAGGGGCAAGTGATGCGCGTGGCATTGAAGGCCGGCGTGGCGATCGGATCGCTGCTGGCGCTGGGCGCCGCGAGCGGGCCGAACGTCGATGTCGTGATCCGCGGGGGGACGATCTATACCGGCGCCGAGACGCCGCCGATCACCGGTGACGTCGAGATCGCCGGCGACCGCATCGTCTATGTCGGGCCGAGCCGTGGTACGCGCGCCGGGCAGGTGGTCGAGGCCAAGGGGCAGATCGTGGCGCCCGGCTTCATCGACGCGCACACCCATCCCGACAGCTATATCCGTTCCGATGATCCCAAGGTGCGGTTGAACCTGCCGTGGCTGGCGCAGGGCGTGTCGACGATCGTGATCGGGGTCGACGGCTATGGCACGCCCGACGTGGGGGACGATGCACGCAAGCTGGAGGCTAGCGGGATCGGGACCAATGTGGTGCCGTTCGTCGGCTTTGGCGGGATCCGGCAGCGCGTGCTGGGCAAGGCCGATCGCGCGCCGACGCCGGCCGAGCTGGCGGAGGAAAAAAGGCTGGCGGCGAAGGCGATGTGCGAGGGTGCCTATGGCATGTCCGCCGGGCTGTTCTATCCGCCGCAGAGCTTTGCCAAGACCGACGAGGTTGCGGCGGTGGCGGCCGAGGTGGGCAAGCGCGGTGGCATGTACGACAGCCACCAGCGCGACGAATCCAACTATAATATCGGCCTGATCGCCTCCAGCAAGGAAGCGATCGAGATCGGGCGGCGCGCCGGGACGCCGGTGCATTTTGCGCATCTGAAGGCGCTGGGCGTCGATTTGCATGGCAAGGCGCCCGAACTGATCCGCACGATCGAGGAAGCGCGTGCGGCGGGGCAGGATGTGACCGCCGATCAATATCCCTGGCTGGCCAGCGGTTCGAGCGTCGATGCCTCGCTGGTCCCGGCCTGGGCGGTCGATGGCGGCTATCAGGCGATGATCAAGCGGTTCGACACGCCCGCGACGATGGCGAAGATCAGGACTGAGATGCGCGAGAATTTGCGTCGGCGCGGCGGGGCGGAATCGCTGCTGCTGATCTCTCAGGGGCAGCCGTGGACGGGCAAGACGCTGGCGCAGATGGCGGCGGCGTGGAAGCTCGATCCGATCGATGCCGCGATCCGCATCCTGCGGGTGGCCAATGCCAAGGGCACCGATCCCGCCGGCGCTGGGGTTGCGAGTTTCAACATGGCGGAGGGCGACGTCGACCTCATCATGAAGCAGCCGTGGGTCGTCACCTCCTCCGACGGATCGAACGGGCATCCGCGGCAATATGCGACCTTCCCCAAACTGTATCAGGATTATGTCGTGAAGCGGCCGGTGATCACGCTGGCGCAGTTCATCCGCCGATCGAGCGGGGCGACCGCCGACATGTATCGCATCAAGGATCGTGGCTATCTGAAGCCCGGCGCCTTTGCCGATGTCGTGGTGTTCGATCCCGTCGGCTATACGCCGCGGGCCGACTACATCCGCCCGCGCGAGCCGAGCGCCGGCGTCAGCGCCTTGTTCGTCAACGGCAAGCTGGCGTTGAAGGACGGGGCCGTCACCGGGGCGGCGGCGGGGCGGGCGCTGCTACGGCCGCGGCCGGCAAATTGCGGGGAATAGCCTTGCGTTATAGGCAAAGCTGCGAGCATGATTGGCGGGGCACCGTCAGCGGCATCTATCGTCCTGCGCTATGACCATTCCGGCACCATATCTGCTGTACCTGGGCCATTCGGACGACGAATTCGGCCTGAAAACCTCGCGCGGCCTAGCCACGTTCCGACGCGAGGATTGCGTCGGCGAGTGGCGGCATGACGATTGCCCGTTCAGTTTCGACCTGCCGCGCATGGACGCGGCGGCCGGGGCGGCGGCGGGCGCTCGCACGCTGGTGCTGGGCATCGCCAATGCGGGCGGACGCTTCCCCGAGTGGATGATGGCCGATGCGCTGGCGGCGATCGCGGCGGGGATGAACCTGGCCTGCGGGCTTCACCAGC
Source organism: Sphingomonas olei (assembly GCF_045369765.1). Classification (NCBI taxonomy): domain Bacteria; kingdom Pseudomonadati; phylum Pseudomonadota; class Alphaproteobacteria; order Sphingomonadales; family Sphingomonadaceae; genus Sphingomonas; species Sphingomonas olei. Next base: position 9,094 of record NZ_JBIQEU010000011.1, read on the forward strand.
GGCTGAAGGATGAGCCCCGGCTGGTCGAGGCGGCCAAGGCCGCTGGCGTGCAGCTGTTCGACATTCGTGATCCCCGGCCGGACCTTCCGGTCGGCAACGGCAAGAAGCGGGCGGGCAAGCGGCTGCTGACGGTCGGCACCGATTGTTCGGTCGGCAAGATGTACACCACCTTGTGCCTGCGCGACGCGCTGCGCGCGCGGGGGGTCACCGCCGATTTCCGCGCGACCGGGCAGACCGGCATCCTGATCGCCGGCGACGGCGTGCCGCTCGACGCGGTGGTGGCCGATTTCATTGCCGGCGCGATCGAGGACCTGTCGCCGGCGCGCACCGACGATGGCTGGGACCTGATCGAGGGGCAGGGTTCGCTGTTCCACCCGGCGTTCGCCGGCGTCTCGACCGGGCTGCTGCATGGCGCGCAGCCGCAGGCGCTGGTGATGTGCCACGATCCGACCCGCCCGCACATGCGCGGCCTGCCGCATTATCCGCTGGTCGACCTTGCCGAGTGCATCGACGCGAACCTGCGCGTCGCGCGGCTGACTAGCCCGGCGGTGCGCTTCGTCGGGATCGCGCTGAACACCGCCAAGCTGGGCGAGGGCGAGGCGCGCGACCTGCTGGCGGCGACGAGCGAGGCGCATGGCCTGCCATGCACCGACCCGTTCCGCTTTGGCGCCGATCCGATCATCGACCATCTGCTGGCGACCGATGCGCCGAACGCTTGACGCCCGCCACGACGGCCTCCCGCTGCACACCCCGTTCCGCATCTCGCGCGGGGTGAAGACGGTCGCCGATGTGGTGACCGTCACGGTGCGCGAGGGCGAGCTGGTCGGACGCGGCGAGGGTGTTCCCTATCCGCGCTATGGCGAGACGGTTGAGGGATCGCTGGCCGCGATCGAGGGTATTCGTGCGCTGATCGAGGGGGGCGCGACCCGCGACGAAATCGCTGCCGCCATGCCCGCGGGCGCCGCGCGCAACGCGGTGGATTGCGCGCTGTGGGATCTGGAAGCGAAGCTGGCCGGAACGAGCGTCGCCGCGCTGGCGGGATGCCGGGCGCCCGAGGCGCTGGCCTCCGCGATCACGATCGGGATCGATACGCCCGAGGCGATGGCGGCGGTGGCGCAGCGCCACACGTCGGTGCCGCTGCTGAAGGTGAAGCTGAACCGCGAGGAAGCGGAGGCGCAGCTGGCCGCCGTGCGCGCAGTGGCGCCGCTGCCGCGGCTGATCGTCGACCCCAATGAAAGCTGGCGTGTCGAGGATGTCGCGCGCTGGCAGGACATGCTGCTGGCGCACCGTGTCGACCTGCTCGAGCAGCCGGTTCCGGCGGATGATGACGCCGGGCTGGAGGGGCTGGGCAGCCGGATCCCGATCTGCGCCGACGAGGCGCTGCATACCCGTGCGGACCTGCCGCGGCTGCGTGGCCGCTATGATTACGTCAACATCAAGCTCGACAAGACGGGCGGTCTGACCGAAGCGCTGGCGCTCGCCGATGCGGCGCTGGGGATGGGGTTTGGCCTGATGGTGGGGTGCATGGTGTCGTCGTCGCTGGGGATTGCGCCTGCGATGCTGGTCGCTGAGCGCGCGTCGTTCGTCGATCTGGACGGGCCCTTGTGGCTGGCCGCTGATCGCGAGGGCGGGGTGCGTGACGAGGCCGGCTGGATGCAGCCGCCGGCGCCCGGTTTCTGGGGAACGCCCGCGTGACCATCCTGCGTGGATGGTTCGCGATAACTTTGTGGAAGCGGGTGGTGGCCGGGCTGGTGCTCGGCGCGCTGCTCGGCATGTTCTGGCCCGACGCGGCGCCGGCGGTGAAGATCGTCGGCGACCTGTTCGTCCGGCTGATCAAGATGCTGGTCGTGCCGGTGGTGCTGATCACCATCGCCGCGGGCATTGCCGGCCTGGGCGACCCGCGCCGGCTGGGGCCGATCGGCGGGCGCACGATCGGGCTGTTCGCGCTGACGACGCTGATCGCGGTGTCGCTGGGCATGGCGGTCGGCCTGCTGGTCCAGCCGGGCGAGGGGATCGCGCTGGCGGGCGTCGCGCCGCACGTACTGGGCGCGGCGGTGTCGCCAAGCGACCAGTTGCTGTCGATCGTGCCGGCCAACATCATCGAGGCGCTGGCCCGCGGCGACATGCTGGCGATCATCTTCACCGCCATCCTGCTGGGGATCGGCAGCGTGCTGGCGGGCGAGGCGGGCAAGCCGGTCGTCGCCTTGCTTCAGGGTCTGGCCGCGGTGCTGATGCATATCGTGCGGATCGTGATGGAAGTGACGCCGTTCGGTGTCTTCGCGCTGATCGCCAATGCGGTGGCGGCGAACGGCACGGCGGTGTTCGTCAATGTTGGCTGGCTGGCGCTGTGCGTCATCGTCGCCTCGCTGGCGCAGATGCTGGTGGTGCATGCGGGGCTGATCGCGCTGGTCGCGCGATTGCCGGTGGTGCGGTTCTTCCGCGGCATCGTCGATGCGCTGGCGATCGCATTCTCGACGGCATCCTCCTCCGCGACGCTGCCCGTGGCGTTGCGCGTGGCGCATGACAGTCTGGGCGTGGCGCGGCCTGTCGCCTCGACCGTGCTGCCGCTGGGCGCGGCGATCGGCAAGGACGGGACGGCGATGTACGTCGGGCTGCTGGGTCAGTTCGCGCTTCAGGCGCTGGGCATCATCCCCGATGCGCAGATGCTGGTGGTGATGCTGGCGACGGGTGCGCTGGCCGCGTTCGGCACCGCGCCGGTGCCCTCCGCCTCGTTGTTCATGCTGGCGGCGATGCTGTCGGCGGTGGGCGTATCGCCCGAGCAGACCGCGCTGGTCGTCGGGCTGGTGCTGCCGTTCGACCGGCTGCTCGACATGACGCGCACCGTGCCGTCAGCCTCCGCCAATTTGACCGTCGCGACGCTGGTGGCGAAGGCCGAAGGCGCGCTGGACGAAGCCAGGTTCAGGGGGCGGGTGGTAGAGTGATGGCATCAGCGGTAGGACCTTGCCGGTGAACCTGCGCCATATCGAAATCTTCCATGCCGTGTACGTCAACGGCTCCGTCTCCGCCGCCGCGCGTGCGCTCAACGTGTCGCAGCCGTCCGTCTCCAAGACGCTGCGCCACGCGGAGACGCTGCTCGGCTTCGACCTGTTCCAGCGCACCGGCGGGCGTCTGGTCCCGACCGAGGACGCGCGCAACCTGTTTGCCGACGTCGCCGAGATCCAGGAACGCGTCCGTGCGCTGCGCGAGGCGGGGCGCAACATGCGCAGCGGTGGTGGCGGGCGGCTGCGCATCTCCGCGCTGCCGAGCCTGGCGCTGGGCGTGCTGCCGATGGCGGTATCGCGCTTCCTGCAGAAGCACCCCAAGGTCCATTTCGACCTGCAGACCGTCCATCACGACGATCTGCTGCGCAAATTGTACGAGCGCGAGGCGGACATCGCGATCGCGAGCGAACCGCCGCGCGGCGCGGCGCTGAACACCACCTGGCTGGGTGAGGGCGAACTGGTCGTGCTGTATCGCGAGGCCGACATGCCGGACGCGCCGGCGCGGGTGGAGCTGTCCGATCTGGTCGACCGCCCGTTCATCTCGCTGGCGGGAAGTGGCCCGATCGGGACGTTGCTGACCGACGAGCTCGACCGGCTGGGGCTGGAACTGACCGAGGTCGTCGCGGCGCGCACCTTCTATATCGCCGCAGGTCTGGTGCGTGCGGGCGTGGGGGTGACCGTGGTCGACAGCTTCACCGCCGAAGCGTGGATGTGCCCCGGTCTCGCGATGCGGCCGCTGCGCCCGTCGCTGACGTTCGACCTCCATGCGATCCATTTGCTCGACCGGCCGCCCTCGGCGCTGGCGAGCGAGTTTCTGGCGGTTCTGAAAGAGGAGATTGACGCCGAATGATGCTCGTCCTGCTGCCGTTGCTGGCGATCGCCCATAGTCCTGCGGCTGCTGCGCCCCCCGTTGAGGCGCGGGTCGCCAGTGCGATCGCGCAGGCGGCACAGGGGACGCGGCTGGGGCTGCTGGTGGTGGATGAGGAAGGGCGCGAGGTGGTCGCGATCCGGCCGGACGAGCGATTTGTCCCGGCATCCAATACCAAGCTGTACACGACGGCGGCGGCCTTTGCCTTGCTGGAGACGAGCGGCGCGGACGAGGCGGCGGGCGCGAGCGTCCGGCTGGAGGATGGCGACGTGATCCTCAGCGGCGCGGGTGATGCGCGGCTGTCGAGCGCGGCAGATTGCACGCGCGATTGCCTGAAAGATCTGGCGGCAGCGGTGGCGCAGAAGACGCGGCGGGTGCGCCATGTGATCGGCGACGACACCGCGTTTCCCGACGAGCGTTGGCCGGCGGGGATGAGCTGGAACAACATGGTCGGGAAATATGGCACCGCCGTTTCTGCGCTGACCATCGACGATAATGAGGTGGCCCTGTCGGTCGCGCCGGGTGCGGTCGGCGGGTCGGCAGTCGTGGCCGGCGACGGATATTTCACGATCGACAACCGGGTGATCACGGTGCCGGCCGGGGGCAAAAGATCGATCAGCGCGTCGCGCCAGCCGGGGAGTGACCTGCTGCGGCTGACGGGGACGATCCCGGCGGGAACGGCGCCGTATGAGATGCGCGTGGGGCTGGATGATCCGGCGCATCGCGCGGCGTGGCTGCTGTCCGGGCTACTCCGCGAGCAGGGCGTGACGGTGACCGGCGACGTGGCGGTGCGGCATCGCCCGCTGATGCCGGGCGATGATCCGGACGTGCGCGGCACCGCGCCGGCGGCGCGCGCGCCGCAGCCGCAGGTGCTGGCCAAGCTGTCGCCGCCGCCGCTGAACGAGGATTTGATCCACACCAACAAGGTGAGCCAGAACCTGCACACCGAATTGCTGCTGCGGCGCGTCGGCGCGGTGGAGGGCAGCGGATCGGTGGCGGACGGGCAGCGCGCGGTGCGCCGGGTGCTTGATCAGGCGGGGCTGTCGCAATGGCAATATGACTTTGCCGACGGGTCGGGCATGTCGAACTACAATCGCGTGACGCCGCGCGGGACGGTGACGCTGCTGCGCTGGGGCGCGACGCAGAAATGGGGCCCGGCGTGGCGCGAGACCTTCCCGGTGGCGGGTGTCGATGGCACCTTGTCCAACCGCTTCAAGGGGACGCCGCTCGCCGGGCGGCTGTTCGCCAAGACCGGGACGCTGAACGCGTCAAACGCGCTGGCCGGTTACATGACCACGGCGAGCGGGCGCACGTTCACCTTTGCGGCCTATGCCAATGACATGCCGGGCGATGTCAGCGCGACCAAGGCGATCGACGCCGCGCTGGTGGCGGTGGCGGAAGCGAACTGATCGGATGGCCGGGGCGGGCAGCCCCGGCCGGATCCAACCCGGGATCAGGCGGCGTCGAAGGCGTCGATCAGTGCCTCACCCGTCTCGGGGCGGAGCGTGAAGATGCCGCTGTCGAAGTGGCGCGTCGGGTGGACGCGGTTGGTGAGCAAGGTCCATGCGAGGCCACGGTCGAAATCGACCCACAGGCCGGTGCCCGTGAAGCCGGTGTGACCGATCGTTCCGGGCGAACAGGATTGCCCGCCAGACCACCCGGGGAAGCGGATTTCCCAGCCCGCCGTGCGATGTCCCTCGACCGGCGTCCTGATCGCGTCGAGCATGGCGGGGCTGGCGCCGGTGCCCTCGAGCAGCCCTTGCGCGAAGTCGAGCACGCCGTCGATCGTGCCGAACAGGCCGGCGTGGCCGATCGTGCCGCCCATGGCGGAGCAATTCTCGTCATGCACCTCGCCGACGAGGACGCGCCCGCGCCACTGGCAATATTCGGTCGCCACGGCAGGGCCCGGCGGTGGGCCCCAGCTGAGGCCGTTGCCGATCGGGAGGGCGTCGATCCCGGCGCCGGTCAGCCGCTCAAGCGCGATGCCCAGCAGGATGAAATTGATGTCGGAATAGACCGGCGGGCCGTGGCGCCATTCGCGCTGAAGCACGAAGGCGCGCAGGCGGGCGGGATCATCGCCGTACGTGTAGATCGGCTCCACCGCGGGCAGGAAGGTGCGGTGGACGAGACAGTCGCGGAAGGTGAGCCGCCGTTCGGGCGCGCCGGCGACGTCATATTGCCGCAGGTCCGGGATCGCGTCGGTCAACGGGCGATCGAGGTCGATCCGCCCTTCGTCGGCGAGGCGCAGGATGAAGCTGGTGGTGGCGATCACCTTCGTCAGCGAGGCGAGATCGAACCAATGGTCGCGGGTCAGCGCCTGTTCCACCGGCACCTTTTGCGCAGCGCCCGTCAGGCGGACAGCGCGTTCGCCGCTTGCCGTGACCAGCCCCAGCGCCGCGCCGGGGATCCGCCCTGAAGCCACGGCCTTGGCGGCTGGGCGGAAGGCTTGTTCAACAACGGTATCGATCATGCGTCATCGTCCGGACGGGAATGGATGCGGGCGAGCGCGGGGAGGAACACGATGGTCACCACGCTGAGCGCGCCCGAGAGAAGGAAGAAATTGTCATAGCCGATCGCGCCGACGATCGTGCCGCCAGCGCCGGCGAGGAGGCGCGGGAGCATGAAGGCGAAGCCGGTGAGAAAGGCATATTGCGCGCCGGCGAAGCGCGGATTGACCAGCAGCGACAGGTACACGACGAAGACGGTGCCTGCGAAGCCGTTGCCGAACTGGTCAAGGCCGGTCGCGACGTAGAGCAGCACCTCATCCACCGGTTGCTGCGCCAGCCATACGAAGGCGAAGTTGCCGATGCCCGCGAGCAGCGCGCCGACCGCCAGCGCCCATGTCATGCTCCAGCGGGTGACAAGCCAGCCGGCGAGGCCGACGCCGACGATGCTGGAAAGCAGTGCGACGAGGCTGTCCGCGCGGCCGATCTGGGTGAGCGAATAGCCCAGATCCTTGATCATCGGCTTTGACAGGTTGAGCGCGAGGACGTCGCCCATTCGGTAGAGCGAGACGAACGCCATCAGCACCAGCGCGCCAAAGCCGAAGCGCCAGAAGAAGTTGACAAACGGGCCGAGCGCGACCGAGCGACGCAAGGCAGAGGTGGGCGGCGCGCGGCGGATGCGCGGGAGCGCCGCCGCCATCGCGAGGAAGGGCAACATGCACAGGCCGAGCACCCAGGGGGTGACGTTGGAGCCGGCGTCGATGCCTGCCCCTTCCGCGGCGCGCAGGATCACCCAGCCGACCGCCATGGTGGCCACGGTGGTCAGCGCCAGGATGATAACGCTCGCCAGGATGCCGGTTGCGAGCGAGGTGACCCGCTCCACGTCGCGATCATCCGCGCCCCGCATCGCGGCGAGCACAGGGAAGGGCAGGAAAGCGGCGAGCGCGATGGCGAGATAGGCGAGCGTCCAGCCGCTCCAGTCCGCGAGCAGCAGCGCGCCGCTTCCGGCCGCGACCATCGCGCTGCGATAGCCCCACAGGTTGGCGGCGACGATCGGCCCCTGTTCGTCCTGCGATGGAAACAGCTCGATACGCCAGGCGTCGGCAGCGATCTCGAGCGTGGTCGTCCAGAAGGCGAGCAGCACCGCGAACAGGGCGGTGACCGCCAGGCTGCCGTCGCCGGCGGTCAACGCCATGCCGAGCATCGAGGCGAAAATGCCGAGCTGCGCCAGCATCAGCCAGCCGCGCCGCTTGCCATAGAAGCGCGAGAAGCCGGGGACGGCATAGCGATCGAGCAACGGCGCCCAGACAAACTTCAGCGTCGGCAGAAGCTGCACCCAGGCGAAGAAGCCGATCACCGCCAGCGCCACGCCATGCGCCTGCAAGCGCAGCGCGAGCACGGTGGAGAACATGTAGAAGGGCAGGCCAGCGGCAAAGCCCAGCAGCCCGTACAACGCCATGCCGCGCCGGTTGACGGGCGCGCGGGTGATGTCGGCTTGGTCGGGCGCCGCAGCGGCGGCGATATGCGTCATGGCGGGATCGTTCTACGCGACGGCGCTCGCGTCAATCCCGCGACACGCCCGATAGGCGGGCTGCATCACTGGCGGTTATACCGGCGGGGTCAAAGGGAATGGGCCCTCGTGCCCCGGGAGAGACACATTGCCCGCCATGGTAAAATGGTATCTCGGCATCGATGCGGGCGGCAGCCATTGCCGCGCGCGGCTGGTGGATCCGACCGGGCGGGTGGTCGGCACGGGCCACAGCGGGCCCGCCAGCACGCGGCTTGGCATGGAAGCGGTGCAGGCGGCGTTCGAGGATGTCATCGACCAGGCGATGGCGGCGGCGGGGCTGGCCCGCGAGGTGCGCGCCGATGTGGCGGCAGGCGTCGGCATCGCGGGGATTTCCCGGCCGGGCAGCGAGGCCGCGCTTCAGGCGATGCCGCTTGGGCTGGCGCAGGTCGCCTGGACGTCCGACGCGGTGATCGCGAATATCGGTGCGCATGACGGCGGCGACGGCGCGACGCTGATCCTGGGTACCGGCAGCATCGCGCAGCTTCGCGTCGACGACGAGGATTCCTCGATTGGCGGATATGGCTTTCCGATTTCGGACGAGGGAAGCGGGGCGGCGCTGGGCCTGTCGGCGATGCGCCATGCGTTGCGCGCGCTGGACGGGCGCAGCGAGCGTACGCCGCTGACCCGTGCGATCACCGCGCGCTTCGACGAAGCGATCCCGCGCGCGATCGCCTGGATGGATCAGGCGGGGCCGGCAGATTACGCCGCGCTGGCGCCGATCGTGATCGACTATGCCGAGCGGGACGATGCGATTGCGCGGTCGATCGTGACCGATGCGGTGGGGCATGTGGAGTGTTTCATCGACACGATCTTTGCGCGTGGCGCGCCCGCCTGCGCGCTGCTCGGCGGGCTTGCCCCGCATCTTCGTCCGTGGCTGCGCGAGCGCACGTCCGCCAGACTGAGCGAGCCGAAGGGAGATGCATTGCACGGGGCGTTGCGGCTGGCGGGCTTTGCCGGTGTCTGGGCGGAGGAGCGTCAATCGTGAGTACCGAAACCGCCGATCCCCGTTACACCGCGATCGATCGCTGGCCGGCGACGAGCGCCGTCGAGGCGATGCTGGAGGGGCAGTTGGCCGCGGTTGCGGCGCTGAAGAGCCAGGTGGCGGCGATTGCTGCCGCGGCGGATGCCGCCGCCCGGCGGCTCGGCGATCACGGGCGGCTGATCTACGCGGGGGCGGGCACGTCGGGCCGGGTGGCCGTGCAGGACGGCGTGGAGCTGTACCCGACCTACAACTGGCCGCGCGAGCGGCTGCTGTTCCTGATGGCGGGTGGCACGCGCGCGCTGATCGAGAGCGCCGAAGGGGCGGAGGATGATCCAGAGGAGGCGCGTGACGCCGTCGCCGCCGCCTCGCTGACGCGCGAGGACGTGGTGATCGGCGTCGCGGCGAGCGGGCGCACTCCCTATACGCTGGCGGTGATCGAGGCCGCGCGGGCAGCGGGCGCGATGACCGTCGGGATCGCCAACAATGCCGGTGCGCCGCTGCTGACCGCCGCAGAACATGCCATCCTGGCGGATACGGGAAGCGAGATTGTCGCCGGGTCGACGCGCATGAAGGCGGGCACGGCGCAGAAGGCGGCGCTCAACATGTTCTCGACCACGATCATGGTGCGCCGCGGGCTGGTCCACGCCGGGTTGATGGTCAACATGCGCGTATCCAACGCCAAGCTGCGCGCGCGCGCCGAACGGATGATCACGACGATCGCCGGGGTCGGACCGGAGGCGGCGCGCGATGCGCTGTCGGTTGGGGGCGACGATGTACGGCGCGCGGTGCTGATCGCGCGCGGCGCGACCGCGGCGGACGCAGCGGCGTTGCTGGCACGTCATGGTGGCAATCTGTCCGACGCGTTGGAGGCGATGCGGGGCTAGCGCGGGTCGGCGCTGCCCGGAAGCGCCACCGGATAGGGGGTCAGCGTGGCGCGGTTCTCGTCCGCGGCGACTGCGCGGCCGATCATCGGGAAGGCGCGCTGCGGGCAGGCGGTGCGCTCGCACACCTTGCACGCGACGCCGATCGGGGTGGCGGCGGACGGATCGCTGAGGTCGAAACCGCGCGAATAGACCAGCCGATGCGCGTGGCGGATGTCGCAGCCGAGCGCGATGGCGAAGGTCTTGCCCGGTTCGCCAAAGGCGCCGGCGGTGCGGCGGACGGTGCGCGCGACCCACAGGTACGTGCGGCCATCGGGCATTTGCGCGACCTGACGCAGCACGCGGCCGGGCTGGGCGAACGCCTCATACACTTTCCACAAGGGGCAGCTGCCGCCGACGCGCGAGAAGTGGAAGTCGGTCGCCGACTGCCGCTTGGAGATGTTGCCCGCGCGATCGACGCGGATGAAGAAGAAGGGGACGCCGCGCGCCTCGGGACGCTGGAGCGTCGAAAGACGGTGGCAGATCGTCTCAAACCCGACGCCGAAATGGCGGCCCAGCCGCTCGATATCATAGGACTGCGCCTCCGCGGTGGCCAGGAAATCGGCATAGGGGAGGAGCAGCGCGCCGGCGAAGTAATTGGCAAGGCCGATCCGCGCGAGGCGGCGTGCCTCGCTGCCGGTGAGGACGGGGCTGCTGGCGAGATCGTCGATGAGGTCGCCGACCTCAAGGAAGGCCAACTGGGTCGCCATTTGGAACGCCTGCTGCCCGGCCCGCAGGTCGGGTGAAATGTGGAGGATGCGGGTGTCGGGATCGTAGCGGCGCTGCACCGAGCCGGGCTGGGCATGGACGACGCGGATGTCGTGCAGCCGCTGGAGCCGCTCGATCAGCCCGGAATGGACCATGCGCGGGGCAAAGCCGGCCTCGCGGTAGAGGCGCTCGGCCGCCTGGTCGAGCGGTTCGATATGGTTGTTATGTGCGTGGAAGAATTCGCGCACCTGTTCGAAGGGCATCCGTGCCGAGCCGCCGGCAAGCCATTGGTTGCCGAGCTGATCGGCCATCGCCTCGGTCCGTTCGATCATCTCGCGGTGGCGGCGCTGGAGCCCGATCAGGGTTCGCGCGACGGCGGGCATGTTGGTGGCGAGTTCGCGGATTTCGGCGAGCGAGATCGGCTCGGGCGCCTCGGCGAGGCTGTCGCGCAGTTCGGTGATGAGGCGCGCTTCCTCATCCTCCGAGAAAAGCTGCACGTCGATGCCGAAGACGGCGTTGATCTTCAGCAGCACCGGCATGGTGAGCGGGCGCTGGTTCTGCTCGATCTGATTGAGGTAGCTGGTCGAGATCCCCAGCGCATGGGCGAGCTCGACCTGCTTCAGCCGACGTTCCTCGCGCAGCCGCCGCAGCCGCACGCCCATGAAGGTCTTCCGCATGTGCGCCTTTGCACCTTTCGCATCCAGCGGCCGGCGGGGAGCCAGCGTTACCGGACGGGGAGCTTAGCGCCTTGCGGATGTTGCGAAAAGGCAGGTGTCTGCCCGGCCGGCGCGTGGCCAGCCGGGTGGACGAGAGGGATCAGCCCTCCTGCGGCATCACCGGCACCACCGTCTTGATGATGCTGGCGTCGAGTTCCTCGAAATCGTGCAGGCCGATCGTGTCGTACAGCTCCTGACGGGTCTGCATCCGGTCGACGTACTTGTGCGTGCCGCCATGTTCCTTGATCGAGGCGTAAAGCTCTGCCTGCGCCTTGTTGGCGACGCGCAAGCTGGAAACCGGCCAGATCACCATCTTGTAGCCCATCTCCTCGAATTCCTTCGCGGTGTAGAAGGGCGTCTTGCCGAATTCGGTCATGTTGGCGAGCAGCGGCACGTTCGGCATCGCCTTGGCGAACTTCTCGAACATCTCGCGGGTGTTGAGCGCCTCGGGGAAGATTGCGTCGGCGCCGGCGTCGACATACATCTTGGCGCGCTCGACGGCGGCGTCGAAGCCCTCAACGCCGGCGGCGTCGGTGCGGGCGACGATGACGATGTCGCGTGCGGCCTTCTTCGCGGCGGCAACCTTGGTCGCCATGTCCATCGCCGAGACGAGGTTCTTGCCGTTCAGGTGGCCGCACTTCTTCGGCAGGATCTGGTCCTCGAGGTGGACGGCGCCGGCGCCGGCATCCTCGAAGGTGCGCACCATGTGCATGACGTTGAGCGCTTCGCCATAGCCGGTGTCGCCGTCGACGAGCAGCGGCAGGCCCGACGAGCGGACGATCTGGCGGATGAAGAAGGCGACTTCATCGACGGTGATGATGCCGAGATCAGGGAGGCCCATCGAGGCGGTCATCGCCGCGCCCGAGAGGTACAGGCCGTCGAAGCCGGCGTTGCGCGCCTGGATCGCGGCCTGGCCGTTGTGCGCGCCGGGCAGCTGGAAGATGCCGGGACGCTCAAGGCCGGCGCGGAAGCGCTTGCCGGCGGATTCGGTGGGGAGGTCGGAGGCGAGGAGGTAAGGCATTGTCGGTCCTTGTTTATTCGACGTCTGATTTGGGTACGCTTTCGCGCTTTTGCAGCTTGGCGCGGCCATTTCTGACGCTGGCCGCGCCTCCGATCCTCTCACTTCGTCAGCGGGCGCTTACTTGCGCTCGGCCAGCGGCACCCACTGGAGATCTTCCGGGCCGGTGTAATTGGCCGACGGGCGGATGATCTTATTGTCTTCGCGCTGCTCGATGACGTGCGCCGCCCAGCCCGAGGTACGGGCGATGACGAACAGCGGAGTGAACATCGCGGTGGGGACGCCCATCATGTGATAGGAGACGGCCGAGAACCAATCGAGGTTCGGGAACATCTTCTTCACTTCCATCATCACCGCCTCGAGGCGATCGGCGATGTCGTACATCTTGGTCGAGCCGGCCTCGTCCGACAGCTTCTTGGCGACGCGCTTGATGACGACGTTGCGCGGATCGCTGATCGTATAGACGGGGTGGCCGAAGCCGATGATGACTTCCTTGGCTTCCATCCGCTTGCGGATGTCAGCCTCTGCCTCGTCCGGGTTCTGGTAACGCTTCTGGATCTCGAAGGCGACTTCGTTGGCACCGCCGTGCTTGGGACCGCGCAGCGCGCCGATCGCACCGGTGATGCACGAATGCATGTCCGACCCGGTGCCGGCGATCACGCGGCTGGTGAAGGTCGAGGCGTTGAACTCATGCTCGGCATAGAGGATCAGCGAGGTGTGCATCGCCTGCACCCAGCTGTCGGACGGCTTCTCGCCGTGGAGCAGGTGGAGGAAGTGGCCACCGATCGATTCATCGTCGGTCTCGACCTCGATCTCCACGCCGTTGTTCGACAGGTGATACCAATAGAGCAGCATCGAGCCAAGGCTGGCCATCAGGCGGTCGGCGATGTCGCGCGCGCCCGGTGCGTTGTGATCGTCCTTTTCCGGCAGCGCGCAGCCGAGCGCCGAGACGCCGGTGCGCATCACGTCCATCGGGTGAGCGGCGGCGGGAAGGGCGGCGAGCGCCTCCTTCACGGCGAGCGGCAGGCCGCGCAGCGCCTTCAGCTTCGCCTTGTACGCCTTGAGCTCCGCCGCATTCGGAAGCCAGCCGTGGACGAGGAGGTGGGCGATTTCCTCGAACTCCGCCGTCTCGGCGAAATCGAGAATGTCATAGCCGCGATAGTGCAGGTCGTTGCCGGTGCGGCCGACGGTGCACAATGCGGTGTTGCCGGCGGTGACCCCGGACAGGGCAACGGACTTCTTCGGCTTGAAGGTGGGAGCGGTGGCGGTGTCGGTCATGCTCTTTCGGTCCTCTTTCTTCTTGTTCGGTCGCCCTGCGGCGGGCGTGTTACAAGCGCTACCGTTCCGGTCGCCGGCATCGACGGACGCCGTGCGACATGGGACGGGGCGGGTGTCAGAAACTGCCTTCCGGCACGCGCACATGGCCCTCCATGAGGATGCGCGCACTTCGGCTCATGATTGCCTTCGTCACGGTCCACTGGCCGTCGACCAGCTTCGCCTCCGCGCCGACGCGCAAGGTGCCGGAAGGGTGGCCGAAGCGGACCGCCTGGTGCTCACCGCCGCCGGCCGCCTGGTTGACGAGCGTTCCCGGCACGGCGGCCGCGGTGGCGATGGCGACCGAGGCGGTGCCCATCATCGCATGGTGCAGCTTGCCCATCGATAGCGCGCGGACGAGGAGGTCGATATCCTCGCCCTTCACGATCTTGCCGCTGGAGGAGGGATAGTCGGTCGGCGGCGCGACAAAGGCGATCTTTGGCGTGTGCTGCCGCTTGGCGGCTTCCTCGGGCGACTTGATGAGGCCCATCTTGAGCGCGCCGATCGTGCGCAGCGTCTCGAACCGGCGCAGCGTGTCGGGATTGCTGTTGATCGTCTCGCGCAGCTCGGTCCCGGTGAAGCCGATGTCGGCGGCTTGCACGAAGATCGTTGGGATGCCGGCGGTGATCATCGTCGCCTTGAGCTTGCCGCCGGGCACGATTTCCTCCGGCACGTCGAGTTCGTCGACGAGGTTGCCGGTGGGGAACATCGAGCCGCCTTCGTCGCCGTCATCGGCGGGGTCGATGAATTCGAGCACGATCTCGGCCGCCGGGAAGGTGACCCCGTCGAGCTCGAAATCGCCGGTTTCCTGCACTTCCCCATTGGCAACCGGTACGTGGGCGATGATCGTCTTGTTGATGTTCGCCTGCCAGATACGGACCGTGCACATGCCGTCTTCGGCGCGGTTCGCATCGACATAGCCGGCGTGGATCGCAAAGGCGCCTGCGCCGGTGGAGAGGTTGCCGCAATTGCCCGACCAGTCGACGAAGTCGGTGTCGATCGACACCTGACCGTAAAGATAGTCGACGTCGTGATCCGGCTGGCTGCTGGGCGAGACGATGACGCATTTGCTGGTGCTGGACGTCGCGCCGCCCATGCCGTCGATCTGCGCGCCATAGGGATCGGGGCTGCCGATGACGCGCTGGAACAGCTTGTCACGGGCGGGCCCCGGAACCCGGGCGGCCTCGGGCAGATCCTCCAGCCGGAAGAACACGCCCTTGCTGGTGCCGCCACGCATATAGGTGGCGGGGATGCGGACCTGGCCCGCCATCAAGCGGCCTCCGCTTCCGAGGCGAGGAAATCCTGCGCGAAGCGCTGCAGCACGCCGCCGGCCTCGTAGATCGAGACTTCCTCCGCCGTGTCGAGGCGGCAGGTGACGGGCACCTCGATCGTCTCGCCGTTCTTTCGGTGGATGACCAGCGTCAGCTCGGCACCCGGACGACGCTCACCGACGACATCATAGGTTTCGGTGCCGTCGAGGCCGAGCGTCAGTCGCGTGGTGCCCGGTTTGAACTCGCACGGCAGCACGCCCATGCCGATGAGGTTGGTGCGGTGGATTCGCTCGAAGCCTTCGGCGACGATCGCCTCCACACCGGCGAGACGGACGCCCTTCGCCGCCCAGTCGCGCGACGAGCCCTGGCCGTAATCGGCGCCGGCGATGATGATCAGCGGCTGCTTGCGCTGGTGGTAGGTTTCCATCGCCTCCCACATGCGCATGACGACACCGTCGGGCTCGACACGGGCGAGGCTGCCGCGCTTCACCTGGCCGTCGACCACCGCCATCTCGTTGACGAGCTGCGGGTTGGCGAAGGTAGCGCGCATGGCGGTGAGGTGATCGCCACGGTGGGTGGCGTAGGAGTTAAAGTCCTCCTCCGGCACGCCCATCTTCGCCAGATACTCGCCCGCCGCTGACGAGGGCAGGATCGCGTTCGAGGGCGAGAGGTGGTCGGTGGTGATGTTGTCCGGGAGGATGGCGAGCGGACGCATCCCCTTCAGCGTGCGCGGGTGTGCAGCGAGCGCGCCGACACCCTCGGTATCCCAGTAAGGCGGGCGGCGGATGTAGGTCGACATCGGGCGCCAGTCATAGAGCGGGCTGATCTTTTCCGCGGAGCGGGCGCGGGCGCCGAACATCGGCTCATAGACCTTGCGGAACTGCTCCGGCTTCACGTGCGCGGAAACGATCGCGTCGATTTCCTCGTCGGTCGGCCACAGATCCTTGAGGCGGATCTCCTTGCCGTCGACGACGCCGAGCACGTCCTGCTCGATGTCGAAACGGACGGTGCCGGCGAGCGCATAGGCAACCACCAGCGGCGGCGAGGCGAGGAACGCCTGCTTGGCATAAGGATGGATGCGGCCGTCGAAGTTGCGGTTACCCGAGAGGACCGCGGTGGCATACAGATCGCGGTCGATGATCTCCTGCTGGATCTTCGGATCGAGCGCGCCCGACATGCCGTTGCAGGTGGTGCAGGCGAAGCCGACGATGCCGAAGCCGAGCTTCTCGAGTTCGGGCAGGAGGCCGGCCTCCTCCAGATAGAGGCGGGCGACGATCGAGCCGGGGGCGAAGCTGGTCTTCACCCACGGCTTGCGCACGAGGCCAAAATCGTTGGCCTTTTTCGCGACGAGGCCGGCGGCGACGACGTTGCGTGGGTTCGACGTGTTGGTGCAGCTGGTGATCGCGGCGATGATGACCGCGCCGTCCGGGAGCAGCCCCTGGCGTTCCTCTTCCTGCGCAGCCTCAAGCCCGACGGCGATGCCGCTTTCCTCCAGCGCGGAGGTGGGCAGGCGGCGGTGCGGGTTGGACGGGCCGGCGAGGTTGCGCACCACGGTCGACAGGTCGAATTCGAGCACGCGCTCATACTGCGCGGTCTTCAGTGCATCGGCCCACAGGCCGGTGTGCCTGGCGTAGGTTTCGACCAGCTTCACCTGCTCCGGCTCACGCCCGGTGAGGAGGAGATAGTCGATCGTCTGCTGATCGATGTAGAACATCGAGGCAGTGGCGCCATATTCCGGGCACATGTTGGAGATGGTCGCGCGATCGCCGATCGTCAGGCTTTCCGCGCCGTCGCCGAAGAATTCGAGCCACGCGCCGACGACCCGCTCCTTGCGGAGGAATTCGGTGATGGCGAGGACGATGTCGGTCGCGGTGATGCCGGGCTGGCGCTTGCCGGTGAGCTTCACACCGACGATGTCGGGGAGGCGCATCATCGACGCGCGGCCGAGCATCACGGTTTCGGCCTCGAGCCCGCCGACGCCGATGGCGATGACGCCAAGCGCATCGACGTGCGGCGTGTGGCTGTCGGTGCCGACGCAGGTGTCGGGGAAGGCGACGCCGTCGCGCAGCTGGATCACCGGCGACATCTTTTCCAGATTGATCTGGTGCATGATGCCGTTGCCGGCGGGGATCACGTCGACGTTCTGGAACGCCTCCTTGGTCCATTCGATGAAGTGGAAGCGGTCCTCGTTGCGGCGATCCTCGATCGCGCGGTTCTTCTCGAACGCCTGGGGATCGAAGCCGCCATGCTCCACCGCGAGGCTGTGATCGACGATCAGCTGAGTCGGGACGACCGGGTTCACCTTGGCCGGATCGCCGCCCTTGTCGGCGATCGCATCGCGCAGGCCGGCGAGGTCAACGAGCGCGGTCTGGCCGAGGATGTCATGGCAGACGACGCGGGCGGGACACCAGGGGAAATCGAGATCGCGCTTGCGCTCCACGATCTGGGTCAGTGCATCGGTGAGCAAGGCGGGATCGCAGCGGCGCACCAGCTGCTCGGCGAGGACGCGCGAGACATAGGGCAGACCGTCATAGGCACCGGGGCGGATCGCCTCGATCGCCTCGCGCGTGTCGAAGAAATCGACACTGGTGCCGGGGGGCGTGCCGGGAAGCTGTTTGCGGAATGCTTTGTTCATGGGCGAATCTCTACCTGGCGTTGCTCGGCGCACAGGAACGAGGCTCTAACCCGGGCGTGCGCGTCGCGTCGTACGATCACGGTCCCTTCATTTGTGCATTATCCGCAAAGACGCAACCCACGCGCCGCGCCTAAAGGGCGAAGATCGGCGGACGCGTGCTGCTGGTGCTGCGAACTTTGCGAAGATCGCGCTTTTGCCCTCCGGCGCGACTTCCCGTATATCGCCGCGCCATGACCGAGATCGAACGCCCCCTGCTGACCCCGCCTGAGGGCCACAAGAAAGTGCTGCTGCACAGCTGCTGCGCGCCGTGTTCCGGCGAGGTTATGGAAGCGATGACCGCGAGCGGGATCGATTACACGATCTTTTTCTACAACCCGAACATCCATCCCAAGGAAGAGTACCTCCTGCGCAAGGAGGAGAATATCCGCTTTGCCGAGAAGCATGACGTGCCGTTCGTCGATGCCGATTACGACACGGTGAACTGGTTCAAGCGCGCCAAGGGCATGGAGCAGGAGCCTGAGCGGGGCATCCGTTGCACCATGTGCTTCGACATGCGGTTCGAGCGCACCGCGCTATATGCGCATGAGCATGGCTTCCCCGTCATCACCTCGTCGCTGGGCATTTCGCGCTGGAAGAACATGGCGCAGATCAACGATTGCGGCGAGCGCGCAGCATCGCATTATCCCGACCTCAGCTATTGGACGTTCAACTGGCGCAAGGGCGGCGGCGCGGCGCGGATGATCGAGATTTCCAAACGCGAGCATTTCTACCAGCAGGAATATTGCGGCTGCGTCTATTCGCTGCGCGACACCAATGCGCATCGCGTGTCGCAGGGGCGGCCCGAGATCGAGATCGGGAAGCTGTTCTACGGGGCTGACGAACCGTCCTGAGCCGGCGCGGCGATTTGAGGGCGCGGCGTCGGTCGCTGGCGGCGGGAGCCGCAGGCGGGCGCCCGATAGCCGGTCCCGCCGCGCGGCACCGCGCCAGTGGGCGTGCGGCGCGGCCGCCGCGCATCCGTTCAACGTCGGTGTCACCGGCCTCTGACCCTTTCTTGCCATTTCGTGCGTTTCGGTTCGATCCGGCGTTTGTGACCATGGGGGAATACGCGCGATGACCATAGCCGCCGCTTGCCTCGGTTTCCCGCATGAGGCGCAGCATGGCGACGTGGCGGCAGCGGTGGAGGACTATCGCGCCGGCCGGATCAGCGCGGCGGATTTGATCGACCTCGTCCGCCGGGCGCGCGCGGCGGCCTGGGAGCGGCAGCGGCAGGCGGGGATCGAGGTCATCCCCTGCAACGATTTCTCCTTTGCCGGTCAGCTGCTGGATACCAGCATCATGCTGGGCGCCGTGCCTGAGCGGTTCCGCGCGGCCGGAGAACCTGGGTCGCTGGACCTGTATGTCGCGATGGCGGGTGGTTTTCTTGAGGGCGAGGGCGCTGCGCTGCCGACGGTGGAGCGCGCGGCCGGTCGGGCGCGATGGTTTGACAGCGACCATCAGCGGATCGTCCCGGAAGTGTCGGCCGACCAGCATTTCAGTCTCTCGACCAGCAACGTGCTGGATGCGTTCAACGAGGCCAAGGCGCTGGGGTATCACTGCCGGCCAGTGATCCTCGGGCCGGTGACGTTCCTGCACCTCGCGCAGTCACGCGAGCCGGGCGTCGAGCCATTGTCGCTGCTGCACCGATTGCTGCCGGTCTATGCCGAGCTGCTGCTTCAATTGAAGCTCGCCGGAGCCGATTGGGTGCAGATCGACGAGCCGGTGCTGGTGCTGGATTCATCGCCGGCCGTTCGCGCGGCGCTGCGCACGACCTATTGGGCGCTGGCCGGGAGAGGCGCGCCGAAGATCATGCTGGCGAGCTATTTCGGTGCGATCGGTGACAATCTGGATGCGGCGCTGGGGCTGCCGGTCGCGGGGCTGCACCTCGATCTGGTGGCTGCACCCGGGCAATTGGCGCAGGTGATGCGGGGCGGGCGGCTTGACCTTGTCCTGTCGCTCGGCGTCGTCGACGGGCGGGGCGGCGAACCGGCGCACCTGTCGGCGATCCTCGACGAGGTGGAGCCGCTGGTCGGCAAGGTGACGGTGCAGATTGCGCCCTCGTGCTCGCTGGCGCATGCGCCGGTGGACGAGGGCCTGCCGGTTGGCGCCCGGCTGGTCGCCGCGATGCAGCGGCTGGACGAGGTGGCGACGCTGCGCACCGCGCTGCGCGGCGGGCGCGGGCGGGTCCAGGATTATCTGCAGGCCAATGCCGCGGTCGTCGCCGCTCGGCGTGCGGCGACCGGCGTGACCGGTCAGGCCATTTCGAACCAGACCGGTGAGTCCGCGAACAGCGATGCGACGTCGCGCTCCTCGCCGCCGTGGAAGCGGATCGCGCCGGTCGACTGACCCCCGTCTAGCGCCAGTGCGCAGCGGAAGATCACATCGCCGTGCCGTCGCTCAAACGCGAGCAGGCGGTCGGTGCCGTCGACACTCGCAGGATCGTAGCTGCCGCGCGCGAACACATCCGGATGCTCCCGGCGCAGGTTCAGGAGGGTGGCAATCAGCCGAAACTTGGCGGGTGGGTGATCGAGTGCCGCGACGCGCGCGTCATAATCGACCGGACGCCGATTGTCGGGATCGACCAGGCTGAGGTCGGCGAACTCCGTCCCCTGATACAGGTCGGGAACGCCGGGCATGGTGCAGCGAAGCGCGGCCTGGACGAGGCTGTTGCGGGTCGCCGCGGGGGCGATCTCCGCCAGAAAGGCGGTGATCGAGGCGCGGAACGCCGGGCTGTCGATCAGGGTGAGCGCGAGGTCGTTGCAACGCGCCTCGTAGCTTTCGTTCGGCGCTTCCCACGAGGAGCGGAGCTTCGCCTCGCGCAGCGCCTTCGTCTGCCAGGCGGTGATGCGACCGCCGAACGATGCGTCGAGGCTGTCCGGCCAGGCGCCGAGCAACGTCTGGAACAGCATGTAGCGATCGCCGCAATCGACGCCATGCGACAGCGGCTCTGCGATGGCCTCCCAGTCACTGACGATCGTACCCCACCGGTCGGGGATCGCACTGAGCACCGTCAGGCGCGCGCGGCTATCCTCGCCGCGCTTGTGATCGTGTGTCGCAGTGGTGAGCATGGCGGTTGGCCAGTCGCGTGCGCGGGCCTGCATGCGCAGGTGAAAGGCGGACGGCTCCAGCGCCATGTGTCCGGCGTCGAAGCCGACGTCATTGCGGGAGAGAAGGCGGCCGTAGCGGTAAAAGGCGGTGTCCTCGAGCGCCTTGGCGGCGATCGGGGCGGAGAGCTGCTGAAAGCGGCGGACGGGGTCCGCGTGATTTCCCTCGCCAGCGAGCCAGCGCAGGACCAGATCGACGACCGCCATTTCGCCTGGCGGTACGTGCGGCGCGACACGCAGGCGCACGCTGGCGCGCACCTCCGCGTCGGTTGCCGGGGGTGTCGGGCCGTAGGTGCGATATACCGGGAAGATCCATAGCAGGCGTTCCAGCGCACGGCGCAGCAAGCCGCGCGTGATTCCCTCCGGGGCAACGGCGGCAAAGGCGTCGACGCACTGTTCGAGCTGGCCGCTGAACTGCCAGGCGAGAAGTTGTTGGCGGGCGAGCAGCTCCTCCGCCGCCAGATCAGGCCGCCGGCCGCTGATGTCGTGCCACAGGCAAGCGAGCGGTGCGGCGCCGGATGGATGATGAAGCAGCGCGGCTGCTTCCTCCATGAAATCATAGCCGCTGGTGCCATTTACCGCCCAATCCTGCGACAGCACCTCACCGACGCCGAGGATCTTTTCGATCACGATCCAGGCGTCCTCGCCCAGCCGGGCACGCAGGGCGCGGCAATAACCAAGCGGATTGGTGAGCCCATCCACATGGTCGATCCGCACGCCGTCGATCAGACCCTCATCGTGCAGCCGGAAATACAAGGCGTGAGTCATCGCGAAGACCGCGGGGTCCTCCACCCGGACGCCGGCGAGTTCGTTGATGGCGAAGAAGCGGCGCCAGTTCAGATCGTCATTGGCGGTGCGCCACGAGGCGAGGCGGTAATGCTGGCGGTCGAGCAAGGCTGCGAGTGGTTCACGACCGGCGCTCGCCTGATCCTCATCGCGCACGGGGAGGCGGCGTTCGCCATAGAGGTTCAGCCAGTGGCGGCCGTCGTGATGGTCCAGCGTGAGGGCGCCGTCCGCCAGTGCCTCGTCCAGCGGGGTGCCGAGCACAGGCAGCAGGATGGGGCGGGACCAGTCGATATCGAAGACGGGAGCGTAAGGGCTTGATTGGCCGCGGAGAAGGACGTCGTTCCACCATGCGTTAGTGTCCCCGGCGACGCCCATATGATTGGGGACGATGTCGATGATGACGCCCATGTTCCGCGCGCGAAGCGCGGCCACGAGCCGGCGAAAGCCGGCCTCGCCGCCAAGCTCCGGATTGATGCGCGTGGGGTCGACCACGTCATAGCCGTGGGTCGATCCGGGCGCGGCGGTGGTGATCGGGGACGCGTAGATGTGGCTGATGCCGAGCCGGTCGAGATAGGGCACGATCGCCTCCGCATCGGCGAAGGTAAAGCCGCGGTGAAATTGCAGGCGATAGGTGGCGCGCGGGATCATCCAGGTCTCTTTTCGGACAGCATATGGGTGCGCCGCTGTACGTCAGGGCGGGCGAGGAGCGTGTCGGTCGCGCCGGGCATGCGGCGGCGCCAATTGGGGTGCTGGTCGATCGTGCCGGGAAGGTTGGGCTGTTCCTCGAGGCCGAGGAGATCCTCCAGCGGGAAGATGGCGAGCGGGGCGGGGGCGTCCGCGACCGCGTGCAGGATTTCATCGACCGGCGCGGCAGCGGGTAATGGCACTAGATCAATGATCTGCACGAGAGACTTGCGTTCATTTGCGCGGTGCGACGTCGCGGCGGTATCGACCATGCCAGCGATGCGCGCGCGCCAATCGATGTCTCGCCCCACCCACCAGCCGGCGAGCGTCGGCGTATCATGGGTGCCGGTCATGGCGACCGCATCGGCATCCCAGCGCGAGGGAGGGATGAAGGCGCCTTGCTGGTCGCGCTCAAAGGGGAGGACGCGCATGCCGAGCATGCCGCGGCGGGAGAGGTCCGCACGCAGGCCGGCCGGGACGGTGCCGAGATCCTCCGCTATCACGATGGCGTTGGCGCGATGTGCCTCAAGCGCCACGATATTCTTGAGCGTGTCGCCTGGCATGGTGAGGTAGGCGCCGTCCGCCGCAGTGCCGCCGTCGGGAACGATCCACAGGTGGTCAAGGCCGATAGCGTGATCGATGCGCAGGCCGCCCGCATGTCGAAGAGCCGTGCGTATCGTCTTGATAAATGGGGCAAAGCCGCTGCGGTGGAGGGCATAGGGATCCAGCGCGGAGATGCCCCAATTCTGGCCGTCGGGACCGAGCGGATCGGGGGGAGCGCCGATCGAGACTCCGCTGAGGAGGTCGGAGCGGCGGCTCCAGCCGTGGCTGCCGGCGCGATCGGTGCCGACGGCGAGGTCGGCGATGAGGCCGATCGACATGTCGCGGCGGGCACTTTCCTGCGCATTCGCAAGACCTTGGTCGGCGAGCCATTGAAGGAAGATGAAGAAGGAAACGTCGTTCTGATGCTCGGCGGCGAAGCGTGCGACGGCGGGGGCTGCGGGATGGTGATAGGCGGTCGGCCAGTCGGGCCAGCCGATGCCGCCGAGCTGAAAATGCAGGGCATCGAACAGCGCGTGGGCGGTGAGATCCGGGCCGTGTTCGGCCTCATAGGCGGCGGCGATGGCCTGGTGGCGGCTCAGATCGGCCAGATAGATGCGGCGCAGATGGGCGACGCGATCGGTGAGGGCGCCGGGCCAGTCGATGAGGTCGCCGGATGGTTCGTCGGGGAAGGGCATCCCGAGCGGCGACGGATCGGCCAGCATCACATTGTGGAACAGCCGCGAGGAGGGCGCGTAGGGGCTGAAGCGATTGGGATCGGCCGGAAAGAGCGCGTGGGTCGGGCTGATCGCGAGCGCCGCGGCACCGGCGTGGCCGAAGGCGGCTGCGGCGGCGGCGAGGGTGCCGTAATCGCCATAAAAGGTCGCGCGGTCGTCGCGGAGCGCGGGGATCTGTACCGACGCGCCCCAGCCACGGGCGGGAACCGGGGGGCTGCGGGGCGGGGCGACGGCGATCGTGTAACGACGATGTCCGGCGATCAGCGTGTGGTAGCCGATCGTGTCGACCGGCGCTGCGATACCATCCGGAGCGATCGTCAACGGACGCGTGGTCCCGTCCTCCAGCACCAGTTCGGCAGTACCGGCGGGCGCATCGGGCAGCGAGAGGGGCGCGCCGGCCGTTACCGATACGAAGGGGGTGTCGGAGGGCGTCAGGTCCAGACGGGCGAGAAGCGCCTCAAGCACCGCATCGTCGACGCGCTGCGCGCGGCCGCTGGCGTCGGTCCAGTTGCGTTTGAGCCCGGCGGCGGCAGCGGCTGCGTGAAGGTCGCTCATTCGACCCACGCGGCGAAGCGTTCGTCGGTGGTGAATATCGGGGGTGATCCAGCGTCCTGCGGCAAGGGCGCCGGCGCGTCGGCGAGGTCGATCGCGAGCGTCAGTTGCCTGCCGTTGCCGAGACGCCAGCGGGCGATGACGCCCGCATCCCCCAGCACCTGCGCGCCCAAGACAACCGCGCCGGGCAGATGGGGCACGATATGTTCGTGGCGCAGCGCGAGCAGGTCACGGTAGAAGGTGCGCCAGGCGAGGGCATCGCTGCCGGGTTGCGGATGGGATTGCGCGAACGTGTCCGGCGCGTTGGGATCGGGGATGCGTTCGCGCGCGTCCGGATCGGCGAAGGCGGCGAACTTGGCGAATTCGCGCCGGCGGCCCTCGCGCACCGCATCGGCAAGCTCGTCATGGAAATCGGTGAAGAACAGGAACGGGCTGTCGCTCCCCTCCTCCTCGCCCATGAAGAGCAAGGGGATCTGTGGGGCGAGCAGCATCAGCGCGGTGGCGGCGCGCAGCTTTGCCGGATCGGTAAGCCGGGTGAGCCGCTCGCCAAAGGCGCGGTTGCCGACCTGATCGTGGTTCTGGAGGAAGCTGACGAAGCGGGTGGGCGGGAGGTGCGCGCTGGGCGTGCCACGCGGGCGGCCATCCTGATTGGGCGAGGGATCGCCCTGATAGATGAAGCCCTCGCTGAGTGCGCGGGCGAGCCGTTCGGCCGGGCGATCGGCAAAGTCGGCGTAATAGGCGCTGGTCTCGCCGGTCAGCAGGACATGCATGACATTGTGGAAATCGTCGTTCCACTGCGCGTCATAGCCGTCGGCGCGGAGGCGAGCCGCGTCATTATGCTCGTTCTCGAGCACGAGATGGACGTGGCGATCGGGCAGCGCAGCGCGGATCTCGGCGGCCATGGCGTCGAGGAACCTGGGGTTGTCGATCGCGTGGACGGCATCGAAACGGAGGCCGTCGAAGCGATAGTCGCGCAGCCACATCAGGGCATTGTCGATGAAGAATCGCGCCACTGGGGCCTCGTCCACCGCCACTGCGCCGCCCCAGGGGGTGGCCACGTCGCGGTGGAAGAAGCGGTCGGCATAGAGGCCGAGGTAGTTACCGTCGGGTCCGAAGTGGTTGTACACGACGTCGAGAAAGACGCTGAGGCCGAGTTCGTGCGCCGCGTCGATCAACGTGCGCAGCTCGGCGGGGGAGCCATATGCCTCATGCACGGCATAGGGCAGGACGCCGTCATAGCCCCAGCCGCGGTCCCCGGCGAAGGCGTTGATTGGCATGAGCTGGATCGCGGTGACGCCGAGCGCGGCGATGACGGGGAGCCGCTGGGTAACGCCGCTGAAGCCGCCGAGCGTGCCGGCGTGAAGCTCCATGATGACCATCTCGTGCCACGGCCGCCCGCGCCAATGGGGTACCCGCCAGTCATGGCTGTGATCGGGAACGATGCTCCAGCCGTGCACCCCGCCATGCTGGCGGCGCGATGCGGGATCGGGGACGGGCGTGTCGCCGATGTGGAAGCGGTAGCGGGTGCCGGGGCCGCCGGGGTGATCGGCGACGTGCCAGCCATCGTCCTGCGGCGTCATCGGCAGATGCGTGCCATCGCAGTCGAGGACGACCTGCGGCGCACCGGGCGCCCAGAGGCGGAAGCGCGTGGCGCCGCCGGGCAGCGGCTCCGGACCCCAGGCGTTCAATCCTCCCATGCGCTGGTCCAGCTGAGGAGGACGGCGCCCTGCGGCGCTACCTCATATTCACTGCCGATGTCGATTTCGCCCTGATCGGGCCTGGCGCTGTCGATCAGAACCGTGCGCTTCGTGTCGGGCTTCGGCAGGTGGAAGACGACGGGATCGCTGCTGGCGTTGAGGAGCAGCGACACTGCCTCCACCTCGCCCGCGTCGTTCATTGCGGCGCGGCGCATCATCAGCGCGCGGCCTTCGGGGTTCTGCCAATCCTCGTCGCTGAGCCGCTCACCCCGTTCGTCCCACCATTCGACATCGTTGACGCCGTGGCCGGGCGAATCCTGTCCATAGAGGAAGGTCGGCGCGCGCAGCACGGGGTAGCGGCGGCGAAGCTCGGCCAGGCGGGCGGTGAAATCGATCTGCTGCTGGCCCTCCGGCGTGGCGGCGGCGGCCCAGTCGAGCCAGCTGATCTCATTATCCTGGCAATACGCGTTGTTGTTGCCTTGCTGCGTGCGGCCGAATTCGTCGCCGGCGACCAGCATCGGCGTGCCGAGCGAGGCGAGCAACGTGGTCAGCATCGATCGCATGACGCGGCCGCGCGCTTCGTTGATCGCGGGATCGTCGGTCGGCCCCTCCGCGCCCCAGTTGCGCGAATGATTGTTGTCATGGCCGTCGCGATTGTCCTCGCCATTCGCCTCGTTGTGGCGATGTTCGTACATCACGGTATCGCCGAGGGTGAAGCCGTCATGCGCGACGAGGAAATTGACGCTGGCCCAGGGGCGGCGCGAACGGCGGTCGAAGAGATCGCCCGAGCCCGACAGGCGTGCGGCGAGATCGCCGCGGGTGCCGGGATCGCCCTTCCAATAGCTGCGCACCGTATCGCGATACTTGTCGTTCCATTCGGCGAAGCCCGGGGGGAAGTGGCCGAGTTGATAGCCGCCGGGGCCGACATCCCAGGGCTCGGCGATCAGCTTCAGCCGGCTGAGCACCGGATCCTGCCGGACCACATCGAAGAAGGCGGCGCCGGGATCGAAGCCGGTTGCCTCGCGCCCCAGGGTGAGGCCGAGATCGAAGCGGAAGCCGTCGATGCCGAAGCTGGTCGCCCAATAGCGCAAACTGTCCGCGACCATCTGGATCACGCGCGCCTTGCTCATGTTGAGCGTGTTGCCGGTGCCGGTGTCGTTGATCGTGTAGCGCGGGTTGTCGGCGACGAGGCGATAGTAGCTGGCGTTGTCGAGGCCGCGCCATGAGAGCGTCGGGCCCTTTTCCGAACCTTCGCAGGTGTGGTTGTACACCACGTCCATGATGACTTCGATCCCGGCCTGGTGGAGGCGGAAGACCGCGCGGCGAAGCTCGTCCTGCTGCTCGCGCGCCATATAGGCCTGTTCGGGGGCGAAGAAGCCGAGCGTGTTATAGCCCCAATAGTTGCGCAGGCCCTTTTCCTGCAGGAAGCGATCCTGGGTGAAGGCCTGTATCGGGAGCAATTCGATCGCGGTGACGCCGAGCCGCTGGAGGTGGCGGATGACGGCGGGGTGGCCGAGCGCGGCATAGGTGCCGCGATCGCGCGCGGGCACTTCCTCCATCAGCTTGGTCAGACCCTTGACGTGCGCCTCGTAGATCACCGTTTCCGACCAGGGCGTGTTGGGGCGGCGATCGCGCGACCAGTCCCAATGATCGTCTACCACCACCGCCTTGGGCATGGCGGCGGCGCTGTCGCGCCGGTCGAAGGAGAGATCCTCTCGCCGGGAGCCGATGCGATAGCCGTGGAGCGCATCGGTCCAGCGGATCTGGCCGTGGAGCTTTCGCGCATAGGGATCGAGCAGCAGCTTGTTGGGATTGAAGCGGTGCCCCGCCTCCGGCTCATAGCGGCCGTGCGCGCGATAGCCGTAGAGGAGGCCGGGTTCGACGTCGGGCAGATAGCCGTGGAACACCTCATCGGTGCATTCAGGGAGCCAGAAGCGCTTGATCTCGCGCTTGCCGGCGGGATCGAAGATGCACAGCTCGATCGCATCGGCATTGGCGGAGAAGACCGCGAAATTGACGCCGAGGCCGTCAAAGGTGGCGCCGAGCGGGTGGGGAGAGCCGGGCTGGAGCCGGTCGATCGAAGGAAGCAATGCGCGAGCCTCGCTGCAGGACGGTGATGGACGCGGGAGTGACAGGCGAACGCGGCCGATCGTGCCGCACCGCAGGGGCGTGGGGCACGCGCCGGTGGCCGTTGAGGGGGGCCGGGGAGTGGGGCGGGTGCGCCGCCCGCGGCTTCAGGTCACCGCCTTGATCAGGCCTTTGCCGCGGCGTGGTTTTCGCGCCGGGGCGGGTTCGGTGGAGGCGGGACTGGTAGATGCAGGCGCCGCCACCGCGCGATCCTCGACGCCGGTATCGGCAGGTTCGCCGAAGGGGAGGTCGGCCGCAGTGCCGGGGAGCAGCGCATCCTCCTCCGATGCGGCGGGCGCATGCTCCTGCTCGGCGCGCGACCAGTGATCGTGGGCGCGCCCCTCGGGCTCACCTTCCTCCTGCCAGATCCGGTAGGCGCGCTGCCGGATCAGCTCTTCGCGGTCGTCCGCCATGATCATTCTCCCCATCTGATCGCCCTCCAACGCGCCGCGCGGGGAAACGACGCGAGGTTGGGAACAAAATCTTGGTTTGGCAGGAAAAAGCCGCCGATGCGGGGCGATCAGCGGCCGTAGGGGTTCTTGAGCGCGGGGATCCAGCCAGCGGACGGCGCGCCTGAGGGGGCGGCGCTGGGGGACGCCGCGGGGCGAGGCGCGACGGCGGCGCGGGCGCGGGCGGCATCGGGATCGATCGGCTCGGCGAACTTGATCCCGGCCTGTCCGTCACGTGCCCAGACTACGGTGGCGGCGACCGCCTGCAGCGCGCCGACGCTGACGAGGATCGTCGCGCCCGCCTGCAACCCCGTCGCCTGATCGAGCCGGACGCCGCCGGTCGAAAGGTCGCGGACGCGGTGGCGGGTGGGGGCGCCGCTGCCGAACCGCTCCACCGTGGCGCCGAGGAACACGCTGTTACGCGGCGCGCGCGCGATCATTTCGCGGCCGGGCGTGGCATCGGCGGCGCGCGCGTGATCCTCGGGCGGCTGCGGATCGGTCATGCGGCGGTAATTGGGAATTTTGCCCCGGTCGCGCAAGCGGATCGTCGATGGCGCAAATCACCCCTTGTGATGTTATCACGTCGCGGTTAGGGAGCGGCGATCCAGGGAGGGACCACGTTGAAGATCTTTGCCGTTCTGCTGGCCGGTACCGCGTTTGCCGCCACCCCCGCACTTGCCCAGTCCACCGATCAGCCGGCCGATACGCCGGCACCGACCGCCGGCACCGCAGGCGGCAGGAATGACAGTGCGCCGACCCGGACGGGCCATGTGGAAGCCGACAATGACATTGTCGTCAGCGCGCCGTTCGTCCGGGATCTCAACCTGTTGGCGGGCAAATCTGTTGTCGCTGGTGATGAACTTGTCCGCGATCTGCGGCCGCAGATCGGCGACACGCTGACGCGCCAGCCGGGCGTCTCCGCCACCTCGTTCAGCCCCGGCGCGTCGCGCCCCGTGCTGCGCGGTTTCCAGGGCGAGCGCGTGCGGGTGCTGACCGATGGGCTGGGGTCGCTCGACGTGTCCAACACCTCGACCGATCATGGCGTGACGATCGACCCGCTGACGGCGGAGCGGATCGAGGTGCTGCGCGGCCCGGCGGTGATGCTGTTTGGCAGCCAGGCGATCGGCGGTGCGGTGAACGTGATCGATCGGCGCATCCCGCGCGGCGTGCCCGAACATGGCTATCACGTCGATGCGATCGGCACCTATGGCTCGGCGGCGAACGAGCGGAGCGGCGGCGCAGGCGTCGACGTGGCGCTGTCGCCGCAGATCGTGGCGCATGTCGATGGCAGCTATCGCAAGTCCGACGACCTTCGCATCGGCGGCTATCAATTGTCGCCGACGCTTCGCCGCGAGCAGCTGTCCATCGCCGCCGAGGAAGCGGCCGAAGGGCATATGGAGGAGGCCGCCGAGGCGCGGGCGCTGGCCAATCGGCGCGGGCGGCTGCCCAACAGCGGGACCGAGACCTATACGCTGGGCGCTGGCCTCGCGCTGATCAACGAGGGGGGCAGCCTCGGCTTCTCCGTTGGCTATTACGACAGCAAATATGGCGTGCCGGAGCGGCCCGGGGCGTCGCACCTGCACGGCGGCGGCGATCACGGCGATCATGATCACGACCACGACCACGACCACGATCATGGCGAGGAAGGGCATGATCACGGCGACGTGACGATCGCGATGAAGCAGTTCCGCGCTGACATGCGCGGCGAGGTGATCGCGGGCGGCGACTTCCTCGATCGCATCCGCTTCCGCGCCGGCTTTGCTGATTATGAGCATACCGAATTCGAGGGCGCCCAGGTTGGCACCGTGTTCAACTCGCAGGCCTTCGAGGGGCGTGTCGAGCTGGTCCAGGCGGATCGCGGCGGCTGGCGCGGTGTGACCGGATTCCAGGGATTTACGCGTGACTTCTCAGCGGTGGGCGCAGAAGCGTTCGTTCCGCCCAACGTGACCGACCAATATGGCCTCTTCACGCTGCAGGAGATCAACCGCGGTAACTGGGAAGTCGAGTTCGCCGGCCGCTACGAACATGCGGCGGTGCGATCCAGCGCAGTGCGCGTCGGCCCGGAAGAAGACGCGCCGGTCGTTGGCGTCAGCCGCAACTTCAACGCCTTCTCCGGCGCGCTTGGCCTGTCCTATGCCGTCGCGCCGGAAGTGCGCATCGGGATCAACGGATCGCGCGCCGAGCGCGCGCCGTCGGCGGAGGAATTGTTTTCCAACGGGCCGCACGTCGCGACACAGGCGTATGAAATCGGCAACCCCAATTTCAAGACCGAGAAGAGCTGGGGACTGGAGCTGTATGCGCGCGGGCGGACCGGGCCGGTCCGCTTCCAGGTCAGCGGCTACGCCACCTGGTTCGACGATTACATCTATGAAAATGCGGTCGGCGGCGCGCGCGACGGCCTGCCGATCTTCCAGTATTTCCAGGCCGGTGCGCGCTATTACGGCGTCGAAGGCGAGCTGACCGCGGACCTGATCCGGACCAACGGGTTCGAGCTGGATGCCAATATCGTCGCCGATTACGTCAACGCGACGCTGACCAACGATCGTGGCCCGGTGCCGCGTATCCCGCCGCTGCGCGTGCTGGGCGGGCTGAGCGCGCGGGCGGGCGATTTCGGCGGCCGGGTCGAGGTGGAGCATGTCACGGCGCAGAACCGCGTCGCGGCATTCGAGACGCCGACCGAGGATTTCACGCTGGTCAATGCGTCCTTGTCGTTCAAGCCGTTCGGGCGCGAGAGCGAGACGACCTTCATCGTGTCGGCGAACAACATCTTCGACGTGGACGCGCGGCGCCATGCGTCGTTCACCAAGGATTATGTGCCGCTCGCCGGGCGCGACATCCGGGTCGCGGCGCGGCTGAGCTTCTGAATGCGAAAGGGGCATCCGCCGGCCTGATCGGTCGGCGGATGCCCCTTCCTTGTCGTCAAAGATCAACGGTGGCGGATCAGAGGCACGCCTCGAGAAACGCCTGATCGAAGCCGAACTGCTTGGCCTTGTCGATCGTGTACGGGCGGAGGCCCATGGCGCGATATTCGCCGATGATCTTCCCGTCGGCGCTCTCGTCCAGATATTCGAACTTGAAGAGCTCCTGCGTGACGATCACGGGGCCTTCCATGCCGATCACCTCGGTGACGTTGGTGACGCGGCGCGAGCCGTCGCGCAGGCGCTTCACCTGAATAATCATGTCGACCGAATCGGCGATCTGGCGGCTGATCGCCTCCTTCGGCACCTTGATGTCCGACATCATCACCATGTTCTCCATACGCGCCAGCGCCTCGCGCGGGCTGTTGGAGTGGAGCGTGCACATCGAGCCATCGTGACCGGTATTCATCGCCGAGAGCATGTCGAAACACTCGGCGCCGCGGATTTCGCCCAGGATGATGCGATCCGGGCGCATACGCAGCGCGTTCTTGACGAGATCGCGGATCGAGATCTCGCCCTGACCCTCAAGATTGGCGGGGCGGGTTTCGAGCGGCAGCCAGTGCGGCTGCTGGAGGCGGAGTTCGGCCGCGTCCTCGATCGTCAGCACGCGCTCGCCGGGGTCGATCATCTTCGACAGGGCGTTGAGCATCGTCGTCTTGCCCGAGCCGGTGCCGCCCGAGATGACGATGTTGAAGCGGCAGGCGCCGGCGATCTTCAGCGCGGTCGCCATTTTGGGCGACATCGATCCGAAGCCGGCCATCATGTCGAGCGTGATCGGCTTGGCAGAGAATTTACGGATCGAGATGGCGGTGCCGCGAAGCGAGAGCGGCGGCACGATCACGTTGACGCGCGAGCCGTCCTTGAGGCGCGCGTCGGCGAGCGGCGTGGTCTGGTCGACGCGGCGGCCGACCGAGTTGCAAATGCGCTGCGCGATCTGGAACAGATGTTCCTCGTCACGGAACTGGATCTGTGCGAGTTGCAGCTTGCCCTTCTTTTCGATGAAGGTCTGGTCGGGGCCGTTGACCATGATGTCCGAGATTTCGGGATCGGCGAGCAGCTCCTCGAGCGGGCCGAGACCGAGCAGCTCGTCGACCAGCACCTTTTCCAGCGCGAATTGTTCGCGGCGGTTGAGGGTGAGCTTCAGCTCGGCGAGCACCTCGCCGATGATCGGGCGGAATTCCTCCGCCAGCTCATCCTTGCCGAGCGTGGCCGCGGCCTCCGGATCGACGCGTTCAAGGAGGCGCGGAAGCACCTGTTCCTTGATCTTGTGGATCGACGCCTCGAAGCCTTCCATGCGGCTGTTGCCGGCGTCGCCCGAGGTGGCCTGACGTTCAGCGAGGCGCTGCATCGCGTCCATCTGGAGCCCCGGCATGGTGCCGACGATGTCGGGCGCCGCAAGCTCTCCGGGGAGGGGCAGGGCGTCGAGCGCGGGGAATTGGTCACCACCATCGGGGCGTGGTGCCGGGGCGCCACCCTGCATCGGGCGCGCCACGCCAAACCCGGGGCGCGCGGCCGTACCTACGTTGTTACGACGCCCAAAAGCGCTCATGCCATCCGTCCTGCTAACACCGGAGAATTGGTAAGCGGCAAGGCTTTATATTTGCCTAATTACGGGCGTCTGGCGGGATCAGTCGCGCGATGGGGCGCGGGCGGTGGCGGTGTCTTTTTCCCGGGCAAGCAGCGCCTGTTTGCGCTCGGGGCCAAAGGCGTAGCCGCCAGTTGCCCCGTCGCTGCGGGTGACTCGGTGGCAGGGGATGAGGATGGGGACGTGGTTGGCGCCGCACGCGCTTCCCGCGGCCCGTACCGCTCCGGGCCGGCCGGCGAGCGCCGCGAGATCGGCATAGCTGCGCGTCTCGCCGGGCGGGATGGTGCGCAATGCCTGCCAGATCGCCTCCTGAAAGGCGGTGCCGCGCACGTCGAGCGGCAGGTTGTGGTCACGGGCGGGGGATTCGACAAGCGCGACGACCTCTTGGGCGAGGTGGGCGAGCGTCGTGTCTCCGGGGATGATCTGCGCCTTGGGGAACCGGCGGTCGAGGTCGTCCGGCCCGGTGTCAAAGGCGAGGCGGCAGATGCCGCGGTCGGTGGCGGCGACCAGCAGGGGGCCAAGGCTGGTCGCCGCGATGGTCCAGCGGATCGTGACGCCGGCGCCGCCGCGGCTCCAGGCGCTGGGGCTCATGCCGAGCCGTGGGGCGGCGTGGTCGTAGAAGCGGCTCGGCGCGGAATAGCCGCCCTCGTAGATGGCCGTCGTGACGGAGGCGCCGGCGGCGAGTGCCTCGGCGGCGCGGCTTGCCTTCAGCCCGCGCGCATAAGCGGCGGGCGTCACGCCGGTCGCGCGCTTGAACAGGCGGTTGAAATGGTGCGGGGCGTAGCCGACGGTGGCGGCGAGTTCTTCCAGTGGCGGCGGAACCTCAGCCGTGTCGAGCAGCGTCAGTGCGCGGGCGACGGCGAGGCGATCGCGGGCGATCTCGTCCGGGCGGCAGCGCATGCAGGCGCGATAGCCGGCCGCGCGCGCCTGATCGGGGGCGGGGTAGAAGGACACATTCTCGCGCCGGGGGTGCCGGGCGGGGCAGCTTGGCCGGCAATAGATGCCGGTGGTGCGCACCGCTACCACGAACCGGCCGTCGGCGCCCCGATCGCGGCTGGCAAAGGCGGCCCAAGCGGCGTCGGTGTCGATGGCATCGCTCATGACCCTGATGTACGACACCGCGCGGACGCAGGCATCCCATGGCTTGCGATCAAAACAGAACAAGGAAACGGGAGAGGGTGAATGGACGATCTGGTCTTGCTGGACGTGGCCGATGGCGTGGCGACGGTGACGCTGAACCGGCCGGGGGCGATGAACGCGCTGTCGACCGCGCTGCGGGCGCGCCTCTACGCGGTGATGAAACAGGTCGACGCCGATGATGATGTGCGGGCGGTGGTGCTGACGGGGGCGGGCGAGCGCGCGTTTACCGCCGGGCTGGACCTGAAGGAGCTGGGATCGCAGGCCGGCGCACTCGGCTCCGCCAATGCGCGCGGCGCGGACGAGAACCCGGTCAAGGCGATCGAACTGTGCCGCAAGCCGGTGATCGGCGCGATAAACGGGGTGGCGATCACCGGCGGGTTCGAGGTGGCGCTGGCATGCGACATCCTGATTGCGAGCGAGAATGCGCGCTTTGCCGACACCCATGCGCGGGTCGGCGTGATGCCGGGCTGGGGGCTGAGCCAGAAACTGTCGCGGCTGATCGGCATTTCGCGGGCCAAGGAATTGTCGCTGAGCGGCAATTTCATCGACGCGGCGACCGCCGAGCGCTGGGGGCTGGTCAATCGCGTGGTGCCGGCGGGTGACCTGCTGGCGACGGCGCGCAAGCTGGCGGCGGACATTGCCTCTGCCGATGCAGGCTTCATCGCGGCGTACAAGAAGCTGATCGACGATGGGTTTGCGCGGCCGTTCGGCGAGGCAATGACGCTGGAGCATGAACGCTCGTCGGCGGCGAACCGGGCGGTGACGCCGGAAGCGGTCGAGGCACGGCGCGCGGCGGTACAGGCCCGGGGGCGGTCGCAATAGCGCTTTTCTTCCCAAATATCCCCGCTAAGTTCATGGAACGGGGATGAAAACGGGGGATGGATGACCTGGGGGAAACTGGCCGCACTGTGCGGTGCGATCCTGGCGGCGACGCCTGCCGCAGCCGAATGGCTGGAGGCGTCGTCGCGGCACTTCGTGCTGTATTCGGACACTAGCGAGAAGATGATTCGGCGCCAGTCGGAGGCGCTGGAACGGCTCGACTGGGGGCTGCGCCGGTTCGCCAAGGTGCAGGACGAGCCCGAGATTGCGTCGCGCAAGGTCACCGTCTTTCTGATCGATGATTCGCAGGTGCGATCGCTGTGCGGATGCCAGAATGTCGGAGGCTTCTACCAAACGCGGGTGAGTGGATCGATCGCGTTCAGCGGCAAGGCGTCGTCGTTCGGTGACAATGGCATCGGGCAGATGGTGCTGTTCCACGAATATGCGCACCATTTCATGTTCGCGTCCTACGACCTGGCCTTTCCCGCCTGGTACACCGAAGGCTTCGCCGAGTTCGCGTCGACGATGCGGATCAAGGACGATTCGGCGCAGATCGGCGTCCCGGCGCAGCACCGCGCCCGTGGGCTGTTCCAGGGCCAGCGCTTTCGGGTGCCGGAGATGTTCGATCCGACGCTGCGATCGCGGCTGGGCAGCGCCGAGCGGCAGGACGCGTTCTATGGGCGTGGCTGGTTGCTCACCCATTACCTGACGTTCAAGCCCGAGCGGTACCGGCAGTTCCAGCAATATCTGAGGCTGCTGAATAGCGGCACGCCAAGCGTGGCGGCGGCCGAACAGTCATTCGGCGATCTTGGCGCATTGTCGATCGAGGTGGACCGGTACCTTGCCGGCTCGCGGATGCCGGCCATGACCATGATGTACGATGGGAATGTGTTGCCGGCGGCCCGTGTGCGGCGTTTGTCAGCGGGCGAAGCGGACATGATCGACCTGCGGATGCGATCGATACGTGGCGTCACCAAGACGGAGGCGGCGAAGCTGTACGCCAGGGCGGCGCCGATCGCCGCCAAATATGCCGATGACGCGCTGGTTCAGGGATGGCTGGCCGAAATGGCCTTTGATGCCGAGCAATATGACGCGGCGGTGGCGGCGGCGGACCAGGCGATCGCGCGGGATGCCCGATCCGTCCAGGCGCATATGTATCGCGGCGCGGCACTGCTGCGCCAGTTGAAGCAGGGCAATGTCAAGGATGCCGCGCAGTGGGACCGCGCCCGCCGCAGCATCATCGCGGCCAACCGCAGCGATCCGGACGATGCCGAGCCGCTCTGGTGGTTCTGGCTGAGTTTCCAGATGCAGGAGCGCGAGCCGACGCCGTCGGCGATCAAGGGGCTGTACCGCGCGCAGGAACTGACACCGCAGGATTGGGGGGTCAGGATGGCCGCGGCAGTGGCGCGGATCGAGGCAAAGGAGTGGGCCGAGGCCAAGCGGCTGTTGCGGCCGGTCGCCTATCATCCCCACGCGCCCGAGGATAATCCGGCGTTGGCCATGCTGACCGCAATCGAAGCGGGAAAGTCGGGGAGCGAAATCCGCGCGGTCGGCGAGGTAAAAACGGAAGCGACGACCGAGCAGCCGTGAGCGGCGCGCCCGGCCGCCGCTGACCTTCTGCCGGGGCGGCAGGGCGCGCGGCCCCTGATTGGGGCTGATCAGCCGGCGGTTTCGCGGAACAGGGTCAGCGTCCGGTCGCGCGCGAGTTCGGCCGAGGGCTCGTGATAATCCTTGCGCCGGTCGGAGTTGAAGCCGTGCTCGGCCTCATAGACATGAACTTCGGCGAGCGGATGCGCGCAGGCGATTGTCGCCTCGACGCCCTCCATCGGGATGCCGCGATCATAGCGGCCGAAGTGCGCGATAACGGGAACGCGTGGGGCGGCTTCCGCGGCGAAGGCGGGAATCATGCTGCCATAATAGGCCGAGGCGGCGGCCACATCGTCGAGCTTCGTCGCGGCCGCCCAGGCGACGGAGCCACCGTAGCAATAGCCAACCACGAACACCGGCCCCTGGTCCTTGAGACGGTCGATGCAGCTTTGCGTGTCCTTCAGTGACAGGTCGAACGGGTGAAGCGTGCGCGCCAGCTCCACGGCGCGTTCGAAGCCGGGGCCGGTATAGTCCGCCTCGAACCCCGGATGCTCGCGGTCGAACAGCGCGGGGGCGAGCACTTCATATCCCTCGGCGGCATAATCATCGGCCATGTCGCGGATGTGATCGGTGACGCCAAAGATTTCCTGCACCAGCACGAC
The DNA here is from genome assembly GCF_045369765.1 of Sphingomonas olei. NCBI lineage: Bacteria > Pseudomonadati > Pseudomonadota > Alphaproteobacteria > Sphingomonadales > Sphingomonadaceae > Sphingomonas > Sphingomonas olei. Next base: position 45,965 of record NZ_JBIQEU010000011.1, read on the forward strand.
CCCGCCGCGCCGCTCGCCCGCGGGAGCGACGTGATAGACCGCGATGTCGGCGCCGTCGCTCATCGTCATGCGCATCATCTTGCCCGTCGGGCCATCAAGCATCGCAATCCGTCCGTTTCCGATTGTTGCATCCACGCTACCCCTTTGCTACGCGGCGGCCAACCCAAGCGTCGGCGCCGTTAGCGCGTCGTGTTTTCGCATGGGGGTTTAACCTTAGTGCGAACGGGGATTCGACTCGCGTGGATGGTTCCAGCGGTAATCTAGGTGGCAGCATCCAGGCGAGCCTGGGCGGTCGGTATGCGACTGCGCTGTTTGACCTCGCCGAACAGGCGAAGACGATCGATACGGTGGAGGCGAGCCTGGCAAAGGTTCGGGCCGCACTGGATCAGTCGGACGATTTCAAGGCGTTGACGACCTCGCCGGTCGTGGCGCGCGACGCGGCAGGAAAGGCTGTGCTGGCGACCGCCGACGAGCTCGGCGTTGATCCCGTCACGCGCAACTTCCTGGGCGTGCTGGCGCAGAATCGCCGGCTGGCGCAGCTGCCCGCGATCATTCGCGCCTTTCGCATGCTTGCCGCGCATCACCGCGGCGAAGTCACCGCTGACGTCACCAGCGCGCACCCGCTGACCGACGATCAGGTCACCGAACTGAAGCAGCAGCTGCGCCAGCGCGTCGGCCGCGAGGTGTCGGTCGAGCTGTCGGTCGATCCTGCGCTGCTTGGCGGACTTGTCGTCCGCGTCGGCTCCCAGATGATCGATTCGTCGATCCGTACCCGCTTGAATGCGCTCGCCAGCGCGATGAAGGGCTAAGAACAATGGATATTCGCGCCGCAGAAATCTCCAAGGTCATCAAGGACCAGATCGCCAACTTCGGCACCGAGGCCCAGGTCAGCGAGACTGGCCAGGTGCTCAGCGTCGGTGACGGCATTGCGCGCATCTATGGCCTCGACAACGTCCAGGCGGGCGAGATGGTCGAGTTCGCCAATGGCGTGCAGGGCATGGCCCTCAACCTCGAAGCCGACAACGTCGGCGTCGTGATCTTCGGCTCGGACGCCGAGATCAAGGAAGGCGACACCGTTCGTCGTACCGGCACCATCGTGGACGTGCCGGTCGGCAAGGGCCTGCTGGGCCGCGTGGTCGATGGCCTGGGCAACCCGATCGACGGCAAGGGCCCGATCGTGGCTGCCGAGCGCCGCCGCGTCGAGGTGAAGGCGCCGGGCATCATCCCGCGCAAGTCGGTGCATGAGCCGGTGCAGACCGGCCTGAAGGCGATCGACGCGCTGGTGCCGGTTGGCCGTGGCCAGCGCGAGCTGATCATCGGTGACCGTCAGACCGGCAAGTCGGCGATCGCGATCGACACGTTCATCAACCAGCGTGAAGTGAACAAGGGCGACGACGAATCGAAGAAGCTGTACTGCGTCTATGTCGCAGTGGGCCAGAAGCGTTCGACCGTCGCGCAGCTCGTCCGCACGCTGGAAGAGAATGGCGCGATGGAATATTCCATCATCATCGCCGCGACCGCTTCGGACCCGGCGCCGCTGCAGTTCCTGGCGCCGTACACCGGCACCGCGATGGGCGAGTTCTTCCGCGACAACGGCATGCACGCCGTGATCGTGTTCGACGACCTTTCCAAGCAGGCAGTCGCTTATCGTCAGATGTCGCTGCTGCTGCGCCGTCCGCCGGGCCGTGAAGCCTATCCCGGCGACGTGTTCTATCTCCACTCGCGCCTGCTGGAGCGTGCGGCGAAGATGAACGACGCCAATGGCGGTGGCTCGCTGACCGCGCTGCCGATCATCGAGACGCAGGCGGGCGACGTGTCGGCCTACATCCCGACCAACGTGATCTCGATCACCGACGGCCAGATCTTCCTCGAAACCGACCTGTTCTTTGCGGGCATCCGCCCGGCGATCAACGTCGGTCTGTCGGTGAGCCGCGTCGGCTCGGCCGCGCAGACCAAGGCGATGAAGAAGGTGTCGGGCTCGATCAAGCTGGAGCTGGCGCAGTACCGCGAGATGGCGGCCTTCGCTCAGTTCGGTTCGGACCTCGACGCATCGACCCAGAAGCTGCTGAACCGTGGCGCGCGCCTGACCGAGCTGCTGAAGCAGCCGCAGTTCTCGCCGCTGCCGTTCGAGGAGCAGACGGTGTCGATCTTTGCCGGCACCAACGGCTATCTCGACAATGTCGCGGTGCAGGACGTGGTCCGTTACGAGGCGGCGATGCTGGCCTTCATGCGCGACCAGCATGGCGCGACGCTGGCGAAGATCCGCGATACGCGCGATCTGGGCGACGAGGCCAAGGGCCAGGTCGTCGCGGCGCTCGACGCTTTCGCCAAGACGTTCGCGTAACGGATAGGGCAACACATCGCGTCACCCCGGCGTCAGGCCGGGGTCCCGCTGCTGCCACGGCAGGAACAGGCGGGAGGCCGCGCAGGCGCGGCATGACGGGTGAGGGGACGGTGAAGAACTAGAATGGCAAGCCTCAAGGCCCTCAAGATCCGCATCGGCTCAGTGAAGTCGACGCAGAAGATCACCAAGGCGATGAAGATGGTCGCCGCCGCGAAGCTGCGCCGTGCGCAGGAAGCGGCGATCGCCGGTCGCCCCTATGCGGAGCGGCTGGAGGCGGTGATGTCCAGCCTCGCGTCCAAGGTGACGGTCAGCGAGAACAGCCCCAAGCTGCTCGCGGGCACCGGCAAGGACCAGGTGCACCTGCTCGTCGTCGCGACGTCGGAGCGCGGCCTGGCGGGCGCGTTCAACACGAACATCGTTCGCGCCGCGCGCAAGAAGGCCGAGGAGCTCGAAAGCCAGGGCAAGACGGTCCGCTTCTATCTCGCGGGCAAGAAGGGGCGCGTTCTGCGCCGTTTCTACCCGGACGCGATCCTGGCCGATCATGAACTCGGGCAGCACAAGGTGCTTGGTTTCGACCAGGCGCGCGAAGTTGCCGACGATCTGATCGCACGCTTCGAGGTGGGCGAGTTCGACGTCGCGCATCTGTTCTACGCCAAGTTCCAGTCGGCGTTGGTGCAGATCCCGACCGGGCAGCAGATCATTCCGGTGTCGGTGCCGACGGTTGCCGTCGATACCGCCAACGATGGCGATGCGGCGGTGGAGTACGAGCCCGACGAGGAAGCGATCCTCGCCGAGTTGCTGCCGCGCAACGTCGCGATTCAGGTGTTCCGCGCCATGCAGGAAAATGCCGCGTCCGAGCAGGGCAGCCGCATGACCGCCATGGACAATGCGACGCGCAACGCCGGCGACATGATCAAGCGGCTGTCGATCCAGTACAACCGCGCACGTCAGGCCGCGATCACGACCGAGCTGGTCGAGATCATCTCGGGCGCCGAAGCCCTGTGATGAAGGCGGGCATCCTGCTGGCGGCGGCGACGCTTGCCCTGGCGGGTTGCTCCGGCGCGCCTGCCGGGAATGACACGGCAGAGGCGGCTTACAACAACAGCTTCGTCTCGCCCAATCTTGCCGGGGGAACCTGGCAAGGGGTGTTCGACGATCCGGCAAGCTCGATCGACCATTTCGCACGCATCGGGCTTCGCCCCGGCGCATATGAGAAGGTCGGTGGCGAATGGCGATCGGAGGCCGTGCCAACGGCGATGACCGATCCGTCGGCGCCCAACCCGGTGATGGCGATGTTCGTCGCCGCCGGAGGCGAGAAGAAGCTGTCGCGAGTCACCTTCACGCTGGTCGAGCCGCTTGCGTCGAACGACCAGCAGGCGCGCGACCAGTTCGACAAGTGGATGAGCCAGGCGCTTACCCAGCTTGGCGTGGCCGGTGGCGACCAGGCGGTGAAGGCGATCCATGGCGAAGCGAGCGCGACCGGCACGGTGCCGGGCGGTGCGCGCTACGCCGTTGATCGCGAGACGACCGACAAGGATCGGTTGCTGGCTGTGACCTTCACGCCCGGCGACCCTATATTGAACGGGACCGACCCGACGGCTAGCTGAGCCGCCGCAACGCCCCGCACGACGACCAACGACACAATCCTGCACCCGCAGGCACGACGAAGAAGGTAGAAGCAAGATGGCCACCGTCCTCGAGGATCGCCCGACCACTTCGGGCAGCAACAATGTGGGCCGCATCAGCCAGGTGATCGGCGCGGTGGTCGACGTGACGTTCGACACCCACCTGCCGGCGATCCTGTCGGCGCTGGAGACGAGCAACAACGGCCAGCGCCTGGTGCTCGAAGTCGCCCAGCACCTGGGTGAGAACACCGTCCGCACGATCGCGATGGATTCGACCGAGGGCCTGACCCGCGGCCAGAGCGTGACCGACACCGGCGCGCAGATCACCGTGCCGGTCGGCCCGGCAACGCTCGGCCGCATCCTGAACGTCGTCGGTGAGCCGATCGACGAGCGCGGCCCGGTCAACTCGGAGCATCACGCGCCGATCCACGCCAAGGCGCCGGAGTTCATCGACCAGTCGACCGAAAGCTCGATCCTGGTCACCGGCATCAAGGTGATCGACCTGCTCGCGCCTTATGCAAAGGGCGGCAAGATCGGCCTGTTCGGCGGCGCCGGCGTCGGCAAGACCGTGCTGATCCAGGAGCTGATCAACAACATCGCGAAGGGCCATGGCGGCACGTCGGTGTTCGCGGGCGTCGGTGAGCGTACCCGCGAGGGCAACGATCTGTACCACGAGTTCCTCGACGCGGGCGTTATCGCCAAGGATGCCGACGGCAACCCGACGACCGAAGGGTCGAAGGTGGCGCTGGTGTTCGGCCAGATGAACGAGCCGCCGGGCGCGCGTGCCCGCGTCGCTCTGTCGGGCCTGACCATCGCGGAATACTTCCGTGACGTTGAGGGCCAGGACGTGCTGTTCTTCGTCGACAACATCTTCCGCTTCACCCAGGCGGGCGCGGAAGTGTCGGCACTGCTCGGCCGTATTCCGTCGGCCGTGGGCTATCAGCCGACTCTGTCGACCGACATGGGCGCGCTGCAGGAGCGCATCACGTCGACCAACAAGGGTTCGATCACCTCGGTGCAGGCCGTGTACGTCCCCGCGGACGACCTTACCGACCCGGCGCCGGCGACCTCGTTCGCCCACTTGGACGCGACGACCGTGCTTAACCGCGCGATCTCTGAACTCGGCATCTATCCGGCGGTGGACCCGCTCGATTCGACCAGCCGCGTTCTCGAGCCGCGCGTTGTCGGCCAGGAGCATTACGAGACGGCGCGCGCCGTGCAGACGATCCTGCAGAAGTACAAGTCGCTGCAGGACATCATCGCCATCCTTGGCATGGACGAACTGTCCGAAGAGGATAAGCTGACCGTCAGCCGCGCCCGCAAGATCCAGCGTTTCCTCAGCCAGCCGTTCCACGTCGCCGAGGTGTTCACCAACATCCCGGGCAAGTTCGTGCAGATCGAGGACACGGTGCGCAGCTTCAAGGCGGTGGTGAACGGGGAGTACGATCACCTGCCGGAAGCAGCCTTCTACATGGTCGGCGGCATCGACGAAGTCGTCGCCAAGGCCGAGAAGCTGGCGCAGGAAGCGTAAGCACGTTTCCCTCCTGCCTAACAGGAGGGCCGCAGGGCGGGGATTGATCTGAGGATCGACCCCGACCGCCCGGTCCTCCCAGCCCCTTCCCGGGTGGAAGGGAGTGAGAAGAAGAAATGCTGCACTTCGAACTCGTCACGCCTGAACGCCTCGTCCGCAGCGAGAGCGTGTACATGGTCACCGTTCCCGGCACCGAAGGCGACTTCGGCGTGCTGGAAGGCCATGCACCGCTGATGTCGACGATCCGCGACGGCAATCTGCTGGTCCAGAAGACCGCGGGCGCCGCGCCGGAAACGATCGCCATTCGCGGCGGCTTTGCTGAAGTGAACGCCAACGGCCTGACCGTTCTGGCGGAGCATGCTGCCTAAGGGCGGTTCGCTCACGCGTCCTTAGCGGACATTGTCAAAGGCTTCCCCGGATCGGATCCGGGGAGGCCTTTGTCGTTTTGGGCGTCGGCGCTAGCGGGCGAAGCTCCGTTGGAGGAAGTCGGCGTAGATGCTGGTCAGCGTGTGGAGGTCGGCCACCGATACCGCCTCATCAAGCTTGTGCATGGTCGCGTTGAGCAGGCCGAATTCCACCACCGGGCAGACCGCAGCGAGGAAGCGCGCGTCCGACGTGCCGCCCGAGGTGGAAAGTTCGGGCACCAGCCCGGTACAGGCCTCGATCGAGGTGGCGAGGGTGGCCGAAAGAGCGCCGGGCTCGGTCAGGAACGCCTCTCCGGACACTTTGGGTGTGACGATCGCGTCGGGTGCGTGGCGCTGGACGATGGCGGTGATCCGTCGCCCCAGCTCCTCGCCCCGGTGCAGGTCGTTGAAGCGGATCGAGAGGCGGGCAGTAGCGCGCGCCGGGATCACGTTGGTCGAGGGGTTGCCAACGGTGATATCGGTCACCTCGATATTGGACGGCTGGAACCAGTCGGTGCCCGCGTCCAGCACGATTCCCTCGATCTCGGCCAAGGCCGCGATGAGCCGCGGGATTGGATTGTCGGCGAGGTGCGGGTAGGCGACATGGCCCTGGCGGCCCGGGATATCGATCCAGATGTTGACCGATCCTCGCCGGCCGATCTTCATCATGTCGCCGAGCCGGGTCGTCGAGGTCGGCTCTCCCACGAGGCAGGCGTCCGGGCGGATGCCGCGTGTCGCCATGCGATCGATCAACGCGCGGGTGCCGTAGATCGCCGGGCCTTCCTCATCGCCGGTGATCAGCAGGCTGGTGGTGCCAAGGCCATCGACCTGCGATGCGGCCGCGACGAAGGCGGCGATCGCGCCCTTCATGTCAACGGCGCCGCGGCCATAGAGCAGATCACCGCGGACCTCCGGCTCGAAGGCGCCGCTGGTCCAGCCGTCACCCGGCGGGACCACGTCGAGGTGGCCTGCAAAGGCGATGTGCGGCCCGCCGCTGCCGCGGACGGCGAGGAGGTTTTCGACCGGGCCGTCGGGCGCCTCGCCGACGACGAAGCGATCGACGTCGAAGCCGAGCGGGCGCAAGGCCGCCTCAAGCACGTCGAACACCGGGCCGCGGGCAGGGGTAACGCTTTCGCAGGCGAGCAAGGCCTGCGCCAGCGCGAGAACATCGGTCATTGCCGGGCCGGCTGTTCGAACTGTTCGATCACCCAATCCTCTTCCTGCGCACCGGCGATCCAGTCCTGCATGAACGGATGGGCGAGGACGGCCGCGATATAGGATTGCGCGAACCGCGCGACCGGCAGCGAATAGGTAACGATGCGGGTGCAGACAGGCGCGAACATGATGTCGACGGCGTTGAACTCCCCGAACAGGAACTCGCCATCGCCACCCCAGCGGGCGCGGGCCTGCGCCCACAATTCCATCATTCGGGTGAGATCGGCCACCACGCCAGCAGATGGCGGTGCGGGCGGATAGATCTGGCGGATGTTCATGCTGTGCTCGCGGCGCAGCGAGACGAAGCTGGAATGCATTTCCGCCGCCATTGAGCGGGCCATGGCGCGGGCGGCATCGTCCTTGGGCCAGAACACGTCGCGGCCGACCTTGTCGGCGAGATATTCGATGATGGCGAGGCTGTCCCACACCACCGCGTCACCATCCCACAGGATCGGCACCTTGCCAGATGACGGGGCGAACTCTGCGCCCCCACGGCGCTTGTCCCAATCCTGATCATAGAGCGGCACCACGACTTCCTCGAACGGGACGCCCGACTGCTTGCAGGCGAGCCAGCCTCGCAGCGACCAGGAGGAATAGGCCTTGTTGCCGATGATCAATTTCATAGCTGCAAGGGGTAGAGCCGCGCGCGACCCCGTGCAACATTCGCCGGGCGAAACAGAACGAGGGGGGATTATGGAGACGGATCGGCGCGGGCTGCTGGGCGGCGCAGTGGCGGGGGCGGCGTTGCTGGCGCCGGGAGCGGCAACGGCACAGCGCGGGGACATGGACAAGATCCGCCGCGCGGTGACCGCCGGCCATGACGAAGCGATCGCGCGGCTGCGCCAGTGGATCGCGCTGCCCTCGATCGCGGCGGAGAACCGCGACATGGACAAGGGCGCGGCGATGATGGCGCAAATGGCGCGCGATGCCGGGTTCCAGCAGGCGACGATCGTTCCCACCGATGGCGCGCCGGGCGTGTTCGCCACGATGGACAATGGCGCGGCCAAGACGCTGGGCCTGTATTTTATGTATGACGTCAAGCAGTTCGACCCGGCGGAATGGACCTCGCCGCCGCTGGAGGGGCGGATCGTCGACAAGCCGGGGCTGGGCAAGGTGCTGGTCGGGCGCGGCGCGGTGAACCAGAAGGGGCCGGAAAGCGCGATGCTCGCCGCGCTTCATGCGTTCAAGCGCGCCGGCGTGAAGCCGCCGGTTAATCTGGTGCTGGTGGCGGAGGGGGAGGAGGAGATCGGCTCGCCTCATTTCAAGCAGATCGTCGAGCGGCCCGAGGTGCTGGTGGCGCTGAAGAAATGCAGTGGCGTGATCATCCCGGCGATGTGGCAGGACCCCACCACGGGTGACTTCACGATCAACCTGGGCGCCAAGGGCATCGTCGAGCTTGAGCTGATCGCCTCGGCCGACAGTTGGGATCGCGGGCCGACGCGCGACATCCATTCCAGCCAGAAGGCGATCATCGACGCGCCGGCCTGGCGGCTGGTCAAGGCGCTCGACACCTTGGTGTCCGAGGACGGGAATACGCCGACGATCGATGGCTGGTTCGACAAGGTCCGTCCGTTGACCGCGCGCGAGAAGGCGCTAATCGCGGAAAGCGCCCGGGTGCGCGATCCGGCCGATGCGTTGCGGCAAGCCGGGGTGAAGAAGTGGATCGGCGAGGAGAGCTGGCAGGCGACGGTGGAGCGGCTGGCGGCGATGCCGACGGTCAATATCGAGGGGCTGGTCGCGGGCTATACCGGTCCGGGCGGCAAGACGATCCTGCCGGCCAGGGCGACGGCGAAGCTCGATTTCCGGCTGGTGCCCAACCAGACCTATGCCGATTGCGTCGCCAAGGTGCGCGCGCATCTGGACAAGCGCGGGTTCAAGGACATCGCCGTCAAGGTGGGTGGTGGCTACGACCCGACCGAGACGGCGGAGGACTCGGCGCTGATCAAGGCCGAACGCGCGACGTGCGAGCGGGCAGGGGTGAAGACGACGGTCTATCCGCGGCTCGCAGGAAGCTGGCCCGGCTATATCTTTACCGGCGCACCCGTGTCGCTACCCGCGGGACAGTTCGGGCTGGGGCATGGCAATGGCGCCCATGCCCCTGACGAATATCTGCTGATCGAAAGCACCAATCCGAAGGTGATGGGCTATGATGCGGCGACCGCCGTGTTCGCCGATTTCCTGTATCAGGTCGCAGCGATCGCCTGAGGGTGCAGGTGGGGGCGATCGGTCAGCCGATCGCCTCGATCACCGCGGCGCGCAGTTCGGGGATGCCCATGCCCTTCTCGGCGGAGGTGGCGATGATCTCCGGATGCGCGGCGGGGCGCTTGCGTGCCTCAGCGACGGTGCGTTCCGTGACCTCGGCAAGCTCCGTCGCCTTGATCTTGTCCGCCTTGGTCAGCACCATGCGGTAGCTGACGGCCGCCTTGTCGAGCATCTCCAGGATCTCGCGGTCGACGTCCTTCACGCCGTGGCGCGCATCGATCAGCACCAGCGCACGCTTCAGCACCTGACGCCCGCGCAGGAAGTCGTTCACCAGGAAACGCCATTTCTTGACAATGTCCTTGGGCGCCTTGGCAAAGCCGTAGCCGGGCATGTCGACGAGGCGGAACAGCAGCGGATCGCCGATGTCGAAGAAGTTCAGCTCCTGCGTGCGCCCCGGGGTGACCGAGGTGCGCGCCAGCGTCTTGCGCCCGGTCAGCGCATTGATGAGCGACGATTTTCCCACGTTGGAGCGGCCGGCAAAAGCGACTTCGGGCACCAGCGGATCGGGCATGAACTGGAGCGCGGGGGCTGACTTCAGAAACTCGATCCGGCCGGCGAAGATCTTTCGCGCGGTCTCGATCTCCTCGGCGGAGCGGCTTGCCGCTTCGCTGACGTCGGGCGCGAGATGGCCTGCCACCTCCGGCACCGGCATATCGCCGGGCGTATTGCCGGTGTCGGAGGGGGACTGGCTCATTTCGACGGTGCTTCCTTCAGGCCCGGATGGCGGGCGTAGAGCAGCTTCTGCTGCAGGATGGTGAGGACGTTGGAGGTGATCCAGTAGACCTGGAGGCCGACCGCGAACGGCGCCATCACGAACATCAGTACCCACGGCATCAGCGCGAAGATCTGCTTCTGTGCGTCATCCATCGGCGCCGGGTTCAGCTTGAACTGGAAGTACATGCTGATGCCGAGCAGGATCGGGATCACGCCGATCGCCAGGAATGACGGCGGGGTGAAGGCGAGCAGGCCAAACAGGTTGACGGGGGTCAGCGGATCGGGCGCGGACAGATCCTTGATCCAGCCGACGAACGGCTGATGCCGCATTTCGATCGTCAGCATCAGCATCTTGTACAGCGCGTAGAAGATCGGGATCTGCAACAGGGTGGGAAGGCAACCGGCGAGCGGATTGACCTTCTCCGTCTTGTACAGCGCCATGATCTCCTGCTGCATCCGCGGCTTGTCGTCTTTGAAGCGCTCCTGGATGGCCTTCATCTTCGGCTGGACGGCGCGCATGTTGGCCATCGACGCGAACTGGCGCTGCGCGATCGGGAACATGAGCAGGCGGATCGTCAGCGTCAGCAGGATGATCGCGACGCCGAAGTTGCCGACATGGCGGAACAGCCAGTCGAGATAGTAGAAGATCGGCTTCTCAACGACGCGGAACCAGCCCCAGTCGAGTGCATAGTCGAACCGGGTGACGCCTTCCTTGTCGGTGTAATGATCGAGCAGGCGAACTTCCTTCGCGCCAGCGAAGAAGCGGCTCGTCTGGGTGATCTGGCGGCCCGGGGGCAGCAGCTGGGCGTTGGTGGTGTAATCGCCCTGATAGGCCTTGTTGGCACCGGCGCGGAACTGGCCGTCGAAGGGACGCACCTGATCCGGGATCAGCGCGGTCAGCCAGTATTTGTCGGCAAAGCCGAGCCAGCCGCCGGTGGTGGAGAAGCGCTGCGGCGCTTCGTCCAGATCCTTGAAATCGACGTCATAGTCGGCCTTGTCGTTGTGGACCGACATCGGGCCGACGTGGATCGTCCAGCTGTCCGGATCCTTCGACACGCCGGCGCGGTTGACCAGGCCGTAGGCGGCGACCGGAACGGCGCCGGTGCCTGCATTGGCGACCGTCTGCTTGATCCCGAACATATAGCCGTCGTCGACGGTCAGCTCGATCGTGAAGCGCTGGCCCTTGTCGTTGGTGGCGGTCAGCGTGACCGGCTTTCCGGGGGCAAGGAGGTTGGACGAGGCGGTCCAGACCGTGTCGGCGGACGGCGGCGAGAGGCCGTCGTCACGCCAGCCAAACGCAGCGAAATATGCCTCGGGCGCGCCCGCTGGCGACAGCAGGCGCACCGGCGGCGAATCCTTCGCCACGGTGACCTTGTAATTCTTCAGCACGAGATCGTCGATCCGCGCGCCCTTCAGGTTGATCGAGCCGTGCATGGTCGGCGTGTCGATCTGCACCCGCGGCGTTTCGCGCAGCACGACGGCGCGGTCGCGATTGGCGGCCGGCGTATCGGCCGTCGGATCGGCGTTCTTGTTCGGCAGAACCTCGGTCTTGCCGTCCTCGATCTTCGTCACCGGCGGATTGGCGGTCGGGAAGAAGCGGTTCTGCACCACCGGCCAGCCGAACAGGATCAGCGCCGCGATGATCGCGAACAGCACGAAGTTCTTGTTCTCTTTGTTCACGAGCGCCTTATTCCCTTAGGGCCCAATCCATCATGGGACCGGATCATAGCCGTGCCCGCCCCACGGATGACATCGCGCGATGCGCTTTGCCGCGAGCCAGCTGCCTCGTGCTGCGCCATAGCGGCGCAAGGCCTCGATTGCATAGGCCGAACAGCTTGGCTGGTAACGACAGGTTGGTGGCAGGATGAGCGACGGGCCGAGTTGCCATAGCCGAGCCACCAGGATCAGCAGGCGGGCGATCATCCCGGCACCTTGCCGCGGACACGCGTAGCCGTCTTTCGCAGCGCCTTGCCGAATTCGGCACGCAGGCTGGCATAATCACGCTCGATTCCGCCCATACGGCCGATCAGGACATGATCTGCACCCGGCACGCCATCTGACGGCAGCAGCTCACGCGCGAGCGCCCGCAGCCGGCGTTTCATCCGGTTGCGCACCACCGCGTTGCCGATTTTCTTGGTGACGGTATAGCCAACGCGGATCGTCGCGTCGCCATCATTGCGGGGGCGCACCAGAAGCACGAAGCCGGGCATGGGTGCGCGCTCGCCCGCATTCGCCGCCAGGAAATCCCGGCGGCGGGTAAGCGTCTGAATGATCGAGTCGCCTGCGCGAGGCTGACCGGCCGTTAGGCCGACAGCTTCTTGCGACCGCGCGCGCGACGCGCCCGAATCACGGCGCGGCCGCCGACCGTCGCCATCCGCGCACGGAAGCCGTGACGGCGTGCCCGCACCAGGTTGCTCGGCTGAAAGGTCCGCTTCATTGCTCATTCCCGAATCTGAAAAAGAAGGGCCGCCACGAGGGGCAGCCCGAACATGGCGCCGCATAGGTGAAGGTGACGGGTAAGTCAACGCGAGCCGATCACGCGATCCCGCGCGCGGCGGCGCAGCGCACTGCGGCGGCGCATTGCCCGGTCCGCGATGTTGCCGACGCGTGGCCAGCGACGTTTGGCACGGGCCCAGCGCACCTGCGCGCGGCGCGAGTTGCGGAGGATCAGGATCATGCCGCCGGCGAACAGGAAGATGCCGCCTGGCCCCGGCAACGGCCCCATCGCCGCCGCGCCCACGAGCAGCACGCCGCCGAGCGAGAGCTGCAGGATCCTCATGGCAGGGTGGCGATCGCGCATGCGGCGCATGTGGCTCCGGTGTGTTGCGAAGACAAGACGGTGATGAATGGTTTGCAGCGCTGACAAAGCGGCTATGAACAATGTCATAACGGGGGCGGGGGATGCATGGCGGCGATCGTCGCGACGGTGGCGTATCTGGGGCTGGAGGCGCGCGCGGTCGAGGTTCAGGTGCAGCTGATAGCTGGCCTGCCGGCGTTCAATCTGGTCGGGCTGGGGGACAAGGCAGTCGGCGAAAGTCGCGAGCGTGTGCGCGGCGCCATCGCCGCCATGGGGCTGGCCATGCCGCCCAAGCGGATCGCGGTGAACCTGTCGCCGGCCGACCTGCCGAAAGAAGGTACTCGTCTCACGTTTTGAAAAGCTATTAATTGCCTCTAAACCCACTGGTATGAAACGATAAATTCACCCAAGTGAGATTGATAGGCTATCAGAAAATCTGAGCGATCAGGGGTGACCTGCTCCCCGGAAATCATGCCATTGGTAAGTTAGCTCGTCAGATGGAGACGAGCGATGCGGCGAGGCCGTTTTACCGAGGATCAGATCATTGGCGTGTTGCGTGAGCACGAGGCTGGCGTGAAGACTGCCGAGCTGTGCCGGAAGCACGGCATCAGCGATGCGACATTCTACAACTGGAAGGCGAAGTACGGCGGCATGACCGTGTCCGAGGCAGCGCGGTTGCGGACGCTCGAGGACGAGAACCGGCGGCTGAAGAAGCTGCTGGCGGAGTCGATGCTGGACGTGTCCGCACTGAAGGATCTGTTGGGAAAAAACTGACCCGGTCTGTGGATCGCTACGCTGCGGTGGAGAAGCTGATGGCCGACCACGGCTTCTCCGAGCGTCGCGCCTGCAGGCTGATCGGGGTCAACCGGTCGGCATGGCAATATGAGCCGCTTCGCGGGAAGGACGATGCTGTGCGCGAGCGAATGCGCGAGATCGCGAACGAGCGTCGTCGGTTCGGCTATCGCCGGCTGGCGATCCTGCTCAGGCGTGAAGGCAAGGGCATGAACCTGAAGAAGGTGTACCGGCTGTATCGCGAAGAGCGGCTGACAGTGCGCAAGCGCGGCGGCCGCAAGCGAGCGTTGGGCATACGGGCACCGATGGCGATCCCGCAGGAACCCAACCAGCGCTGGTCGCTCGACTTCGTTTCGGATGCATTGGCCTGCGGCCGGCGGTTCCGCTTGCTCAACGTCATCGACGATTACAGCCGGGAATGCCTGGCGTGCATCGTCGATACCTCGTTGTCAGGGCGGCGTGTCGTGCGGGAACTGACGGCCATCGCCGAACGTCGCGGGCTGCCGTGCATGGTGGTCAGCGACAACGGCACCGAACTGACCAGTCACGCTGTCCTCGCCTGGTGCCAGGACACTGGCGTCGAGTGGCACTACATCGCGCCCGGTAAGCCGCAGCAGAACGGCTTTGTGGAATCGTTCAATGGTCGCTTGCGCGACGAGTGCCTGAACGAGCACCTGTTCCCCTCGCTGGCTGCGGCGAGGCGGATCATCGAGGCATGGCGGACGGACTACAACACCGTGCGCCCGCACAGCAGCCTTGGCGGCATGGCACCCGCCGAGTTCACCAACCGCCCCCGCCAGGGGCATGTGGACACCGAAGCTAACTTATCAGCGGCCTGAAAACGGGGAGCAGGTCAGATGGATCAAAGGCCACAATCCGTATGGGGCAAGACTCCGAAGCGCCGCCGACACGCTTTCCAGATGAGTTGCGCGGTATACTTTGTCGCTAGACGCCAGAATTGACATGTCGCTGAAATCGCGAATGATGTCTCCATACTCTGCGGCGAGTGCGTTCATATCGTCAGCGCATGGGCTCACCTTTGAGGAGAGCTGCTGGTGTACCTTTCCAGCCGTACTCGTCGGGTCCTTAAGCGCAGACATCGCAACACATTCGAAGAAATGGCGCAGCGCTAGCAAGCGCTTAGCGTTGCCACTTGAGGCAAAGCTGTAAAAGGCATCAGTGAAGTGAATGAGGAGAGGAAAGGCAAACGCCGAGCCAAATAACGGCACGAGCGACTTGAACTGATAAAAATCTCCGCCGAATTTGATGGACTCCCCGACGACAGGTGTAGTTTGATGGGGATCGGTATTCGGCTCATTGAGCGCTTTCCAGCGCTTCTTGCACTCCCCCTCACTTAGCCAGCCGTTCGCCACAACTTAACTCCGTTCGGTGATGGAGTGAATGGCCAATCCATCAAAAACCGCTAGAAGCATAAAGTTGTAAAAAATGAGATTCAACCCGCCAAAATCATGCGAAAAATGAATAAAAGAGAGTCGGACGTCTCGTATTGATAATAACAAATGTCCAAAGAAACCTGGAATTCGCTCCCTGTAAAGGACGTCATGTCCGATCCAATGAGGTGTAATGTCCTATTTTCTCTGCATGTAATTAAAATGTGAATTGGACGTTGGAGGTTTTTGCAGGATTTATAACGGACATGACCTGCGTAGCGTACGATGGAGCCTGATATCGGGCCGAGCAGAAGCCTGAGCGACGCCTCGTTGAACGGACGTCTAATGCAAGGAATCCTGATTGGCTCGCTCTCGGTCTTTCGGGAAGATGGTGGCAATTTATTTCGATCCAGCCACGCACCTTCGAGAGCGCGAATTGATAGGTTCTGGGGAATACGTGAAAAGATCGCATTTCGACCTTCCCATCGCGCTGGGGCTGTTGGCGGCGATGGGCGTGGTCGATGCCGAGGCGCTGGCGGATTATGTCATCGTCGGTGAGTTGACGCTGGACGGACGGATCGCCGCGTCACCTGGGGTGCTGCTGGCCGCGTTACATGCCGCGGAACTGGGGCGTGGATTGATCTGCCCGGCCGCGCAGGGCGCCGAAGCCGCCTGGGCGAGTTCGATCGAGGTGCTGGCCGCGCCCGACCTGCTATCGCTGATCAATCACCTGAAGGGCCACGGGTTGCTCTCGGCCCCGGCGCCGGGTGAGGTCGTCGCCGGTGGTGAGGGGCCGGACCTGCGGCAGGTGCGGGGGCAGGAGACGGCCAAGCGCGCGCTGGAGATCGCAGCGGCGGGCGGACACAACCTGCTCAGGTGATGAGCGCCGGATCCGGCGTCGTCCATTCGGAGTCCAACAGGGAGCGGGCTGCCACCCGGCTGTTCCAGATCTGGATCCACCCGAGGACCCGTGGCGGCTTGCCGGGCTGGGGAGCGAAGTCCTTTCCGAAAGGCGCACGCTCCGGCCGGTTCGTGATCCTCGCCAGCGGCATCGAGGGTGATGTGGACGCGCTGTCGATCAGGGCGGACGCCCGTGTGCTCGGAGCGAACCTGAAGGCGGGCGAGACCGCGGAATACCGCCTCGGCGCGGATCAACATGCCTACCTCGTTCCCGCCACGGGTTCCGTCGAGGTGAACGGCGTCCGCATCGACGCCAGGGACGGAGCTGCCATCGCGAAGGAGACCGTCCTCCAGGTCACGGCGGTGGCGGACGCCGAGATCGTGATGGTCGACGCTTTCTGAGACGGCTCGGCTTCCGGCACGATCCGGCTATGCTGAAGCGGTTATGAAACGGGTTCAGCACCGATGACATTGATCGAGCGGTACATCGCCGGATGGCGCACTCACGACAAGGAGGCGATTCTGGCGACGCTCGCTCCCGATTGCGTCGTCATCGAGAGCTTCGGTCCGACATATCGCGGTCCGCTCGACGCTGATCTCGCCGGGCGTCGTCGCCACCGAACTCGGCCATGACATCACCGACGCGGACCTCGCCACCGCCTTGCAGGGGTGGCGCAAGAAGTCGTTGACCCCAGACGCGATCGCGCGCGCGATCCGCTATGCGTTGGGGCAGCCGGAGGGGGTCGACGTCAACGAGATCGTCGTGCGCCCGACCGCAGCCGACATGTAAAGTCGAACTGGCGCCATGCTCTGCTCCGAGCGTTCGGGCGGGGTGCGATACGCCGCGGTCGTGAGGCCCTGCCGGGCGACCTTCTGCAACTCCGCCTGTCCAGCGTGCGCTGACGCTTGCTTGATTCGGCGTTAGGAACGAACCTGCTCCCGTACGCGGCGGGCGATGGTTTGACGCTCGGCGAACGAGGGAGGCGGCGATGGTGCGGGTCAGACGGGACGTCTGGAGGCTGCCGGAGGGCGACGAGACGTTGCTATGGTACGGCCTCGCGGTTGAGGCGATGATGGAGCGCGAGGACGAAGATCCGACGAGCTGGGTCTACATGGCGTGCATCCACGGCATACCCGATGGGCAGGTGGTACCGGCTTCCGTACGCGGCGTGTGGGACCAGTGCCGGCACGCGAGCTGGTTCTTCCTTCCCTGGCACCGCGCGTATCTCGCGAGCTTCGAGGCCGTGGTAAGCGCGACGGTCAAGGAACTGGGAGGGCCGGAGTGGTCCCTGCCCTACTGGAACTACTCCGATCCACTCGCCGCGGGCGCAGAGCGCAGGCTCCTGCCCGAGGCCTTCCGTTCGGCGCGGAGGCCGGACGGATCGTCCAATCCGCTGTTCGCGCCCCGAGCGGTTGATGCCGCTGGCGACGCGGGCCTGTCGGACGACAACATCGTGTCGCTGGCTTGCCTCGGTGTCCCTACGTTCGCGACCGGTGCCGCGGCGACCCCCGATGGGTTCGGCGGATCGGACGAGGTCGATCCATCGGCGGCGGGTACGGGCGAGCTCGAAGCGGTGCCGCACAACGCGGTTCATCGACGCCTCGGCGGCGCTGGCGGCTGGATGGGGAGCACAGCGACCGCTGCGCTCGACCCCATCTTCTGGCTGCACCACTGCTTCATCGACCGGATCTGGGAAGTGTGGCGCAATCGATCCGGCGTCTCGGGCAGCCCCGGGGCCGCCCGCTGGCGGGATCAGAAGTCTCCGTTCCCGAACGCAACCGGGGCGATCGTCCGCCTCGCCGCCTCCGAGGTGCTCGTCACGACCAAGCTGATGCACGGATACCGGTATGACGACGTCGCTCCGGCAACCGAGCCGCCGGGCGGTGGAGCGAGACTCATGGCGGGTCGCGTAAGCAGGGAGGGGAGGATGCGTGGCGGAAACGACGGGCCGGTTCCGCTAGGATCCGGGGAAACCTCCACGGTCGTCCGCATGGATGCGCCGCGCGGGCTCTCGGCCTTCTCCGTTCGGGAGCCGCGGAGGGCGCTCCTCGGCGTCGAGAACGTGACGGGAGCAGGGATCACGCCGGACTACGAGGTCTTCGTCGAGCGAACCGACGGCTCGGACGCCGTGCGGGTCGGCCGCCTCACGACGTTCGGTCTGACGCGCGCGAGCTCGCCCGAGGACCGTCATGGCGGCGGGGGGCTGTCGAAGACGTTCGACGTGACCGCCGCGCTCGCGGACCTCGGATTGGGTGGCGTCGAGGCGGGCGAGTTCTCGGTGCGCTTCGTGGCGCAGCCGTTGCCCGAAGCGCGAGGCGAGCCTCCGGCTCGACTTGCGCGGTTCGCTCGACCGCGGGCGGAAGGCACCGTAACGGTGGGTCGTGTCAACCTCTACCGGTCCGCACCGACACCGTTAGACGACATCGACTGAGACCGCACCGCCATGCGGCGCCTCGCATCGTTCGCCAGAACCTTCCCGTTGCCTTGCGAGACGGTGCTCGTGCTCGCGATGTGCACGGCGGGATGGGCGGCGATGCTCGCCGCGCACGCGAACGGATCCGGCGGACACGTCTCGCATGCCGTCGCAGACGGCGGTGCGGTCCGTGTTGGCATGGACGGCGCGGTCGCCACCCTCGCGGCCTGGGCTGCCATGACGCTCGCCATGGTTCCGGCCGCCGCGCACGGAATGGCTCGACGCGTGGCGACGCGCGCGCTGCCACACCGACGCTTCAGGTCTGCCCTTCTTTTCCTTCTACCCCACTGGGGTGCGTGGCTCGTCGCCGGCATTGCATGCCTTCCGATCGCGATGCTGCTGCGCTTCGTGTTCGGCCCACGGGCTGCGACTGCGATGGCGGTGGCCGTCTTCGCGGTATGGCTCTTCTCGAGAGCCCGCCTAACCGCGTTGAGACGATGCCATGCCAGCGCCGCGCTTCGCATAGCGGGATCGCGCGCGGACGTCGACGCGATGCTGTTCGGGCTTGCGCATGGCCGCCGCTGCGTGTTGGCGTGCGGCCCGCTCATGCTCGTAGCGACCGTCGCGCAGGCTGGTCTGGTCGGCATGGCGGCCGCGACCTGGGCGATGATCGCCGAGCGCCGACGTATCGATCCGACTCCCAATGCATCGCTCGCGGCCGTCGCACTCATTGTCACGTTGTCCCTCGCGTAGAGGGGGGTGAGCGCTCGGCGCCCGTCGAAGCTCGGCGCACGGATGCGTTCGCGCGAGCCGG
The DNA here is from genome assembly GCF_045369765.1 of Sphingomonas olei. NCBI lineage: Bacteria > Pseudomonadati > Pseudomonadota > Alphaproteobacteria > Sphingomonadales > Sphingomonadaceae > Sphingomonas > Sphingomonas olei. Next base: position 65,168 of record NZ_JBIQEU010000011.1, read on the forward strand.
CACCGACCCGCCGCTGGCAGCGACCGGTCGGCGGGGATCGCTCGGTTCGCGCCTGCATCGCTTGAGTGCAGCCGCTGGGCGCCTACCTTGGGGCTATGTCAGGAAGCCGAACCGCCCTCGTCATCGGAAACTCCGCCTATCCAGGCGACGCGGCCCTGCGCAACGCGCGACGCGACGGCGAGGCGGTTGGGCGTAAGCTTGAGTCGCTCGGGTTCGACGTGGAACTGGTGCTCGACGGCACCTTCCGCGCGATGGACGACGCGCTGAAGAGGTTGCGCTCTGAGGCGGAGGGCCGGGAGGCGGCTCTCCTCTACTTCGCCGGGCACGCGCTGCAGATCGACGGCGAGAACTATCTGCTCGGCATCGATACGGACGTTCAGGACGAAGACGACGCGGCGCATTCGGCCCTTGGATTGAAGAAGGTGCTGAAGGCGCTTGAGCGGTCGGACGCGGGCGCGAAGATCGTCATCCTGGACGCCTGCCGCACCAATCCCTTCGAGCGGAGGTGGCGCCGCGCCGGGCCACCTTCAGATCTCGCTCCGGTACTGGCTCCCAAGGGCACCCTCATAGCTTTCTCCACCTCACCGGGCGAAATCGCACGCGACGGGTCGGGCTCGAACGGCGCCTACACTTCCGCGCTGCTTCAGCACATCGACGTCGTCGACCTTCCGATCGAGCCCATGCTCAAGCGCGTGAGGAACACCCTGGCCGCGAACACCCGGGGCCGTCAGACGTCTTGGGAGCACACCTCCCTGTCCGGCGAGTTCCACTTCGCGCCGGGCCTAGGCAGGACGATCACGGAGTACGGGCCCGAGGCACTCGCTGACGATCTCTTCCTCGTCGACGCGGCGAAGCCATCGCACAAGGTGATCGAGGGGCTGCGTTCGCTCACGTGGGGGCGGCAGAACCCGGCCGTGAAGCTGCTCACCGCGGCGACCGTCGCCGCCACCTCGAACGACACGCTCTTCGTCACCGGCCGCAACCTCTACCAGGCCGCGTGCGGCAATGCGCACGAGGCGATCGGCTTCATCGCGGATTTCGCTGCACGGACGTCGACATGGGACCAGGCGAAGGCGAAGGCGGTCCTCGACGGCATGCTGTTCGAGGTGTTCTTTTCGGCCGATGGTAAGTTGCGTGACAAACCCAAGACCGAGCGGTTCGAGGAGATCTTCGATCTCGAGCGGTACGCCCGGTTCAAGCCGAGCTTTGATTTCATCGCGGACGCGCTCAGGACGGCGAGGGCCCGCTTCCCCGTTCTGCCGGGAACGGGATCGCCGCTGTCGGTCACCATTCACACCGGGGCCGGCAAGACCGGGCCGCGCGTGAATGGGGTGTTCATCGGCTCGGTGGACTACCTGCGGCCGCCCGAGGAGGGGCTGTCGGTGTCGGACGCCACTCAACGTTTTATGACGCTTTCGAAGGAACGGTTGGCGAGAACGATATCTCAGGAGTTAGCCGTCCCGGAGCGGTTGCTGCACATCGCGTACTCGCCGGCGGAGGCCGGAAAGTCGGACACGATCGGGTGGCCCGTCGGATGGAGCGTGAAGCCTTGACGGTTTCTTTTCGGCCACCTGCGGGTGCGGCTGCCTAGAACGTCTTGGCTCTGGCGACGGCCGAAGACCTTCCTCAAGGGTGTCTTCCGAAGATCGTTGTCCGGGTGAGAAATTCGCTCATGCGCATTAGGTCCGATGGATGGTGCGGCCGCGTCGGTGCGTCGGATAGGCTGAGCTATCCCGCCTCGAGGGACCAGGGTTCGGCAAATGTCCGAGAGAACTGCTTCAACCGGAAGTCCCGAAAGGCCTCGAGGCGCACTGTGTCGACCTCCGCCGACAGATCCGGGCAGAAGCCATTCTCGTTGGTGATGCGGAAATCGTCGGGATCGTGCCCGGCTAGAACGCCAAGGGAGCGGAACAGATCTTCGCCCACCGACTCGGTTATGTTGGAGCCGAACTCCGTGTCCGAGATGGCCGCACGTCGCCAGGTCGACCGTATGACGTCGTGTTCGAGCGACGCCCCCGTCGTGAGCAGCAGGAGCTCGAGCATCCGGCGGGATTTTCCGAGATGGTCGGACGGCGGCAAGGAGTACGGCCTCGTCGTTGCCAGGTGACGGACGCGACGCGCCAGCTCGTCGAAGGGAAGATCGCTCGTTTCGATCCCGAATTCGCGGGCAAGAAGGTGGATGTCCTTGGCGCGGCGCGGCCGCCCGTCCGACTCGTCGTAGATCCATTTCGGGCATCGCTGCACGTAGCGCGCCCGGATGTCGGGACCGATCCACGCGTCCGTCAGGAGAACGTATCTCTGGATCACGCCGAACAGATCAATGTAGCAGAACAGCCGCGAGCCGTGGGAGAATAGCGAAAGCTGGTGGTTCGGCGGGAAGTCGTCAGTTCGGTAGCGCTCGGCCTCGTACAGGCCCTCAGCCCAGCCGGTGGGATAATAGGGCAGCACGGCCCGACCGATCAACGCCGGATCGCGGACGACGTCGCTGTTCGCGACGAGCAGGTGTTCTAGAAGTCGCCGGTCCACGCCGTTGTGACGAGCGTAGCCGAGCGCGATCTTGATCAGTCCGCGATGGAGATCGAGGCTTCCGCAATCCACGCGCAGGGTTAATCGCTCGATCAGGCTCGCGGCGTCGGTATCGAACTCGAGGGCGTAGCCGGAGGATAGCAGGTTCACGATCGTCTTCGATTTCGCGAACCTCTCCGTCATTGCCGGATCGACCAGGACGTGCGCGATCTTGGATGCGTCGTCCCGGACGACCGCGGGACGGCTTGGTCGCGGACCGACACCATGCTGGAAGGCGAACCCGCAAGTGGGCGGTTCCAGAACGAGGCCCTGCCTCAGCACCACTTCAGCCGGAGCCGCGAAGCGCCGGTCTCGATCGAACCTAATGTCGAAGACGGCGCAAAGGCTACGTAGCGCCCGCTCGATGCCGGTGTCGACCCCCGACCCCAGCTTCGCGCCGCACGACGCGCAGAGGATGCCGGGGACGCTGAGCAGGCCTCCGATCGAATTCTGTATGATGTGTTCCCGGTGATCGACCGTCTGATGATGGTCGAAGCGCCGGTCACATAGGTAGCACCTGCTCAGAACGCCCTCGCTGATTCCAGACGATCGGTGTTCCGACCTGCTGGCGCTCCCGTCTGCACTGATCGCCGGGCAGGAGCAAACCGCTAGTGAAAGCGCTGCTGAGGCTTACAAGGCACCGTTCGTCCTCATGGCGCCGTGGCTCCAATCCCGTCGAGCTCGCCCATTACGTCGCTCGGCAGATTGACCGCCGCCGCGGCGAGGTTCTCGCGCAGATGCGCGACCGATGAGGTGCCGGGGATCAGCAGGATGTTGGGCGAGCGCCGAAGCAGCCAGGCGAGCGCCACCTGCATGGCCGTGACCCCGAGCCGATCGGCCACCGCCGACAACGACGTCGATTGCAGCGGACTGAAGCCGCCCAGCGGGAAGAAGGGCACATAGGCGATGCCGTCGGCGGCCAGCGCGTCGATCAGCGCGTCGTCCTCGCGGTGGGCGAGATTGTACTGGTTCTGCACGCAGACGATCGGCGCGATCGCGCGCGCCTCCGCGACCTGTGCGGCGGTCGCGTTGCTGATCCCGAGGTGGCGGATCAGCCCTTCCCGCTGCATCGCGGCCATCGCCTCGAAGCTCTCGGCGATCGAGTGGTCGCCACGGCCCAGGTGGCCCGGATGGATCCGGAAGTTGACGACCTCCAACCGCTCCAACCCGAGATTGCGGAGGTTGTCCTCGACCGCGGAGCGGAGCTGCGCCGGCTCCTGGGCCGGGTTCCAGGACGCGTCCTCGCCCCGTGTGGCACCGATCTTGGTGACGATGACGAGGTCGTCAGGGTAGGGCGACAGCGCCTCGCGGATCAGCTGGTTTGTAACGTGGGGACCGTAGAAGTCGCTGGTGTCCACATGGTCGACGCCCGACCCAACCGCTTCGCGCAGCACCGCCAGCGCCGCATCCCGATCGCGCGGCGGCCCGTACACGCCGGGGCCGGCCAGCTGCATGGCCCCGTAGCCGAGCCGCCGGACGTCTCGGTCGCCTAACCTGTAGGTTTCTGCCGTGTCGATGGTCCGCATGGTCGTTCTCCTGGTTCCCGGGACGATCTAAGCCCATGACATTGTCTTGATTAGCAGGCATGAACCGTACGCTCTGTCCGGATTTCCGAACGATGCTCCCCGACCTCTCCGATGTGCAGATGCTGCTGGCCGTGGCCAGGGCGGGGGGCTTTCGCGAGGCCGGGAGGAGCAGCGGGACGAGCGCCTCGACGATGAGCGAGGCGGTGCGCCGGCTGGAGGAGCGTTTGGGTGTGCGGCTGCTGCATCGCACCACCCGGAGCGTCACGCCGACGGAAGCGGGCAGGCGCCTAATCGAGCGGCTCGGCCCCGCGCTGTACGAGGTGGAGGCCGCGTTGCGCGTAGTGGACGAGTTGCGGGATCGTCCGGCTGGCACGCTCCGCCTCAACGTACCGGTCAGCGCCGCGCGACTGGTGCTGCCGCTCATCCTCCCGGGCTTTCTCGCCGCATATCCGGACATCCGTGTCGAGGTCGATGCCGAGGACAGCTTCGTGGACGTCCTCGCGGCTGGGAACGATGCGGGTATCCGCTACGACGAGAGGTTGGAACAGGACATGATCGCGGTGCCGATCGGTCCCCGCGTTCAGCGCTTCGCCACCGCCGCGTCGCCGGCCTATCTCGATCTGCGGGGCCGGCCGGCACACCCGCGTGACCTGCTCGCGCACGACTGCATACTTGGCCGGTTCGCCAGCGGAGCGCTGACGTCGCCATGGGAGTTCGAGCGGGAAGGGGAGGTGTTGAAGGTCGAGCCGACCAGCCGCCTGGTGGTTCGGGTCGGCGGCGCCACGGACCTGGCGGTCGATGCCGCGCTGGCCGGGGCCGGCATGATCCACCTGTTCGAGGACTGGCTGGCGCCGCACCTCGCCGCCGGGACGCTGGAGCCTGTGTTGAACGACTGGTGGCAGCCCTTCTCCGGCCCCTTCCTCTACTACTCGCAGCGGCGGCTTGTCCCGCCGCCGCTACGCGCGTTCCTCGATTACATCAGGGTTCCGACGTCGTCCGCGTTCTGTCTAAGTGATGACGGGCCAAGCTGATTCGTTCCGGATCTGTCGGTGGCTTCTACCCTCGGGATGAAGGGACCATGGCGGGTGGCTCGACCTGCAGGTCCTCGCCCGAGGTGCGCTTCCGTGCGGTGGGGATGGTGGTGGACCGCGAGAGGGATCACCCGCCGCGCGGGGCGGCCGTCGCCGCGGTCCCGTCGGCGTCGACGGCCAGAACTTGATCGAGCTACGACCGGCATCGTCCTTCGTCCGAGATCGGGGCGCCGACAGGCTGGACGCGGGCCGGGCCATCGCCTTGCAACTTCGCCAGCTTCTTCCTCCAGAAGTCGGGCATCATCTCGTGCGGGACCCCGGCGACGATGAAGGGAGAGAAAACGAGCGCCCGGAAGACATCGAGCTTCACGAAGGGCTCGCCCGCCCTGCGACTGAGGTCGATGTAGTCGCCCCACACGACGCCGACGGCGGGCGACCGCCACTCGACAAGCGCACGGATGGCGAGCTCGAAGGCCCGGCGGCCGACCGCGACCGCGCCGGGCAGAACCTCGACCGGCTCGTCGCCGACGGCGGCGCCCACCTCGGCGGCAACCTGCGCGGACGCCGCCAGCAGGAGCTCGCGCCGCCGCTTGCGCTCGGCGGAGAACCGGGTCTCGAACTTGCTGCGCGAGGGCGGGGCGTGCGGCGTGCCCTGGAGGATCTCGACCACGGCGGGATACCAGTGCTTCGCCCCCCAGCGGCGGCCGCTCGCGAGCGCCTCGACGATCACGGACGCCATCGCGGCCTCGACCGCTTCCTTGGCGGCGTCGACGCTCTCACGCGCAGCGGCGGGTTTCTTGCCACCGCCCGCAACGCTGATTCCTGTTTCGGACATCGTGCTGATCACCTTTCTTTCAGGGTCGGGGTTGGCCTCGTCAGATCGGCCCATGATGAAGCGCCCGTCCGCGGGCGAGTGGGCCGCCGAAGCCGGGTTGGATGGCAGGCCGACGATGCCCGGCTTCGCCGGGCTGCGGTCCTGGGCAACCGGTCACTCAAGCGGTCATGCGGAAATGGGTCATTCCCATCGTGCCACATTGCCGATCAGTCGCGCTTGCGCGGAATGATCAAATCGGAGGTGTCGGCGCGGAAGCGGACGCTTTCCCACAGTTCCATCTCCCCAGCGTCGGTGATGACGGCGTTCAGGATGGGGTGATCGCCCAGAACGCGATGGCTGACGACTTCCCCGACCTTCTTCCCGATCGAAGCCTGCTTGACGACGTCGGGTAGCGATCCTTTGACGAAGATGGTGTCCTCGTCGATCCGAAGCCCATCCAGCTTGACCAGCCCGACCGCCTTGAAGTCCGATGGTATGGCGCCCATGGCTTCGCAGCCACGCAGATCCAGTTCGCCGTGACACCGGGCGAGCGGTTCGATCGACTCGAGGGCGCTGCAGCCGCTTGCTCTGAGGCCGAATAGCTCGCGCACGGTGCCGGGTAGGCGGGTGATCTTCCCGCAATCGGTGATCACCAGCTCACCGCGGACAACGAGACGCTCCGGGAGGGCTTCGAGATTGACGCACCCGGAAAGGTTCAGCTTGCCGTCCACGCAAATCGCGTCGCAGAGATGCTCGATGTTCCCGTCGCAGACGGTGAGGTCGTGGGGCACGTGGATTGGGCTATCGAATCCGAGGCCGAGCCGAAGTCTGGCGCGAAACGTGTCAGCCCGCAGTCGCGTAAGTTTTTCAGACATGTCCCGACTCACCCGATAACCCGTCCGTGGGTGTAGCCTTATCCAATCTGCTCATCGTCGAGTGGCCCGTAAAAAGAACGTATATAGAACGATTTTCGGAAACGGAGAGTTCCGGTCAGCTGCGAAGCCCGCAGCTTCACAAGTCGGCCGCGTAGATGTGATACCGTCGTCTCGAAGCCGCGGGTTCTCGAGGGTTTGCGCCTGTAGCTGGTGAGGAACGCCGCCACCGCCGGTGACACCATCGTCTAGGCGCGACCGAGCCGCCGCGACGCCAAACCTGTCACGGGCAGCGGCTCCGCACACTGTTATCGTTTATCACGTCATCATTCCGAGAAACCCTGCTGATGGCGCCTGCGCGGAAGCCCCTGAGACCGCCGGCGGAGGCGCGGTCTCCGCATCCTTGGCGCGGTGCCGCGGAACCTTCCGTCGATCTCGTCAAGGGCCTGCCTCGCGTCGTATGCGTCGATGTCGATGAGCTGTTCGAACAGCTCAAGACCAATGTCGCGGGTGTCCGGGCCGAGCCGGTGCAAAGTGACCGCCAGATCGACTAGCGGTGACGTGGCCCTAGCCGTCGCCGTGCGCATGTCCGCGAGCTCGGACCTCCACTTCGCGGTCAGGGCGAGTGCGATCCTGGCGACCAGATCGGCTTCGTGGGGAAGCATCGTCGCAAGCCTGTCGACCACGAAGGTGGGGTCGATCTCGCGGGCTGAGCTGATCCCGTCCGCGACGGCACGGAGGAAGGTGACCGTCCCCTTGTCGGGAATGAGGTCGCCGGCCAAACGGAAGAACTCGAAGGCGGCTGGCCAAATCTCGGGGTCCGGAAGCGCGACCAGCCTGACGAGTAGATTCGCCGCCTCGACGCGGCGGTGGGGCTCCTCGGCGAGGATGTGCGCGGCGGAGAGCGCCGCGCCCACCCTTGCCGCATGGCTTCCGCCGTCGCCCACGATCCCATCTAGGCGTCGTCGGGTGTCGTCGCGCTCCGGGTGGAGCAAGGCGTCCAGCGCGACGATCTCGCCGTACGCCTGCACCGCAGATGTCGAATCGCTGTCCTTCCAGAAATCTAGGTGCCGGTCCACGAGGCCGTGGTCCACATTCTGCGCATCAGCGAGGAGGAGTGCGAAGGCCTTGCTGCCGACCACTCCCGTGACCGTCGTAAGGACCTCGTCCAGCACCGCGGCGCCCGTGCTCGTCTCGGCGAGGCCGAGGCGGATGAAGTGGCGTGACAGAACCTCCCAATGCCGGATGCCCCTCTCGCGCAGGAGGAACCGCGACAGCGTCTCGACCGCCTTCCCACGCTCATCCAAGTGCATCCTGATGCTGACCAGCGCCTCGACGACCGGCAGGTCGCCGCCCGGGTATCCGCCGGACCCGCCGTGGCCCCACAGGAGGCTTAGCTCCATGCCGGGCGTCGGAGGCTCGGCCTCGCCGCCATCGCTTCCGCCTGGCAGGGTCGCAGTCTCCTGGCGGATCTCCTCGCCGTCGGCGTCGGCGCCGGCGTCGACATCGTCATCCGCGGCGACCCGGTCGGCGGGCGGGTTGTCGAGCCAGCGCTCCATCGTGGCGAGGAGATCCGCCCCCACGTCGGCCTTTCGACGCGTGAGCCGGTCGAGCGCGCGCGCGACCGAGTGCCTGAACTCGTCACCGTCAAAGTGCCTGTCGATCGCGTCGCGAGCCATCCTCAGGGCAGTCTCTGAATCGCCCGTGTCAGCAAGCGCCTCTATCGCATAGGCTGCGGCACGTACGCCGTTGCTGTTGTTGAGCCTTTCGAGGATGCGGGCGGCGCGGTGGGGTTCCTTTTTCGCGAACTCGGCAAAGGCGCGCGCTAGTTGCACGTTCCCGCCCGCCATACGCCGTCGCGGATTATCCCAGCCGACCGCGTCCGGCAGCCCGACGAATGCCGTCACGATATCCTCGTCGCTGGCCATCCCCATCGCATCGGCTTCGATGATCGATCCGACGGCGAGCGGGCCGCTGAACGTGGTGCCCCTTGGTTCGCTCCCGTAGCGCCGCTCGTCCTCCATCACCTGGCGCTCAGCCGAGATGGACCGCTGGTGCTTGGGGAGCGACCGCAAGAGCTCGAGCTGGGTGTGGCGCGCCATGTGTCGCCAGCTCATCCTTTCCTTCGGATCGACCTTCTCGGCCGGGGCGGACGGGGCAAACTCCCGCACACGCTTCTCGAACGCCGCGACCTGCTCGGCCGACCAGAAGGGGCCGGCCGCCGAGACCATCCTCTTGATCGTGCCGTGCATGTCGTGGATCGATCCGAGGAAGTAGCGGCGCTCGTCGCCCAGCACGAAGGTCAGGGCCTCGGTGGCGAATGTCTCGGGCCGGTGCGCGATGCCGTGCGCGATGAGCCGCTGGACGGGCGTGAGCGCGACGGCGTCGTTGTCTGCCGCCCAGCGGCGGAACCGCTCCGGATCGCGGTCGGCGAGGCCTTCGACGGCCACGCGCAGCGCGCCGAGGATGGCGCCCTCGGGTAGGCCCAGGTTGTTCTCGGCCTCGAATCGGAAGTCCGCCTCGTGGGCAAGCGTGTAGCCGAGGAACCTGTCACGCCCGGTGGTCCGCTCGAGCTCGGCGAGGATCCGTGCTAACCAAGGCCAGAGCGCGTCGAGGAAGTCACCGGGCCAGGCCTCAGCGATGCCGGCGAGGCCGTCCCATTCGTCACCACGCTCGACCATGTTTCGGAGCGGGTCACGGACCCGCTCCAGCATCCGACGCGAGGCTCTGGCTTCCTCGTCGATGTCATCCTCAGCCGCGCCTGCCGTCTCTGCCGCGCGCCTGTTCTCTATCGCGACGTCGAGATCCCTGTCGAGCTTCGCGCGCACGAGCCGCAGCGCCGCCGCCGGCTGGTCGACGGCGGCCGTGGCGGCCTGGTAGTCTATCGAGGCGACCGCCATCTCGGTCCGCGTGATCGCCGTGGTTGCTACCGCCAGGGCGTCTTCCGACCAAGGCGACGACCACTGGATCACCGCCCAAGCGCGGAGGTCATTGGTCTTATCCGGCACCCATCGGTCGCGGATGAGTTCCACGACCTTCCCGGGCGATGTCCTCAGCGCCTCGGTGAGAACCGCGATCTGGACGTTCGCGAGCGGCTCCGCACCGGTCATTGCGGCGGCCACGTGGCTGTCGGCGATGCGGCGGAACCAGCCCGCGCTGCCCGCGACAGCCCTGAACGCGTGCAGCTGCGTTGCCTCTTCCGTCAACGCCGCGTCCATAGGAATCGCCTCCCGGTCGGTCGGATTGGTCTGTGAGCCGAGGAAGTCGATCAGAAGCGCCCGGAGGTGCGGCCGCAGGTCCGTGTGCCAGACGGCCTCCAGCTCGCCATGGTAGAGTTCGCGGTCAGCTCCGCGCAGGTAGGTCAGCGACGCCCACAGCTTCGGGCGCAGGAAGAGCGAGGACTGGCGATCGCGCGCCAGGCGGGAGAGCCGTCCGGACTCGCGGGCCTGGCTTCGCGCGAGCGTGAACTCGAACAGCGTTTGGTGCGAGAAGCCGACGCTGGTGTCCACCGTCGTCAGGATGCCCGCCGCGACGAGTGCCTGCAGGTCCGCGGAGCGATCGGCGTAGCGCGACGTGGCAAGCCAGAGACTCTCCTGGTCAGCCATCGCGTCGGCGATGTCGGACGCCAGCCGGTCGAGGTCGCCGCCCCGCTGGCTACCGAGGACGCGCTCAGACCACAGCCGGTCGAGCATGAGCTGGTAGCTGGCGAACGGCTGCGCTTCGTGGTGGCCACCGAGCTTGAGATACGTGGCGAGCGCCTGTGGCGTTCGCATAACCTCCTGCGCGTCGGCTGGCCATCCCGCCGCGGCGACACCCTTGGACTCGAGCACCGCCAGCACCTCGGTCCATTCCGGCAGCGCGAGCTGCATGCTCTCCGCGCCGGCACTGCGGAGGCGGACATCATGCTGGAACTCGAAGGGCCTCGACGACAGCACAACGTGGACGTTGTCCGCGCCGCCGATCGCGCGGACGAGGTTAAGCAGCACGCTAAGGCGAAGGGTCTTGATATCGAGATGGCCGGCGAGGGCATCGAGCTGGTCGATCACCAGCAGGACCGGGCCCGACCGCGCGAGCTCTCGCAGCATTTCCGAAGGGCGCATTCCAAGACCGAGCCGCTCCTGCAGCATCTCCTCGCTGATGATCTCCGGCTCCAAAAGATCGGCCTTGATGGCGAGGACCGGCCAGCCTGCGTCCAAGAATGACCGGGCGAGGTTAGCCAGGAGCGCTGACTTTCCCGAACCCGCCGCGCCGATCAGCGCGGTGGTCGACGAAATGCCGCCGAGCACGCGTTCGCGTAGCTGCTCCAGCTCGGGCCGTCCCAGGACCTCCCCGTCCGGAAGCGCCGTCGGCCAGGCGAGCAGCTCCGCCGAGGCGGTGGTCAGCTCGCGGATCCGACCAGAGCGCGCATCAAACTCCCCGATCGGCGCCAGCCCGACCAGCCTAGCACCGGCCAGCTCGAGCAAGCCCTCGCGCAGCCTCGCCGGATCGATCCGGTGGAGTGCGGCTTCGGGGTCTGACAGCAGCAGGACCAGCGATCCGGCCCGCGCTTCCACGATCGTGATCAGCGGACTGCCGGCGATAGTCCTAATCGCCTCCTGCAGGCGGTCCAGCCCGACGCGGTTGTCGGGCTGCACGTCCACGGCCAAGCTCAGAACGAAGGACACCTCGATCCTGGCGGGATTAGCCGATGGGGAGTTCCCGTTTCCGGATGCGTCCTTACGTGTCTCGACGTCGACGCGCCACTTGATGAGGAACTGTCTCAGCAGGCGGTGCTGCACAGCCGAGGCGTCCGCGATCTTGGCGATCGAGAAGTGGTCCGAGTCGGGCACCTTGTACGGTTCGCCGAAGTAGCTTGCGCCGGAAAATGGCTCGACGATCTGCTTACGCCATAGCCACCCGAGGACGACGAACCTGTCCTCGACTAGCTCCTTTCCGATGAGACGCAGGCGCCGCTGCTCCTTGAGGTTTATAAAATCGCGGTCGAGGTCGTTCAGCCAGGCGTTTGACTGCGAGAAGCGCAACGCGTCGGCCTGCGAGTGGCGCAGTCGGCGCGCGATCGGCGACAGCCACCGAGCGTAATCCGAGCCCAGCGACGGCGACGCGACCAGGAACAGTGCGATCGGCACGTCGCTCTCGATGAGGTCGACCGTGCGAGACACGAGATACTTGCGCACCACGATGCCGCCCATGCTGTGGCACACGAACACGACACCCGCGGCGGTCACGACCCCATCGAGCCTCAGATGCTCCTTCAGCGCATCGACCGCGTCGCCGAGGTGGTAGGTGCCGGAGAAGAAGCCGGTCTTGTAGGTGAACAGGTATACGCCGACCTCCAACAGGTCGGCATCACGAGCCACGATCTCCGGCCAGAAGCCACCCGTCGGATGACGCCAGCACGTCTCCCCCTTCGATAGGACTCCGTGGACGAACACTACAACCGGCGCGCCCTCGGCAGGGCGCTTAACCCACTCGCCCTTCAAGTGGAGCTGTCGGAGCTTGAGGGTAGCGAGCCCACGCGCAGGGATCGATGCGGCGCCGGGAGGTCGGGACTGCAGTTCAGCGGCGTCGGCTTCATGGAGTGGTGATGACACCTGACGCCCCGATTTTGAAGGGCTAAGTCCCATGGAGGGCTCGTCGCCCGTGCGGTCCTGGTGTCGGGCAATGGCACTCAGATGCAACAAGTCGAGTCCAGATCGAACTCATCGTTGAAATTCATCAAACTTCTTAAACGGTGTAGCTATATCGAACCTGCTCGCGTTGAGGCCGCACGAAGCGAGGCGTGATCGCCTACGAGACCGAACAGCGGCGGGACGGCGCCTCCCCCTACTGACGCAGGTCAACAGTCACCATGAACACCGGACCTCTCTTGGTCATCACCGTGTCGGCAAGCGGGTCGGCGTTGCGTGGCGCGCCTTGGACGAGGTCGGGCCTGTCGGCCGGAAGAAGTTCATGCTCCTCGATGAGCACGCCATAGTGGTTGTTGAGGTGCGACGCCGGCAGGGTCAGTTCGATGCTCCACGCTGGCAGTCCGTCGTCCGTGCTCGTTACTTGCTGATCAAGCTTGTTCGCCTCGATGCCCTCGACCGGGAACCAGCCCGCAGCGCCTTCGTCGGGCTCACGCCTCTGCATCAGGCGCACGCTCAGGCGTGGGCCTCCGTTCACATTGGCTGTGCCAAATACCGGCCCGGCCACGTGGACCGTGATCTTGCGCGAGCCGATCTTCGATACGTCAACATAGCCGAGCCGGTCCGGGAGTAGTTGCGCCATGCACTGCACCGGGTGCGAGAGCCTGAGCTCGCGCAAGGCGTTCGGCTGATAGCGGGCGAGCCCGAGTTGAACGAAGGGTGAGAACGAGCGCAGATAGGTGTCAGAGAGGTTCACGTCGGGTCCGATGCGGATGTCGCAGTGCAAGCCCAAGACTGGATCGAGGACCGGCTTGAATGCCTTGATCTTGACCTCGTGCGGCACGATCTTCGACGCGCCCGCCGCGAGGTGCAGGGTCAGCCCGTCGACAGGCTCGCCGCCATGGATCTGCTCCCTCGTGAGCGTCTCGACGGCGCGAGTGAGCCTGATCGCGTCGCGTCCCCAACGGGTGAGGAAAGGTCGGTAGGGCCGGCGCTCGGGCATGTCCTCGTCGCAGAGCGCGCGCGGCGTCTGGTCGAAGACGATTGCTAGCATCTCGCCCTCGCCCGAGGCATACCAGCTCGGATCGAGCGAGAGCCTCAGCCACGACCGGCGCTCGAAGCGCAGTCGGCTGCTCGGGCTGGGGCCGAAGGTCCAGCCCAGCATGGGCAGGACGCGGTCGACGATAGGCGGCGGCGGCCTGAAGGTGCAGTCCGTCCAGATCTCGGGCGCGTCGGCGAACGCGTGGGAGGCGCGCTCGAACGTTCCCTCCTCGCCGATCGTCCCCTCCCTGGCCATCGGCTGCGCATAATGGTTCGTGAAGCGCGACGTGGCGACCAGTCTCGGACGCAGTCTCCGCGTCCGGCCGTCCTGGAAGGCGTGGGCGAGACTCCTGAAGTGGCCATCCTCGTCCCTCTCGAGGTCGAGCGGCAGCGTGCGGAGGGGAGAGGCGATGTTGTCGATCGAGAAAAGCTCGGCGTATCGCAGCGGGACGTCCTCGATCCAGTGGCCCGTGTTGGGGTCCCGCTTTATCGTCGCGGGTCCGTAGTCGCGCCAGCGCGTCTCGCACCGGACCTGCCCCGTGGTGCGGCCGTGGAGCGAGATCTTGCCGGTGAAGAAGGTCGTCGATCCTCCCTCCTCGCTCTCCAGGCGCCCGGACCGCACGATTTCGCTCCATTTGCGGCGGCCGGCCCCGTCCGCGTCCTCCGGGGCCACCGTGACGCTGGTCGCCTTCAGGACCGGCTGCGTGCCCGATGGCGTGAATCGCGGACGCTCGGACGGCTTCCTCACCGCGTGCACGAGGCGGATGGTCCTCACGCTGCACAGTTGCTTGCGCGCCGTGCTCCATGCCGCGTCGGCGCGGTAGTCGCCGAGGTCGGCGACGAGGGCCGCCGCGTGGTGGGCGGCGCGAAAGTCCGCCTGCTTCGGGTCGGCGAACAGCTCGAGGTCCACGCTGTCCCCCGGTTGCAGCGTGACCGTGAGCTTGGGGATGTCCACGTTCCTGCCGTCGGGCGTGACGAGCACGGCGCTTCCGAGCGATGTCCTGACCGGCCTCTTCGCGTCCTCCTTGCCGCGGATCAGCTCCACCTGCATGGGCCGGGCGTCGCGTGGACGCTCCTTGGGTTTCCAGAATTGCAGCTTCACCGCACCCGCCGTCGTCGGGGACGGTGGCGTGAACTTCGGCACGGGCGCGAATGCCGCGATCATCTGCCGCGCGAAGACGTCGGGGTAGTAGCGGGGCTGCGGCGCGTCGGGCCGATCGTAGAGCCGGCGCTGGCTCCTCCTCGCGGCGTCGCTCATCACGATAACCGCTCCACGCGTCTGCGCCTTCGCCAGCCGCTCGGCGTCGGGGCCGCCGGCCTCCGCCACCACCTTCCCGGTGCCGCGGTCGAACCAGCTGATCCCGCCGGCCCGGGCCTCGGGCAACTGCCCGTCGGGCCCATAGAGGACGATCGGGCAGCCGCCCTCGAAGGCGCCGTCGGGCACCTTCATCGTGGCGAAGCGAGGTTCGTCGAACTGCCCCTGCTGCTCCGCCTCGTCGAGCGACAGGCGCGGGGGGAGCACGTAGCGAATGTCGCTCGTGCGGTCCTCGGTGACCACCATCTGCTCGATGCTCCGGCCGCCCTCCGACGGGGCGCCGCCCTCGGGGGATTTCACCAGCGGGCTCGCCCAGTGCAGCGCCACGACCGGTGCGCCGACCTTCTCGTAGCGCCTGAAGAGGTATCCCTGCTCGCTGCCGGGATCCTGCGGGAGCGTCTCCGCGTCGCCCGCGGGATCCGCCTGCGCGTCGTCGAACGTGGTGCCGCAGCCGAGTGGCAGGGCGACGCGCGCGCGGAGCGCGTAGCGGCGCGCGACGCGGAGTGGCGCCGGCAAGAGGCGCGCGCCCCCGCCGGCGGCGGCGGGAAGTCCGAAGGTGATGCTCACGGGAAGGTCCGTGGCGGGATCGATCGTGGCCTCCTGGGGGGTCGCCGCGACAGCTAGGCTGCCGCCGCCCCACACCATCAGTTCCTGCATTGCGACGACCAGCGGGTTGGTGCCCCCGGCATGCTCCGCGACCGGGGTGATTGACACCCCGTCGTCGCGGTAGCTGACCGACCTGACCCGCGTGTCGGCGAGGAAGGCGGGGTCGACGTCCGTGGGGCTCAACTGGACGGTCCGGGCGTTCAGCGGTCGCCATCGCGCCGGTTCCCGCGGCCCGACCGCCTTCAGTAGCTGGACGTCGAAGCGCAGGCCGTGCCGCAGCTCGTCGGCAAAGTTGATGGTCGTGCCGCCCGAGCCGCACAGCGCGATCTGCCGGGCCTCCCTGCGCCCTTCGAGGGCGACGCGCTCGGCGGCGTTCTCCTGATACAGCACGAGGCCCGCCGTCCTGCGCTCGATGGCCGCCGACGGCGTCGCGGGATCCCCCGGTGCCGTGACCTTCGCGGCGAGCTGCGTCATCGTCGACGCGACGTCACCGGATCCCAGGTGGAAGGTCTTCTCGCCGCCGACCCTCTGGCGCAGGTTCAGCAGTCCGTCGTGGTAGAGGTCGGCGTCGAGCGGTGAGAGCGGCTCGCTCGCCCCCCGGGCGCCGGCACCGTCCCACGGGCCGAACCAGCGGCGCTTCCGGCCCGCAGGCACTCGGATCGCGACGGCGGTCCAGCTGAGGGCCGAGGTGTCCGGCTGTCCGCCGAAGGCGGTGCCGGGAGCCTTGATCTCCGCGGCGATCAGCCCCTTGAAGTCACCCGCGCCCAGAGCGTCGGCGGGCAGCAGCAGGTCGGCGCACAGGCCGAGATACTTCGCGAGCGTTGGATAGGCGAGGAGCGAGTTCAGCTTTCGCAGCGCGCTTTCGCCCGGTCCCGGCACGCGCTCCTCCGGCGGCATGCTCATGGGATCCGGCGGCTGGTCGGCCTGGAGGACCGCGCCCAGCTCGGCGAGGGCCGCCTGCAGCGCTGTCGCGGCGAGTGCGGGCTTGGCGGCGGTCCTGGCCGAGCAGATGCCGAGCACCTCCTGATGGACCGACGAGAGGCGCCTCTCGGTGTCCATTAGGCGCGCGGCGACGATTTCCGCCCCCCGGCGCCCCTTGTCCGCCTGCGCCGCGAGTTGGAAGCTGTCGCGCGTGACGACGTCGTCAAGCGCCGCCTGGCTGGCGCCGCCAGGGCCGGACTCGAAGCCGGAGAGCGTCGCGTGGCGCAGCCCCTCGTCAAGGAGGCGGTCGAACAGGGCGCTCTGGATCGAGGCGACGCCAGCGGGCTTGGCGGCCGCCACGCACTGCGCCACGGCGCCCCCGTTCTGCTCCTTCAGCTCCGCATGGAGCGCGTCGAAGCCCGGGACCTGGAAGATCTCGCGCCACTTCGCCAGGGCGGCATCGCCGACGCTCCTGCCCCCGGAGGCGCCCCGCAGGGCGGCGAGGGCCGGCAGGTCGGTGGTGAACACGCCCACCGCCCGGACGTTCTGCGGGGCGCCGTCGACGAGGTCGGCCGCCCAGATCCTGACCTCGCCCCGTGCGGCGATGGCCGCTGGCCAGGCGTCCAGCGGGACCGGGCCTCCGAGGCAGGTCGCCACGCTCGGGGTCAGCTGGAGGCACAGTCTGAGCGCGGCGCCGTCGACCCGGTCCGGGATCGCGAGGACGTCGATGTGGACTTCGGGAGCGGTCATGCGAACCCCTTCACAGGAGGCTGTGGTCGATCTGCCGCCGGTATGCGGACCAATCGACGTCCTTGCGGGCCGTTGCCACCTTCAGCTTCCACGTCTGCCCGCGCGAGTCGCACGCCAGCGCGAAGGGTGTCCGCTTCAGTGCCGCGGTCTGGTTGGTGCCGCCGCTGCCGCCGGCGATGCGGTAGCTGGCGGTGACCGAGTAGCTGAAGCTGACGAAGCCGACCTTGAACTTGAAGCGGTAGGTCGTCTCGCCTCGCATGACCCCGTTGGCGTAGTGCCAGACGACGACACGCAGGGCGACCGAGATCGAGAAGCACGCGATCGAGCCCTCGCCGACCGCCTCGAACACGGCCCATAGCGTCGTCCCGTCGCCGGTGCGGCGGACGCCGAAGCCAGCCATTATCCGTCCCTGGGCCTGGAGGGGCCCGAACTTCAGCTGCGCCGCTCCGCCGAACATGAAGGAGAGCGTCAGCTGCGGCGCCTTCTCCCCGCCCGCGAAGATCTTGAGCTCGGCGTATCCGCCGCCGCCGTAGGGCGGGTTCGAGATGATGAAGGGACGGTCCTCGGAGGCGAAGCTGAAGATGAACTCCGCCGGGCTCTGGTCGAAGTACAGCCGTGCGGCGACGCGCAGCGAGACGTTGAGGAAGCTGAGGCTGCCCACCTGGATCAGTCCCGCCGCGAACTCGAAGCCCGCCTCGACCCCCACGGGTCCGTCCGTCGGCCTCATGTAGAACCCGCTGCCGTCGGGCTGCATGTAGGCCTTCAGCGCCTCGATGAACTTCAGCAGTGCGCCAAACTGCACCTTGGCGACCCTCACGTCAAAGTTCGGCTGCGCCCCGCCACCGGCCTTGAAGACGAGCGGATGGAAGTGGATCGTCGCCATCGGGAAGCCCGGCAGCAGGTCCAGCATGAAGGGCTGTAACTCCCCGTAGGCCGACGCCTCCCGCCGGCCGGTGACCAGGTCGACGCTCGCCTTCGCCGTCAGGCGCAGGTGCGGCTTCTTCGCCTCTCCATCCGGCCGGGGCAGCATCTTGAAGGGGCCGTAGTCGCCGAGGTCGGTCGACCAGTCGTAGTCCGTCGACAGCTGCGTAGGGACGAGCTGCACGAGCATGTCGCGCAACTGCCGGCCGAAGTCCTCGACCGCCTGGCGCAGCCGCAGGGCGATGGCGTTTCCAAGGTTGCCTGCGACGAAGTCGTCCAGGAGCTGGGCGATGATGCCGAAGGCGACGAGTAGGGCTGGCCGGTTGGGCGTGCTCCAGCGGAGCCGGAGCGCCTCGGCCCTCGCCAGGATGTCCGGCAGCTTGCCCGCCTGCGCGATCGATTCGAGGAGGCCGTCGTCCTTCAGGACCTCGGCGATGCTGTCCTGCAGGCTGGCGAGCTTCACCTCGCCGAGGACGAAGGTGACCACCGGTCGCACCGCGGGCTGATCGATGAACGTCATGAGCTGCGTGAAGGCGTTGGCGAGGGACCGGTGGAAGCCCGACAACAGCTTCGCGATGGACCTGAGCGCCTCGGCCGCGGCGGTCTCGATCGCGTTGACGGCGGCCGGATCGAGCGCGACGGATTGGAAGATCAGCGCCACGAGCCGCCGCTCGGCTCCTTCCGCGAAGACCGCGGCGTCGCGGATGGCGGTCGCCAGGCGGGCGGCTTCGGCCTGTCCCTTGAGGCGGCTGTCCAGATCGCGCGCGGTCGCGAGGGCGGTCGCGAGCGCCGCCTCGAGCTCCACCCGGTAGGCTTCGGCGGCGGGCAGCCCCGAGGCGAACGTCCGCACCCGCGCCTGCAGCGCCGCCGCCGTGGGGAGGCCGGCGATGCCCGAGGCGCCGCGCACGAGGTCGCCGAGCGCCCGGACCAGCGGCGCGACGTCGGGCCTGCTCGCGGGTGGTACCGCGGCCTGCAGGTCGACCAGGTCCCGGACGATGAGGTTCGCGTGACCGAGCAGCGGCACCCTCGCGCGCAGCACTAGCTGGAGCGCGTCCAGCGCCGTTGCGACCTGGCCGCACGAGACCGGGGCCGCGAGCAGACGCGCGCGAAGCCGGAGCGAGGCGGCGACCTGCCCGGCGAGCACCTCGACGAACTTGAGCACGCGTTCGCGGTGTTCGGCCGCCTTGGTGCGCGCGGCTGCGGGCCAGTTGGGATCTATCTTGAAGTCCACGACAGCCGAGCGGAAGGTGTCCAGCTCGGTGGTGACGGTGGTCGCGCTCGCGCTGACCCCGTCGCCGAGCGCATGCGCGACCGTCACGGCGTCGTCGCACCAGCCCGCCGCCTGCCGGCCGAGCCGTGCGATCCGGACGAAGTCGACGGTCCCGAGCAGGCCGGTCAAGGTCCTGCCCAGAGTCTCGGTCACCCGCTCCAGGAGGACGGTCTTCGCCGCGTCGGCCTCGTCCTGCACCGCCGCGCCCAGCGCCGAGGCCGCCTTGGCCACGCCGTCCGCGGCGAAGTCCGCGACCGCCTTGGCGACGCGCGACTTCACTTCGGCGATTAGGATGTCGGCGGGGTAGGGTGCGCCCGTCTGCGGGTCGAGCCCGGGCGGGAGCGCGTCGGCCAGGACGTCGAGCGCCGTCGCCACGCGGTCGGCCAGGTTGGTCGCGAACCGTTCCGCGACCCCTGCGAGACCGGCCTTCAGGTCGTTCTCCAGTTTGGCGGCGAGGTCCTTCGCGATCGCCCGAGCGGTTGCGAGCCGCACCGCGGCCGTCCGTATGTCGCGCCTCGCGGCGTCGTAGGATGCCAGCCTCTGGTCGAGCGCGTTCGCCGCCTGCTGCAGCGCGTCCAACGCCTTCCGGCGGACCGCGTCCTCGGCGAGCCTGAGGTCGCCGAGGCCGGCCGCGCGCCGTTCGGCGAGGTAGGACAACATGTCGCCCAGCGGCTTGGCGAGGGCGTCGCCGATCAACGCCTCCGAACGGTTCGCGAGGACATCGGCCGGATTGCGGAGGAATGCCTCGCATGTGGCTCCGGTGGAACCGAACAGCACGCTGCCCATGGCAGGGTCGCTATCCAGGATCGGGCAGAGCGCCGCGCGGAGCGCTTCGGCGACCAGTCGCTCGGCCGCTTTCACCACCGCCTCGCGCGGGGAGGCCAGGAGGTCGCGCAGCGTCTGCCACCCGGCCTGGAAGCGCCTGATCACGTCCTCGGCCGCCGGGGGGAGCGGATCGCGCGCTAGGCGGTCGAACTCGCGCAGCACCGGCTGGGTCGCTTCGATGAGCCGGGTGGCCGGGCCTGGGACCGATGCGAGGCTCGTGGCGGATTTGATCGCGGTGAGTTCGGTCGCGAATGCCGACTTGGCCTTGGCTAGCTCCCTGGCGAGGTCCGGGTAGAGGTCCTCGAAGCGCAGCGTCGTGCCGGGGGAGATCCGGGCGAGCTCCGCGTTCGCGTCGGCCACCAGTTGGTCGAACACCCGGAAGAACTCGCCAGTGCCGGCGAGCGCGAGTTCCGCGGCCCGCTTCACCCGTGGGAGCGCACCCTCGAGCGCGCCGTATCCGATCGTCTCGAGCAGCTTCGGAGCGTCGTCGATCGAAACGGCCTGGATTAGGTCCTTGAACTCGATCAGGCCCAGCAGCTTCGCGCCCTTGAAGCCGAAGAACTCGCTCGGGTCGAACTTGCCCTCCACCAGGGCCTTGTCGATGACGAAGCCGGGAGCCGCCCTGGCCGGGGCAGCGAGCGACTGCGCGGAGCTCCCGAGCCGGCCGCCGAGAACGCCGGTTTTCCGGGAAAGCGCGGCGACGTAGCTGCTCGCGCCGGACGCGCCGCCAGTGAGGTCCGCCCTCTTCTGCACGTCGAAGGCGATCGCCGGGGCGAGGACGCGGAGGTAGACCTCGGACTTGTTCTCCTCCTTGTCGAACCCGTGCCTTACGTAGCGCTCCTCGAACGCGACGGTGATGAGGCCTTGCGGGCGGCCGGACAGCGTGTCCACGCTCTGCACCGTGACCTGGCCGCTCTCGACGACCGGGTAGAAGGGCGGCTGGTCGGCCCCGTTCATGCGCGCGTCGATCGTGAAGCTCTCGTCCTTCGCCTCGGCGCCGAACAGCTGGCCGCGGACCGACAGGGTCCAGCTGTCCGTGTCGAACCGCGCCTCGCCGTCGCGCTCCTCGGGCGCGTAGCGGTGCCGCGCGCCGTTCAGCTTGAAGCTCCGCAGCTCGGCGTCCCGTTCACGGTAGTAGCGCGCGAGCGCCCGCATCCGGCGTTCGCGGCCGGTGTGCTCGGACGCGACGAAGAGTAGGGGCCCCTGGACGGACTCGGCACTGTCCGTCGCCCACTGGAACCTGAACTCCCGCGTCGCGCCGTCAACGAGGACGCGAGGCCAGAACGCGCCCTCCGCCTCGATCGCGGCCTCGTCGCCCTCGAGTTCGCGCAGCCTTCGGCCGACGGAGTCGTCGGGTGGAGCTAGGTCGGGCGTGTCCAGCGTCCGCATCACGACCCGCTCGGTTGGAAAGTCGCGCCCGTCGAAGGGCTGGTTCAGGGCGGGGAAGCGCTTCGGCGTGGGTCGGCACCGGATGAAGCGCCGGAGCACCTCGTAGGAGGTCACCTTGCCGCTGGGGTCGAGGTAGAAGCGGCGCTCGGCCACCGTCACGTAGGCGGCGCGCATGCCGAGCGGGTAGAGGTATCCCTTCACGAAGGCGACGACGCGGATGTCGCGGCCGAGCCATTCCTGCAGCACCAGCTGCTCCAGACTCACTCCGCGCGGCAGCTTGGCCTTGAGGTCCGCGTCGGCGTATTCCGGGTCCGGGCGCAGGTGCGGGGGCTCGCCCTCCCAGCGCGCGGTGACGATGGCCCCCAGGCTCGTGAGGGTGATGTCCGCATCGTCGAACGGCATGGCGATCGCGATGCCGGTGTCCTTGCGCTCGGCGCAGTCCTTCGGCGTCCCGGGGGCCTTGCAGGCGAGCCGGTCGGCCTCGCGGAGATAGGTCGGCTCAGGTATCGGGCGCACGACGTTGGCGCGCGGGACCCTTCCCGCCGCGAGGTCGAACTCGTTCTTGCCTTCCGGGACGATGCTGCGCAGCGCTGGCAGTCCGAACACGGAGTTCTGCGAGAGGATGTCCCAGTGGTTCTTGGGGGTGAGCGCGACGGTGGCCGCGATTGCGAGCTCGTCGTCGGGTGCCACCACGTGGTGGGGAAGCCGTCCGGCGATCATGTAGGACGACCAGAGCGCACGCACCGTCCTCCGTCCGGTCTGGTCCAGCCGGACGTTCCAGAGTGGCTCGAAGGCGTCGAGCCGGTTGGGTTCGAGCGGATTGGCCGGTGTGCTTCCGCGTTCCTGCTTGAGCCACCGCCCGGTCTCCGCTGGCGAGAACGACAGCCGCGACGCGATCTCGAGCGAGGTCTTGGCCTCGCCGGGCGGCTGGAACTCGGCCGCCACGCGGTCGAAGAGCTGCGAGAGAGTCATGCCTTTGTCGATGCCGAACAGGGCGAGCTGCTCGTCCACGCCGTCCGCCGCCCTGGCGCTCGCGCGCTTGTCGACGATCGGCGTCAGACCTCTCCAGTCGAGGAGGAGGTCGATGTCGAGGGCGCGCTCCTTCCACTCCGGCCCCGTGGAATCGAACGCCAGCCGCGATGGCTTCGACATGCGCGCCTGGCTCTGCGCGGGCATCGCCGGGCATCCCTGCGGCTGCTCGTGCACGGTCTCCCAGATGTGCTGCGGTGGCAGTTCGACGACGATCCGGGCGGGTCCGGCGTTCCTCCGCTTTATGCGGGGCCGGTCGGAGTCGAACAGGACGTCGTAGCCCTCGAAGGACATGGTCAAGTTGAGCATGTCGCTCCCGCGTCGAAGCGAGAGCTTCGCGTCGTCGAGCGGCAGCGAGTTGATCGTGTCCGCGCCGAAGAAGAACCTGCCCTTCTCGCGGGTTGCCACGAGTACGGGGGTGCGCTTGCCGGGTGCGCCCCCCTCGGCCACCGCGATGGCGGCCGCAGCGCAGTCCGGGTCCGGGTCGTCCACGCACGCCGCGATCGTCTCCTCGACGGTCATTCCCGTGCCTCCGGCAGCGGCCGGCCCCGGATCCCCTCCGTCGAGGATCGCGGGCGCAACGCCCGAGCCGATGGGGACGGTCACCGGCGCGGCGCCAAGGTCGACGGTGGTGACCTCGCCCGCCGCGCCGGGCAGCCAGAGATGGTCCACGTCGGCCGAACCGGTCACCTCCGGCGTCCGTCCGCGTATGTGGTGGGCCACGACGACGCCGCCCGACGGTGCGAGCCGGGCCGACGTGCCGCCCAGCATCAGGCGCTGTCCCGAGGCCAGGCGTCCCGCGAGGCTCGCCTGACCGGGCACGGCGAACATCGCTGTCCTCTCCAACTCCATCGCGAGCCTGCGGTCGCGCCGGCCGTGCGACAGCCGCGACGCGCCTTCGAGCAGGAACGCCCCACCGGCGCCCCGCGCCGAGTCGAACAGGTCGGCCCGCACCGCCTGCAGGTCGAGGAGCCGCAACCGCGGATACCCGCCGCCCGGGAGGCTGAGCGGCGGGAGATCAAGTGGTCGGGGGGCGTCAAGCAGCAGCTCGGTCGAGGCGGTCGGCTCGCGGGACAGCAGGGCGGAGAGCGAGGTGGCCCGCGCGGCGGGGGATCGGCCGCTCAGCGCCAGCCCCTCCGCCTCCGCCCGCACGGTGCCGTCTAGGCGGAGCGGACCCGTAGTGGTGAGGCTCAGCCCCGACCTCGAGTTCACGGCGAGCGACCCCGCTCCGAGGCGGGCCGTCGCGGCCCCGAGTCGGAACGCGTGGGGAGCGATGGCGCGCTCCACCGGTGTTCCCGCCAGCCATGCTTCAAGCGGCAGCGATCCGCGCAGTCCCAGATGCGGGGCGTGCAGCCTGACGATCCACGCTTCGGCCGGCTTCGCCACTTCGGCGGTCAGGTCGACCCGGAGGTCCGTTCCGGCGAGCCGCGCCCCGAGCAGCCGGACGGCGAAACCGTCCGCGACTCTCGAGGCGGTGACCCTCGCGCCCGGTGCGAAGGCGCCCGGATCGAGCATCCAGGTCGCCCCGCCGAAGGCGACCTCCACGCCGTCCGCGACTCGGCGCAGGACGGGATCCCGGCCTGGCGAGCACCCCGCCGTGAGGGCGGCGGTCGTGGCCATTCCGCCGGCGCGCAGGAAGTTGCGTCGCGAGATCGACCCGAAGGCGAACAGTTGCGGTCTCTCGTCTGTCGCGATGTGCGACAGGAGAAGATTGGAGAGTCTATCCAAGTGCCCCCTCCGTTCAACGCACCCGGTCGCCCGCGGCCGCGGTTTCCCGCCTGCCGCCCGTCATGGCGATCAAGTGCGATGGCTCCCAGAC
Organism: Sphingomonas olei; assembly: GCF_045369765.1. Classification (NCBI taxonomy): domain Bacteria; kingdom Pseudomonadati; phylum Pseudomonadota; class Alphaproteobacteria; order Sphingomonadales; family Sphingomonadaceae; genus Sphingomonas; species Sphingomonas olei. Next base: position 89,486 of record NZ_JBIQEU010000011.1, read on the forward strand.
GCGCCACAGGTCCGGGGTCCCCAAGTTGAACCCCCGCTGGACTCGGCGAGATTGACACGCTCCAGTTCTCCCCGCAACTATTCTGTTGCGAAAGGAAATTCGCGCGCGGATCTAGGCGACGGCGACTTTGTTTCGACTTGGGCTGGCGACCTCGACTGCTTGGCTACGCTTTGCGCTGGAGGGTTGAGCAATGAAGAGGATCGGGATTTTCGTCTGTGCTTTCGCGGGTCTCGGCCTGCCGTCCACGCCCGTCGCCGCGCAGTCCCTCGACGTGGTGACCTCCCCGATCCCGCAGGGCTACACGGACACCTGCCAGTCCTATTCGCTGGGCTTCGCCCTCGCTCGCGCGAACGTGCCGGGCTTCACCTTGCAGACGGTCGCCGAGGTCCGGTCCGCCGAGGCCGCGGTGCGCGCAGCGATCAACGCGGAGATCAAGCCCGGGGAATCGGCCTACAACCACGCCGTCTGGCAGAGGGCGGTGCTGCGCCTCACGTCCAACAACTACCGGCTGAACCGCGTGGAGTATCCGACGTTCGAGGCCCTGGCCGAGAAGGCCGCGGCGCTGACCGGCATCTCCAACGCCGGGACGCTGTCGGGCAGCGTCGCTTTCCTGCTGTCGCAGACGCCGGTGATGACGTCGTTCAGCAAGATCGACGGGAACACCTACTCCTCCGGGCACATCGTGACGGTCTTCGGGGTCGACCGGCCGTCGGGACCGGTCAGCGTCGCGCCCAAGCTTCTGCTCCTCAACTCCGCGGTCAAGCGCAGCGCCGCCAGCGCTCCCCCGGCCTACGCGCCCCTTTGCGGTGGCGGACCCACGCTACCCGGCGACACGCGCTACACCGGGGCGCTGAGGCTGGAGTCGAGCTACACGCCCAAGACCTACGGCGGCAGGTTCGTGCTGTTCTGGATCGTCCGCAACAACTGACCCCTGGCTCTGGCGAACGACGGGCGGCCCGCGGATGCGGCCTTGAGCGTAGTGATGCCGGGCCTCAGGGGACGCTACGCCGGTCGGCGACGAGCGGTCGCGACCGGTGATGGTCCTGCGTTCGGCTCCGTAGTGGCGCGGCCGGCGGCTCACGTCAGATCGTTGAGCGCCACGCCCGGTCCGACCTTCTCGGGATCGATGGTCACGATGCGACCGTCGTCCCCGAGCATCACCTGCAGGTCCTGAGGCGCCTTGCGGGCTGCGGCGACCCTGAGCCCCGCCCACGCCTCCGTGAACCGCTTCGTCAGGGACGCCTCCTGCTCCATGACGACGCGAGCGATCCGGCGGACGTCTGTCCGCGCCTTGTAGGGTCCGCTCCCTGCGACGTGCTCGACGATCAGGGCGGCGGCCCGTCTCCCGCCGGCGAGATGGTCGACGACCTCGACGCTGCGCCCGGCGGTGGCGGGCACGTCGAAGCCCACGTCCAGGAGGCGCCGGTAGTTGTCGGCCTCCTCGTCCAGCCTGGCGCGCAGCGTCTCGATGCTCGTCTCGGCATCCTCATGGGCGAGCAGGACCCCGAGATCGGGGAATGTCGAGGACCTGTAGTAGGTCTTCCATCTGGAGGGATGCCCCGGCGTGTCAGCGCCACGCCGGGTGGCGACGTCGAAGATGCCATCGTGAACGCCTTCGACCTGGATCTGCTCGAGTAGTTCCTGCATGCCGACAGGTGCCCTCGCCACGGTTGGAAAGGCAAGTGGCGCTGGTCTTGGCCAGTGGTACACCGCGACCGGGGTTGGATCTTCACGCGCGGGTGAAGCGTGGCGACGCCTCCCCGGGTGAAGTGCGCGGGCTCGCGTCCGGGCGTCGGCACGACCTCGGACGCTCCCCGGTTGGCTGGTCCGACGGACGAGGCCTTCGGGGGGAGGCTCCATCCGGAAGCCCCACCCCGGTGGGGCCCGAAGGCGTCCCAGACCGGATTTTAGCATCGACCGGCGCGCCGGGCGCTGAACCCACAACCGTTCACGCGTGGCCGATCCCTTCGCCGACGCCGCGCTCATCGTGATCCACCGTGCAGCGGTCGGCGTGCACCACGAACTGCGCTAAGGCGTCGGGCGATGGGGCGACTCGATGACCGACGACGTGGTGGCGCCGCGCGACCGATCCGCTTACCCACACCCTCCCCAAATCGGGTGTAGCCGTATCGAACCTGCTGATTGGTAGGCGACCTGTGGGCGGAACATTCGATGAACAACGGTCGTCGTGGATTCGAGGTCATCGCAGGGGCAGGGGGCCTTTTCGCCCAAGAGTGATCGGCAGCTAAGCGCCCATACCCGGACGTACGGTCCTGCTGGGCCGTCACCCGGAAGCGGACCTTCAGTGACGAATCGGTAGATGTCCACTTCGACAGGAAGTGGGACCGCTACGTAGAGGGCATAGAAGGGCTTGCGAGCTTCCATTGACTGCGCCCCGCAACGTAAGAAAATGGTGCAATTCTTTCGCATTGACGCTCCATGCCCCGCTTCTAGCTACACATTCGCAAGGGCACCGGCTTCGTCAGACGAGGAAGCGCTACGAGTTTCGGGGAGTGAGCTCGCCTCCGGGTGCAGGTGTTTCCATAGCGGCCAAATCGGTCCTGCCCCTTAACGCTTGACGTACATCACCGCGCCACCAGGCCAGAAACCAACGTTCGTTGGCACCTTCTGAGGTAAGCGTGGCGTGAGGACCGCAGTTTATGCGGCTTGGGCTGTTGGCTGATCTGTCTGGGGCACCCAGTTCCACGGCATCAGCTCGTCCCAGCGGGTGGCGGGCCAGTCGCCGGCGACCCTGGCGATGACATCGGCGATATAGGCCTGCGGGTCGACGCCGTTGGCCTTGCAGGTCTGGATGACGGTGTAGATGGCGGCGGCTCGCTCGCCGCCTGCGCGCGAACCCGCGAACAGCCAGTTGCGCCTTCCCACGGCGACGCCGCGCAGGGCCCGCTCCGCGATGTTGTTGTCGATCTCCAGACGCCCGTCACCCAGGAAGCGGCACAGCGCCGGCCAGCGTTTGGTGCCATAGGCGATGGCTTTGGCCATGTCGGACTTGGGCGACAGGCGGCGAAGGGCAGCGTCGAGCACCTCGCGCAAGGCG
>NZ_JBIQEU010000012.1:0-84760 GCF_045369765.1 Sphingomonas olei
GCTGCCGCCAGGCTGCCCGCCCTGGCGAGCCTGCCAGCCGCCGCCCGACTGCGGGCGTTCGGCACGCCGCCCGCGATCGCCGCCGCGGTCGCCGCCACGATCCTGCGCGGTCGCGATACCCGGCACCAGCGCCGCGGCCGCCATCAGTGCCGCCATGAACTTCCTGGCCATCTTTGATTACTCCATCGCCGGCACACTTCGCCGACCCTGCCTATGACGAACCATTAGGCGAGCCGTGGCGAATACCGGCTGAATGCAGCAGACAGCATTATGAAAGGATTGGCGCCCCCCGCGCCGTTACATGGCAATGACTGGCGGGGCGGCCCTGCGCACAGGCGCAACGCCCCGCCCGACCCTGTCAAGCAACGCCCGCCAGCGCCTTTGCCTTGGCATAATCCGCCTTGCCGTTGGGCGCACGAAGCGACTGGTCGGTGGCGATGATCGTCTTGGGCAGCTTGTACCCTGCCAGCCGCGTGCGCAGCACATCGCGCGCCGCATCCTCGTCGAAGCCGGCGGATTGCACCACCGCCGCAACCGCCTGCCCCCATTTCGGATCGGGCACACCGAATACCAGCGCGTCGTCCACCTTCGGGCACAGCTTCAGCGCTTCCTCCACCTCCTCCGGGAAGATCTTCTCGCCGGCCGAATTGATGCAGGCGGAACCACGGCCCAGCAGGATGACGCTGCCATCCTCCGCAACCTGCGCATAATCGCCCGACACGGTGTAGCGCACCCCGTCGATCAGCCGGAACGTGCGCGCGCTCTTCTCCGGGTCCTTGTGATATTCCACCGGATTGGGCGGCCCCAGCACGACCTTGCCGGTGACGCCCGACCCCGGCACCACATCCTTGTCGTCATCGTCGAGCACGCGGCACCGCGGGCCGACCACGAACTTGGCCGTCTCGACCGTCCCGTCCTTGGTGGTCAGCGACACGCCCATGCCGATTGCCTCGGAGGAGCTGAAATTGTCCTGGCACGTCGCCTCGGGCATGTGCCGGATCAGCCCGTCCTTCACGCCCTGCGTCCACATCACGCCTGACGAGTTGATCAGCCGCATCGCCGACACGTCCCACCGGCCGGGCTCGGCGTCGAGCGCCTCCAGGATAGGCCGTGCAAAGGCGTCGCCCACCACCACCAGCCGGTTCGCCTGCCAGCGGTGGATCGCGTCCAGCGCCTCTTCCGGCTGGAAACTGCGGCTCGGCAGCGTCGCGACGAACCCGCCCGCGAGCAGCGAGCCATAGGACGTCAGCAGCCCCGTCCCGTGCATCAGCGGCGGGCCGCAGACGGTGCGCGGATAATCGGGGTTCGCCGCCGCCATCGCGGCCGCCTCCTCGACCGTCGTCGGCACCGGCAGCCCCGCCGCCGCCGCCGCACCATGCGCGATCGCGTTCAGGTCGGCATGGCTCCACACCACGCCCTTCGGCATCCCCGTGGTGCCCCCGGTATAGATGAAGAACCGGTCCTGCGGATCGCGCGCGATTTGCACCGGCGCACCATCGCCGGCGACCAGATCCTCGAACGCCTCGGCGAAGGGCGGCAGACTTCCGGGATCGCCGCCGATCTCGACATAGCTGCGCACATGCGGCGAGCGGTCCACCACATCGGCCACGCAATCACGCAGCCGCGCATCATAGACCAGCACCGTCGCGTCGCTGTCGGCGAGGATGTACGCCAGCTCCTCCGCGACATAGCGGTAGTTGACGTTGACGTGAGTCCCCCGCGCCTTCCAGCACGCCATCAGCGCGACCAGATAATCGGCCGAATTATAGGCGTAGAAGGCGAAGCGGTCGCCCGGCTTCAGCCCGCGGTCGATCAGCGCGCGCGCCAGGTTGTTCGACTGGACCCGCAGCCCGTCCCAGTCGATCACCTGCTCGCCATGGGCCAGCGCCACCCGGTCACCCGGCACTGCGGCTTCCACCGCCTCGATCAGGTCACCGAAGTTGAAGCTCATGCCGCCTGCTCCGAAGGGGCCGGCGCTGTCTCGGCGGGCTTCGTCTTGCCCCAATATTCGTCGCGCAGCAGCCGCTTGTAGAGCTTGCCCGTGTCATGCCGCGGCAACTCGGCGCGGAAATCCCACCGCCGCGGGCATTTGACGTGACTAAGGTTCGCGCGGGCGAACTCCGCCAGCTCGCCTGCCAGTGCTTCCTCATCCGCGCCCGGATCCTTGGGCTGGATCACCGCGACCACCTGCTCGCCCATCTCCTCGTGCGGCGCCCCGATCACCGCGACATCGGCGACCTTGGGGTGCGTAATCAGCAGGTTCTCGATCTCGGCCGGATAGATGTTCACCCCGCCCGAAATGATCATGAAGCTCTTGCGGTCGGTGAGGTAGAGATACCCCTCCTCGTCCATCCAGCCCACATCACCCAGCGTGGTCCAGCCCTTGGCGTTGGTGCTGTCCTTCGTCTTCTCGGGATCGTTGTGATAGCTGAACGGCGCCGCCCCGGTCGGGTTCAGGTCCGTTACCGGCGCCTCGAAATAGATCGTGCCCTCGGTCCGCGGCGGCACTTCATTGCCGTCCTCGTCGCAGATGTGGGTGATCGTGGTCAGGTTGCGACCGACCGATCCCTTGTGCGTCAGCCACTCGGGCGACAGGATGTTGTGGAAACCATTGCCCTCGGTCCCGGCATAATATTCGCCGATGATCGGGCCCCACCATTCGATCATCGCCTCCTTCACCGGGATCGGGCACGGCGCGGCGGCATGCCACACCGCCTTCAGCGAGGAGACGTCATACTTCCGCCGCACGTCCTCGGGCAGTTTCAGCATACGGATGAAGTGCGTCGGCACCCATTGCGCATGGGTCACCTTGTACGTCTCGATCGCTTCCAGCGCCTTTTCGGGATCGTAGCGTTCCATCACCACCACGGTGCCGCCCAACTGCTGCACCGCCATCGACCAGCGCAGCGGCGCGGCGTGATACAGCGGCGCGGGCGACAGATAGACCATGTCCGGATTGAAGCCGTACAGCCCCTGCCCGATCATCATCAGCGGGGAGACATTCTCGCCATAGGGCTCTTCGGGCAATGCGAAGCGGACGCCCTTGGGCTTGCCGGTCGTGCCGGAGGAATACAGCATGATCTGCCCCGGCGACGGATCGGCGATCGGGGTGGTCGGCTGGCTGGCGCAGGCCTCTTCCCAGCTCTGATAACCCTCGATCGTACCGTCGACCATGTAATGGACCAGATCGCCGATCAGCGGCAGCACGGCCTCCGCACAGACGGCGCATCCCTTGGACGCGATGAACACGCGGCAGTCGCCGTCACGGACGATATATTCCGCCTCGCCGGCCATCAGCTTGGACGAGATGCAGGTAAGATAGACGCCGGCGCGCTCGGCCGCCCAGGCGACCTCGAAATAGCGCGGCGAATTGTCCATCATCATCGCCATCGCGTCGCCCCGCTTCAGGCCCAGCGATCGGATCAGATGCGCACCCTGGTTCGCGCGCGCATCGAGCTGGGCGAAAGTGACCGTCTCGCCGGTCCCCGCCATCACATAGGCGGCTTTGTCGGGCGTGGCGGCGGCATGTTTGTACGGGTGCGTCATCATTCTCTCCGCCGCGGCGGGCGCTCTCGGCCCGCTCGCGGTCTTGCTTCTGCTGTGATCAGGCGGCCAGGCGTTCGACGATGATCGCCGGCGCCATGCCACCTGCGGCACACATGGTGACCAGGCCATAGCGCTTTTCCTGGCGCTCCAGCTCGTCGACGATGGTGCCGATCAGGATCGATCCGGTCGCGCCGATCGGGTGGCCGAGCGCAATCGAACCGCCGTTCACGTTCACCTTGTCACGCGGCAGTTCGAGGTCGCGGATGAACTTCTCGGAAACCACCGCGAAGGCCTCGTTGATTTCCCAGAGGTCGATGTCCTCCTTCGTGAGGCCCGCCTTCTCCAGCACCTTCTTCGCCGCCGGCACCGGCGCGTTCAGCATCAGCGTGGGATCATCGCCGACGTTCGCCATCGCCACGATCCGCGCGCGCGGCTTCCAGCCCATCTTCTCGGCATATTCCTTGGACGCGAGCAGCACTGCCGCCGCGCCGTCGACCACGCCCGACGAATTGCCGGCATGGTGGAAATGCTGGATCTCAAGATCCGGATACTTGCGGTTGATCTGCTTGCGGAACGTGTCGCCCGCCTTGTTGTACGGCATGTCGGCCAGCGCCGCGAACGACGGCTTCAGGCTGGCGAGCCCTTCCGCCGTGGTCTGCGGACGCGGGAATTCGTCATGGTCGAGGACCACATTGCCCTCGTCGTCCAGCACCGGCACGATCGACTTGTTGAACCGGCCCTCGGCGATCGCCTTGGCGGCCTTCTGCTGGCTTTCCAGGCCGGCATTGTCGAGCTGCTCGCGGGTGAAGCCTTCCATGCTGGCGATCGCGTCGCCGCAAATGCCCTGGTGCGACTGCGGGTGGCTCAGGTTCAGCCGCTCGTTGCCCGAGCCCATGCCCAGCGGCGGCTTGCCGCTTTCCATGTCCTCCTGGCTCATCGCCGCGGTCAGGCTCATCATCTCGGTGCCGCCGGCGATGACGAGGTCTTCCATGCCGCTCATGATCTGCGCCGCAGCGAAGTTCACTGCGGTGATGCCGCCGCCGCAGAACCGGTCCAGCGTGGTGCCCGACGCCTTGACGTCATAGCCCGCGTCCAGCGCCGCCATGCGGCCCATGTCCCCGCCCTGCTTGCCGCGCTGCGAGCTGGTCGACCAGATGATGTCGTCCACCTCGGCGGTGTTCAGGTTGTTGCGCTCTTTCAGCGCCTTCAGCACGGTGGCGGCGAGATGCTGCGGGTGCATGTGCGCCAGCGCGCCCTTGCCCTGCTTCCCGATCCCGCGCGGCGTACGGACGGCGTCGATGATGTAAGCGTCGGCCATTGCTTCCAAACCTCTCCAAGAATCTCACCCCGACCGGCCCTTTACCGACGCGGATTTCCGGCATAACCTTCGTTATGGTAGACAGGATGTCAAGCGTGCCGCCCGCCGCTTCAGCACCGGTGGTTGCGCCGCGCTCAACCGATCTCACGCCACGCGATTGGCTGGAGGCGGGTCCGTCGCTGCTGCGCCGCGGCGGGCTGCGCGCGCTCAAGCTGCGCCCCTTGGCGGAGGAGCTGAAGGTCTCGACCGGCAGCTTCTATCACCATTTCCGCGACTTCGATGATTACCAGGGGAAGCTCGCGGCCTATTTCGCGGAGGATCAGGTCAGCGATCTCATCGCCGCGCTCGAACGCGCCACGCCCGAACCGATCGACCGCATCCGGCTGCTCGGGCAGACGGTGCGCCGGCGCGGCTCGTCGCGAATCGCGGTGGCGATGCGCGCCTGGGCGGAAAGCGACCCGCGCGCCCGTGTCGCGGTGGAACGCCATGACGAACTGATGCTCGATTTCCTCGCCCGGAACCTCATGGCCACTGGCTTCAGCCGCGAGGAGGCGGAGATACGCGCCTACGGCCTCATCACCCTCGGCCTCAGCAAGGTGCACGCCCCGCACCTTGAAATGTCGAGCCTGTTCGAATCCCTGCTCGACATCCTGGTGGCGCGTCCGTGAGGGCATTGGTCGTCTCACAGCTTTCGCCTGACCTGTCGGGCACCGCGCTTCGTGACGTGCCCGATCCCGTGGCCACGCCGGGCAAGGTGCTGATCCGCGTCAAGGCCGCGGCGCTGAACTTCCCCGACCTGTTGATGACCCGCGGCGAATATCAGCTGAAACCACCGCTCCCCTTCGCCCCCGGCATGGAGGTGGCAGGAGAGGTCATCGACGGCGACGGCTTCACCCCGGGCGACGCAGTCGTCGCCGGCACGCGGCTCGGCGGCTTTGCCGACATGGTGCTGGTCGATGCAGCCGCGGTCCGCCCCAAGCCGCCGCACCTCTCCTTTGCCCAGGCCGCCGGCGTTGGCGCGGCCTATCTCACCGCTTATGTCGCGCTCGTCCGGCTGGCGAAGGTACAGGCGGGCGAATGGGTGCTCGTCCACGGGGCGACCGGCGGCGTCGGGTTGGCGGCGGTCGATCTCGCCAAGGGGCTCGGCGCGCGCGTCATCGCCACCTCCCGCTCGCCCGAGAAGCTCGCCGTGCTGGCGGAGGAATATGGCGTCGACGCCACCCTCCCCGCCCCCGGTTTTCGCGACGCAGTGAAGGAACTCACCGGAGGCGGCGCTGACGTGATTTACGATCCGGTCGGCGGTGACGTATTCGACGAATCGGTCCGCTCGATCGCCTTTGGCGGCCGGCTGTGCGTGGTCGGCTTCACCTCCGGCCGCATCGCCAGCGTCTCGACCAACATGCCGCTGATCAAGGGCTTCTCCGTCATCGGCGTGCGCGCCGGCGAATATGGCCGGCAATTCCCCGACAAGGGCCGCGAGAACCAGGAAGCGATCTGGGCGCTCGCCAGCGAAGGCCGCATCCGCCCGCGCGTCCATGCCGAATATCCGCTGGCCGACTGGCGCGCCGCGTTCGACGCGATGGCGCGCAGCGACATGGTGGGAAAGATCGTCCTCGTGCCCTGAACGGGCCACGTCCGGGCTGGCATCGCCACCGCGACTTCAATAGCATCATCAAGCCAACAAGAATCCCGCCCAACGGGATCGCAGAACAGAAAAAAGTGGAGAGGCAAGATGCCCGGTTTCGATTACGTCATCATCGGCGGGGGTTCGGCCGGCTGCGCGCTGGCGGCACGGCTCAGTGAGGATCCCGCGGTCAGTGTCTGCCTGCTCGAGGCGGGCGGCCCCAACAAGGAATTGCTGGTCAGGATGCCGGCCGGGGTCGGCAGCCTGATCAAGGCCAAGGGCAAGCACAACTGGGGCTTCTGGACCGAGCCCGAACCGCATCTCGACAACCGCCGCCTGTGGTGGCCGCGCGGCAAGGGGCTGGGCGGATCCTCCTCGATCAACGGCATGGTCTACACCCGCGGCCATCCGCAGGATTTCGACGAATGGCGCCAGATGGGGCTGGCTGGCTGGTCCTGGTCCGATGTCCTGCCCTATTTCCGCAAGCTGGAGGGGCATCACCGCGGCGGCGACCATCACGGCGCGGACGGCCCGCTCACCGTCTCGCCGGGTGAAAGCGACAGCCCGTTCCACGACGCGCTGGTCGAGGCCGGGGTGCAGGCCGGCTACCGCTCGTGCGACAATTTCAACGGCGCCGACCAGGAAGGCTTCGGCCGCTACGACCTGACGATCGCCAATGGCCAGCGCTGGTCCACCGCCGCCGCCTATCTGCGCCCGGTGCAGCACCGCAAGAACCTGACCGTCATCACCGACGCGCGCACCACCGGCATCGTCGTCGCGGGCGGCCGGGCGGTCGCGGTCACCTACCTCCACGGCAGCCAGCCCGAGCGGGTCGAGGTGGCGGGCGAGGCGATCCTGTGCGCCGGCGCGGTGCAGAGCCCGCAGATCCTCCAGCTCTCCGGCATCGGCAACGCCGCGCAGCTGCGCGAGGTCGGCGTACGCCCGGTCCACGACCTCCCCGGCGTCGGCGAGAATCTGCAGGACCATCTCGACATCATCATGAGCTGGCACAGCAAGGGCCTGCTCACCGCCTATTCGCAGACGAAGGGGCTGGGGCAGCTTCGCGTCGGCCTCGAATATCTCCTGCGCGGCACCGGGCTCGGGCGTCAGCAGTTCCTCGAATCCGGCGCCTTCCTCTGCTCGCGCGAGGGGCTGTCGCGCCCCGACGTGCAGATCCACGGCGTGCTCGCGATCATGAAGGATCACGGCAAGACGCGCATCAAGTCGGACGGCTTCTCGCTCCATTTGTGCCAGCTGCGCCCGGAGAGCCGCGGCCGCATCACCATCGGCTCGGATGATCCGACCGCCGATCCGCTGATCTACGCCAATTACCTCGCGAGTGAGGTGGACCGCCGCGTCATGCGCGATTGCGTCCATATGGGGCGCGAAATCGCCTATCAGGCGGCGCTCGATCCCTATCGCGGCGCCGAATATGCGCCCGGCCGCGACGTCCAGACCGACGATCAGATCGACGCCTGGATCCGCGCCAATGCCGAAACGATCTACCACCCCGTCGGCACGTGCAAGATGGGCACCGATGGCGATCCGATGGCGGTGGTCGATGAGAAACTGCGCGTGCGCGGCCTCACTGGCCTTCGCGTGGTCGACGCCTCGGTCATGCCGACGCTGGTGGGATCGAACACCAATGCACCGACGATCATGATCGCGGAGAAGGCCGCCGACATGATCCGCGGCGTGGAGCGGCCGGCCGCGCTCGCGGCCTGACCGATCGGCCGCTCCCCGGATCATGTCCGGGGAGCGGCCAGTCTCGTCAGCGCATCAGTTTCGTCAGCGCATCAGCGCCGCAACACCCGGCAGCTCGCGCCCTTCCATCCATTCCAGGAACGCGCCGCCCGCGGTCGAGACGAAGGTGAAATCGTCCGCCACGCCGGCATGGTTCAGCGCCGCGACGGTATCGCCGCCGCCGGCGACCGATACCAGGCTGCCGTCAACCGTCAGCGCCGCCGCCGTCTTGGCCAGCGCGACCGTCGCCGCATCGAACGGCGGCGTCTCGAACGCGCCCAGCGGCCCGTTCCATACCAAGGTGCGGCAATTCTTCAGCACGTCCCCCAGCGCCTCGACCGCGGCGGGCCCGACGTCGAGGATCATCTCGTCCGCGGCCACCTCATGCACGTTCACCGTGCGCGTCGGCGGGTTCGGCTTGAACTCCTTGGCGACCACCACGTCATAGGGCAGATGCACGGTGCAGCCGGCGCGATCGGCCGCTTCCATGATCTCGTCCGCGGTGCCGGTCAGGTCATGCTCGCACAGGCTCTTGCCGACATTGACACCGCGCGCCGCCAGGAAGGTGTTGGCCATCCCGCCGCCGATGATCAGGTGATCGACCTTGCCCACGAGGTGCTTCAGCACCGCGAGCTTGGTCGACACCTTGGCCCCGCCGACCACGGCCGCCACCGGATGCTCAGGCTCGCCCAGCGCCTTCTGCAGCGCGTCCAGCTCCGCCTCCATCGCCCGACCGGCATAGGCCGGCAGCTTGTGCGCCAGCCCCTCGGTCGAGGCGTGCGCGCGGTGCGCCGCCGAAAAGGCGTCGTTGACGTAGATGTCGCCCAGCGCGGCAAAGCGATCGACCACCGCCGGATCGTTCTTTTCCTCGCCGCCGAAGAAGCGCGTATTCTCCAGCACCGCGATATCGCCCGGCTGGAGCATCGCGACATTCGCCGCATCGCCTTCCCAATCGACATAGCGCACCGGGCGGCCCAGCACCGCCTCATAGGGCTTCACGATCTGCGCCAGTGACAATTCGGGGCTCGGCACGCCCTTGGGCCGGCCGAAATGCGCCAGGATCAGCACGATCGCGCCCTTGTCGGCCAGCTCGCTGACCGTCGCCACGGTGGCGCGCAGCCGCGTGTCGTCGGTCACCTGCCCGTCGGCGAAGGGAACGTTCAGGTCCTCGCGGACGAGTACGCGCTTTCCGCGGATGTCACCGATGTCGTCGAGCGTCCGGAATGACTTGGCCATGATTCCTCGATCCTGATTGCATCACCGACGGCAATATGGCCGCCCTTTATCACCATCGCGCACGCACCGCCGCGCCAATCGGGGGTCAGCGCCGCGCGCAACCCGTCGGCCAGCGCTTCCATCCGTTCGCACGGATCGCATTCGCGCGTGATCTCCAGGATCACGTCCGCGCCGATCCGCACCCGGCAGCCCGCCGTCTGCGGCAGGTCGAACCCGTCGACCAGCAGGTTCGCGCGCCGTTCTTCCCAGCCGATGGCGTGCGCGACTTCCGCCATCGCCCGGTCCCAGTCGCCGCGCTCGATCAGGGTGATCTGCCGCTTGTACGGCTTGCCCTTCATCGCGCCGCGAAAATCACCGACGATGCCGCCCTCGGGCGTCACCTCGGCATTGGTCAACACCTCCATGGGTGCTCGCGATCGCGCATGGCGCGCGATTCCAACAAGGATCCCGTTTGCCATGCGCGTATCGCGTGACCACCCCGGCGTGGCGCCGGGGCGGCCCGACGGATCAGCCCAGCTTCGCCATCAGGGTCGCGGTGTCGACCATGCGGTTCGAGAAGCCCCATTCATTGTCGTACCAGCTGACCACGCGGACCAGCTTGCCGTCGATCACTGCCGTCTCCAGGCTATCGACGGTCGACGAATAAGGCGTGTGAACGATGTCGATCGACACCAGCGGCTCGTCGGAGAAGTGCAGCACGCCCTCCATCGGGCCTTCCGCCGCCGCCTTCAGCAGCGCGTTGACTTCCTCGACGCTGGTGTCGCGCTTCGGCGTGAAGGTCAGGTCGACCAGGCTGCCGTCCGGCACCGGCACGCGGATCGCCGAACCGTCCAGCTTGCCCTTCAGCTCCGGCAGCACCTCGCCCACCGCGCGCGCCGCGCCCGTGGTGGTCGGGATCATGCTCATCGCGGCGGCGCGTGCGCGGCGCAGGTCCGGGTGGATCTGGTCGAGGATCTTCTGGTCGTTGGTATAGGCGTGAACGGTGGTCATCAGGCCACGCTCGATGCCGATCGCATCGTTCAGCACCTTGGCGACCGGCGCCAGGCAGTTTGTGGTGCACGATGCGTTGGACACGATCGTGTGGCCGGCCTCCAGCTTGTCATGGTTGACGCCATAGACGACGGTCAGGTCGACATGCTTGCCGGGGGCGGAGATCAGCACCTTCTTGGCGCCCGCCGCAATGTGCTTTTCGCACGATGCGCGATCGGTGAAGAAGCCGGTGCATTCCAGCACCAGGTCCACGCCCAGTTCCTTGTGCGGCAGGTTCGCCGGGTCGCGCTCCGCGGTCACGCGGATGTGCTTGCCGTCGATGACCAGGTCGTTGCCGACCGCCTCGACGGTGCCCGGATACTTGCCGTGAACGCTGTCACGGCTGAACAGCCATGCGTTGGACTTGGCATCGGCGAGATCGTTGATCGCCACCAGTTCGAGATCGCTGCCGCCGCGCTCCAGCATCGCACGTGCCACCAAGCGTCCGATGCGGCCGAAGCCGTTGATCGCAACCTTCGTCATAATGCCGACTCACCTCTCGTTCAGATTTTGGCGCGCTGTCGCAAGAGAAGCATGATGCGTCAACCGGACGGCCGCCAGCTGTGGGTTACGCGCACAAGCCCGGGGGTTGCCGTTGCGGCACCGCGATCCTAATCCGGTCCCATGACACAAAGCGACGCTGTGACGCGGATTCATGCCGCGATCAGGCGCATCGAGGCGGCCATGGACAGCCGTGAGCAGCAGACCGAGACATTGCGCAAGCGGCACGCCGCCTTGCGCGGCGAGGTCGCGCAGGCGGTCGCCGCGATCGACGCACTGGTCGCCGCGCAGGACGCCACTGATCAGGACAGCACTGGCGATGCCGCGCCGGAGGGCGATCGCTGATGGCGCGCGTATCCCTCGACATCGGCGGCACGCGCTGGACGGTCAACACGCGTGAGGGCGGCGAGGCGGAGGTGCAGCGCCTCGGCCGGATCGTGGCGGAACGCTGGCCGCAGGCGCTGCGCGCGGCCGGCGACGGCGGCATCCCGCAGGCGCTGCTCCTCACCGCGCTGATGCTCGCCGACGAGGTGAGCGAGGCGCAGGCGCAGCTCGCCGATCAGGCCACCCGGCTGGAGGCACAATCCGTCCAGATCGAGGAGCAATCGGCGCTGCTCGATGCGCAGGCGTCGCAGTTGGAGGAACAATCCGCCCTGCTCGATGCGCAAACCGCGCAGTTCAACGATCAGGCGGCGCAGCTGGCGACGCCGTCCGTTCCATCCGACAGCGCGCAGGCCGAGGCGGTCGACCTCGATACGCTCGTCGCAATCGCCGAACGGTTGGAAGGATTGGCGGAGGCCCTTGAGCAACCCGCCCCGAATGACTAGTTTGGTCGTGACGGGTACTGCCCGGTACGAGCCTAGACTTATCCCTGAGGCTATTCATCATCCATGGGGGCTGTCCCTGCCCGGGCCCTGGCCCGACGCACATGGTCCCCACCTGACGTACTGGGCGTCAGTGGATATCCCGGCAAACGGCCATGGCGGTCCCGTCACCCGCCCCCGTGCATCATGAACGACGCGCCGCTGGACAAGCAGGCGCTGCGCCGCGCCGCCCGATCTGCGCGCCAGGCGCTCGGCCCTCATCCGCCGATCATCGCACCGCCACCGCCCTTCACCGCGTTGCTCGCGCCGGGAATGATCGTCGCCAGCTATGTGCCCGTCGGCAGCGAGGCGGATCCCACCGCTCTGGTCAGCGCGGCGCGCGCGGCGGGATGCCGGATCGCGCTGCCGCATGTGATTGATCGCGAAACACCGCTTCGCTTCCTCGAATGGCAGCATGACGCGCCGCTCGCGACCGGCCCGTTCCGCCTTCGCCAGCCCGACGCCGATGCGCCCGAACGGGTGCCCGACCTGATCCTCACACCATTGGTCGCGTTCGATCGGACGCTCGCCCGGCTCGGCCAGGGTGCCGGCCATTACGATCGCGCCTTTGCCGCCTACCCGAATGCGCACCGCATCGGGGTTGCCTTTTCGGTGCAGGAGGTCGAACGGCTCCCGGTCGATCCGTGGGACGTCCCGCTCCACGCGATCATCACCGAACAGGAATGGATCACGTCATGACGCCGTCCTGGCGCAAGCCGGTGGGAATGCTCGCCATCCTCCTTCTCATCACCGTCTGGTGCGCGCTGATCGTCAGCCTTTCCGGCACCGTCGGCGAATGGCACGCGCTGGTGCAGGCGCTGTTCTACGTGGTGGCGGGCATCATCTGGATCGCGCCGCTCAAGCCGTTGCTGCGCTGGATGGAAACCGGCCGCTGGCGCTGACCTGATCACCGCGGGGCGGTTCTTCCCGACTGCTGGCCACGCTCGGGCGATCGCTGGCCGAATTTAGCCGGAGACAGGCCGGCCTTCGCCGACTTCAGCGCTTTATGTTCCGTCTTTGTTCCGCTATATCGTGGTTCGGACGATCATGCGCAAACCACGCCCCCATCGCGGCGCGACCATCAACCCGGTCAGCGATCGCTTCAACCTCGCCGCGCGAGAGGCCGACGGCGACTGGCTCGACATGCGCGACATGATCGACGGCCCGCCCCCACCCGTCCGCACCACCGTCCAGCAACTGTCGGCCAAGACGATCATTTCACACAATAAAAGCCCCGATATCCCGTTCGATCGCAGCATCAATCCCTATGTCGGCTGCGAACACGGCTGCATCTATTGTTTCGCCCGTCCCACCCATACCTTCCATGATCTATCGCCCGGTCTCGATTTCGAGACGAGACTCTTCGCCAAACCTGACGCACCCCGCCTGCTGCGCGAGGAACTTGCCAAACCCTCCTACCGCTGCGCCCCCATTGCGCTGGGCACCAACACCGATCCCTATCAGCCGATCGAGGCGCACTGGCAGATCATGCGCGGCATCATCGAGGTGCTTTCGGCCTGCAGCCATCCGCTTGTAATCACGACCAAATCTGACCGCGTGGTGCGCGACATCGACCTGCTCGCCCCGATGGCCGAGCGCAATCTGGTCAGCGTCGCCATCTCCGTCACTTCGCTCGATCCACGGATCGCCATGACGATCGAACCTCGTGCGCCGCATCCCGAACGCCGCCTCGCCGCGGTCACGAAGCTGACCACCGCAGGCATTCCCACCTACGTCAACATGGCCCCCGTTATCCCCGCCATCACCGATCATGAGGTGGAGACGATCGTCGCGCGTGCCGCAGCGGCTGGCGCGCTGGATGTGTCGTTCATCCCCGTGCGACTGCCTTGGGAGGTCGCTCCGCTGTTCCGCGCGTGGCTCGACGAACACTTCCCCGATCGCGCGGCCAAGGTGATGGCGACGATCGCCTCGCTGCGTGGTGGCAGGGACAATGACCCCGCATTCTTCTCACGAATGCGAGGGCAAGGTCCGTGGGCAGACCTCCTCCGCACGCGCTTCGACATCGCGCGGCGGCGGCACGGCATCGTCCGTCGCGCCGAGCGCCTTGGGCTCAGGACCGACCTGTTCCGACCACCACCGGGCGCCCAGGGCGATTTGTTCGGCTGAGCGTCGCCACCGATCAGAACCGCATGGAGGCGCTCACGAAAATTTTTGCCCGGTTGGGATCCCCGCTGAACCGATCCGCAACCCCAAGCCGCAGCTCCACGGGGGATGTCGAGTGTGCGGCTCCGATCACGGGCTAGCGCATATTCCGCCGCGCTCATGAACATGCCCCGGATCGACCGTATATGAACTCTCGGTCATGTTCGGCCGGTCGGGACTGATCTCCGGCATTGCCTCGAGCGGGGTTGGTTGGAACAGCGAGCAGACCGGCTGGGTCCCGCTTACCGCCCCTCCCCTGGCAGTTCCCCGCCGCCAGCGGCGAGGAGGAGCGCGGGGAGGGACATCAGCCGACCAGCGAGAGCCGGGTTTCGGATTGGCGCAATGTCACGGTGCTGACGCCTGGCAGTTCCTCGATCCTGTGCACGAGTTCAAGATCGAGAAGAAAGTCCCGCCCGAGCAGCACCGTCGCCTCGCCACTGACCGCAGCCTCGCCGACGGGCGCGCGCAGGAGCACTTCGCCGCGGGCGCCGCGTTGATGTTCCAGCACGGCGGCCAAGGCGGGCAAGGCAGCCGCGGAGGTTACCGCAACTTCAACGACAAACCGGGCCTGCGAAGCGAGCGTCTCGAATGGCTGCAGCCGCTTCACCGTCACCCGCGGTGTTTCCTCGCCCGGTCGCCGGTCAAGCTCGACCGTGGCAAGGCCACAGCCCCCCGCCCGCGCTGCCTCTTCAAGATCGGCCGCCACCGCATCGTCGAAGCAGGTCGCAACGAACTGGCCGCTCTGGTCGCTCAGCGTCGCCATCAGATAGCGCTTCCCGCGCGCCGACGTTCGCCACCGCGCGTCCTCGACCAGTACCGCCATGGTCGCGCCCGCGCGGGTGCCATCATCCGGGATCGCCAGTTCCGCCAGCGCGGTATAGAGCCGCGCACCGTGCGATTTCGCCAGATGGGCGTGCCGGTCGACGGGATGCGCCGAGAAGTAGAAGCCGAACGCTTCCTTCTCCTGCTCCATCCGTTCCGACATGCTCCAGCGGGCTGACGTGGGCAGCTTGATCGCATCTCCGGCAGGCTCGGCATCGCCGAACAACCCACCCTGCCCGCTGATCCGCGCGTCGTGGGTGCGCGCCGCGACCGCAAGGATCGTCTCCGCAACCGCGTGAACACCGGCACGGTTGGGTTCGATCGCGTCAAACGCGCCCGCGGCGGCGAGCGTTTCCAGCTGCCGCTTGTTGATCAGCCGCGGATCGACGCGGTGCGCCAGGTCGTCCAGCCGGGTGAACGCGCCGCCCGCATCACGCTCCGCGACCAGTCGCTCCATCGCGCCTTCGCCAACGGATTTCAGCGCGGCGAGCGCGTAGCGCACCGCCGGCCCATCCTCATCCACCTCCACGTCGAAGTCCGCCTGACTGTGGTTGATGTCAGGCGGCAGCACCCTCACCTGCATCCGGCGCATATCGTCACAGAAGATCGCCAGCTTGTCGGTCTGATGGATGTCATACGCCATCGACGCGGCGAAGAATTCGTGCGGGTAATGCGCCTTCAGCCACGCCGTCTGGTACGCGAGCAGGGCGTAGGCCGCCGCGTGACTCTTGTTGAAGCCATAGCCGGCAAACTTGTCGATCAAGTCGAACAGGGCGTTCGCGCGGTCCGCGGGGATCTGGTTGTGGTTTGCGCAGCCTTCGACGAAGGTCGCGCGCTGCGCGTCCATCTCCGCCTTGATCTTCTTGCCCATGGCGCGGCGCAGCAGATCGGCGCCGCCGAGCGAGTAACCGGCCAGCACCTGCGCGGCCTGCATGACCTGTTCCTGATAGACGAAGATCCCGTAGGTTTCGGCCAGGATCGGCTCCAGCAGCGGATGCGGATAGTCGATCGCCTCCGTGCCCTGCTTGCGTCGGCCGAAGGACGGGATGTTGTCCATCGGGCCCGGGCGGTAGAGCGACACGAGCGCGATGATGTCGCCGAAGTTCGTCGGTCGGACGGCCGACAGCGTGCGCCGCATCCCTTCCGATTCGAGCTGGAACACACCGACGGTGTCGCCCTTCTGCAGCAGCGCGTAGACCGCCTCGTCATCCCAGGACAGCGCATCCAGATCGACATGGATGCCGCGCTTCTGAAGCAATTGCACCGCGCGCTTCAGCACCGACAAGGTCTTCAGGCCTAGGAAGTCGAACTTTACCAGCCCCGCGCCCTCGACATATTTCATGTCAAACTGGGTGACCGGCATGTCCGATCGCGGATCGCGGTAGAGCGGCACCAGCTGCGAGAGGGGGCGGTCGCCGATCACCACACCCGCGGCGTGCGTCGACGAATGTCGCGGCAATCCCTCAAGCTGCATCGCCAAGTCCAGCAGGTGGCGGACCTGATTGTCGTTGGCATATTCCCGGTGCAGTTCCGCCACCCCGTCGATCGCCCGCTTCAGCGTCCAGGGATCGGTCGGATGGTTGGGGACCAGCTTGGCGAGGCGATCGACCTGGCCATAGCTCATCTGCAGCACGCGGCCGGTGTCCTTCAGCACGGCGCGCGCCTTCAGCTTACCGAAGGTGATGATCTGCGCCACCTGATCGCGGCCGTACTTCTCCTGCACGTAGCGGATCACTTCGCCGCGCCGCGTTTCGCAGAAATCGATGTCGAAGTCCGGCATCGAGACGCGTTCCGGGTTGAGGAAACGTTCGAACAGCAGCCCGAGCTGAAGCGGATCAAGATCGGTGATCGTCAGCGCCCAGGCGACAACCGAGCCTGCGCCCGAACCGCGCCCAGGACCCACGGGAATGTCGTTCGACTTTGCCCATTGGATGAAGTCGGCAACGATCAGGAAATAGCCCGGAAACCCCATCTGAATGATGACGTCGAGCTCGAAGTCGAGCCGCTTGCGGTAACTCTCCTGCCACCCGTCCTCGAGCGGTTCGGTGGCCAATTCCGCGATTCGCTTCAGGCGCGCGTCGAGGCCGGCGTGCGACCGTTCGCGCAGCATCGCCGCCTCGCCCTCGCGGTCGCCGGCGAGGCTGGGGAGGATCGGCTTGCGCTTGGGCGCCGCGACGGCGCAGCGCTGCGCCACCACCAGCGTATTTGCGATCGCCTCGGGCAGATCGGCGAACAGCGCCTTCATCTCCTCCGCCGGCTTCATCCAGGCGTCGGGCGAACTGCGCGGACGATCCTCGCTTTCGACATAGGTCGAATGGGCGATGCACAACATGGCGTCATGCGCCGGCCCGAACCCCTGCTCGGCGAAGCAGCATGGGTTGGTGGCGACGAGTGGCAGGTCCTTGTCATAAGCAAGGTCGATCAGCGCCGCCTCGGCGCGCTCCTCCACCTCATTGCCGCGCCGGCTGATCTCGACATACAGCCGGTCGCCGAACAGCGCGGCCAGCTGGTCGGCATAGGCGAGTGCACGTGCCGGCTGATCCTCGGCGAACAGCCGCGCCAGCGCTCCCTCGCCGCCAGCGGTCAGCGCGATCAGGCCGTCGGTGAAGCGCGCGAGCGTCGCCAAGTCGACGTGCGGCGCCAGATCGATGGGGCGATCGAGGTGGGCGCGGCTCACAAGTTCACAAAGATTGTCGTAACCGCGCTCGTTTTGGGCATAGAGCGCCAGCCAATCGACCATCGGCGCCACGCCCTCCGGCAGGTCCGGGCGCGCCACGCCTAGCATGGTGCCGATGACCGGCTGCACGCCCTCTCCAAAGGCCGCGTCGGAAAAGGCCATGGCCGCGTACAGCCCGTTGCGATCGGTGAGCGCGGCGGCGGGGAAGCCGCGCTTGGCGGCCCGCTTGGCAATTTCCTTCGGCTCGATCGCCCCGTCGAGCATGGTGTAGGAGGAGAAGATGCGAAGCGGAACGAACCCGGAATGCGGCATCGCCTGAGGCTACCGTAATTGTCCTGATTCGACCAGCGGAACCGCAGATGGCACTGTGCGCTTTCATCGACGCGCAGGATCAGGAGCATCCAGCCATGACCGACACTCGGCAACGCGAAACGTTCCTTGGCAATACTGGCAGAGTGGGGGGCGGCTGGGGCTGGCTCGTCGCCTATGGCGTGGTGTCCACCCTGCTGGGCATTTCCGCCCTTGTCTGGCCCTTCCCGGCGACACTCGCCGCGACGATGGTGATCGCCTTCGCCTTCATCGTCTCGGGCGTGTTCTCGCTGATCGCCGGCATACGCGGCACGGGATCGGACAGCCGGGTCTATTCGATCCTGCTGGGCCTGCTGTCGCTCGTCGCAGGTGGCATCATGGTGGTGCAGCCGCTGACCGGCGCCATTTCACTGACCGTGGTGGTCGCCGCCTGGCTGATGGTGCGCGGCGTGATGGAGATCGTGTTCGGCGTTCGCGTGCGGCGGCAACGCTGGCTGATGATCGCGCTGGGGATCGTCAACATCCTGCTGGCCATGCTGATCGTGGCGACGGTGCCCATGTCGGCGCTGACGCTGCCCGGGTTCATCCTGGGGATCAGCTTCCTGCTCGGCGGGATCACCGCGATCATGGCCGGCATCGATCACCGCAGCAACGCGTCGGCCTTCACCTTTCCCGGGTAAAGAGCCGAGCGAAGCGCCGCGTCAGAGCAGCTTCTCGATATCGCGCCGAATGTCCTCCGGCTTGGTGGTGGGCGCATAACGATGCACCACCGCCCCGTCGCGATCGACCAGGAACTTGGTGAAATTCCACTTGATCGCCTTGGAGCCGAGCACGCCGGGCGCCTCCGCCTTCAGCCGCTCGAACAGGGGATCGGCGTTGGGGCCGTTGACCTCGATCTTCGCGAACACGGGGAAGGTCACGTCATAGGTGAGTGAGCAGAAGTTGGCGATCTCCGCGGCATCGCCCGGCTCCTGCGCGCCGAACTGGTTGCAGGGAAAGGCCAGCACCTCGAACCCGCGCGCCGCATAGTCGCGATGCAGCGCCTCCAGCCCCTCATATTGCGGGGTGAAGCCGCATTTGGAGGCCGTGTTGACGATCAGCAGCACCTTGCCACGGTAATCGGCCAGCGACGCCATGCCACCCTCAGCGGTCTTCACCTCGAAATCGGTGATCGCAGTCATCAGCCCCACTCCCTGTTCACCGCCGGTTTGCCCGGGCAGCGTCTCTCAATACGGCGCGACTCAAGCAGGCTCGATCACCCCTTCGTGCAGCCGCACGACACGGTCCATCCGGCCGGCCAGCCGTTCATTATGGGTCGCAATCAGCGCCGCCGATCCTTCCTCGCGAACCAGCCGCAGGAATTCGCCCAGCACGCGATCGGCGGTATGTTCGTCGAGATTGCCGGTCGGCTCGTCAGCGAGGATCAGCGCCGGGCGGTTGGCCAGCGCGCGCGCCACCGCGACGCGCTGCTGCTCGCCGCCCGACAATTGGCTGGGACGGTGCGTCAGGCGGTGGCCGAGCCCCAGCGCAGTCAGCAGCGCAGCGGCACGATCGTTCGCAGCCTCCGTCGTGGCACCATGGATAAGCTGCGGCAGGACGACATTCTCGACCGCGTTGAAATCGGGCAGCAGGTGATGAAACTGGTAGACGAAGCCCAACCGGTCGCGCCGCACCTGCGTGCGCCCGTTGGCGTCGAGCCGTGCGGCCTCCTCGCCGGCAATGCGGATCGACCCGTCGAAGCCACCCTCGAGCAGTCCGACCGCCTGCAGCAGCGTGGACTTGCCCGAACCGGAGGGCCCGAGCAGCGCGACGATCTCCCCCGGCGCGACCGCCAGGTTGACGCCGCGAAGCACCTCGATCGTCTCACCGCCCTGGGTGAAGCTGCGCGACAACCCCTCGGTTTGCAGAACGGCGGTCATCGGCCCATCACTCATAACGCAGCACCTGGACAGGATCGGTGCTTGCCGCCTTGTACGCTGGATAGACGGTGGCAAGCAGCGTCATCAGCGCCGTGATCAGCACGATGGCGACAATCTCCACCGGGTCGGGCTTTGACGGCAATTCGGTAAGGTAGCGGATCGATGGATCCCACAATTCCTGGTCCGTGACGAACTGCACGAAGTTCACCACCGCCTGACGATAGAACAGGAACAACGCGCCCAGGACCAGGCCCGCGATGATGCCAAGCGCACCGATCGTCACGCCCACGGTCATGAAGATGCGCATCATCGCGCCGCGTGTCGCGCCCATCGTGCGCAGGATGGCAATGTCGCGGGTCTTCGCGCGCACCAGCATGATCAGCGAGGAGGCGATGTTGAACGCCGCGACCAGGATGATGATGCACAGCACCACGAACATCGCGATCCGCTCCACCGCCAGCGCCTCGAACAATTGGGCATTCATCTGGCGCCAATCGCTGATCACGGCGAAGCGGCTGACCTTCTCCGCCAGCGGCGCCAGGATCTGCCCGACCCGATCGGCGTCGACCGTTTCCAGCTCGATCATCCCCACCGCGTCGCCGAGCAGCAGCAGCGTCTGCGCATCATCCATCGGCATGATCACATAGGCCTTGTCGAAATCGTACACGCCGATCTCGAACACCGCCGACACGGTGTAATTGACATAGCGCGGCACGGTGCCGAACGGGGTTGTCTGGCCCGCCGGGTTGATCAGCGTGATCTCCGACCCCACCGTGGCGCCGAGCGATTCCGCCAGCCGCGATCCGATCGCGACGCGCCCCGCACCAGGCGTGAGCGAGCTGAGCGTGCCCGTGATGACCTTGCTGCCGATCGTCGTGTTGGAGCGGATGTCCTGAACGCGCATCCCGCGTACCAGGACAGCCTCGACGCGCCCGTTATAGGTCGACATCAACGGCTGCTCGACCAGCGGCACGGCGCTGACGATCCCTGGGGTCGCATCAGCCTCCCGGATGACCTCCCGCCAGTCGGTCAATCGTCCGCCGACGCCCTGCACCACCGCATGGCCGTTCAAGCCGACAATCTTGTCGAAAAGTTCGGCCCGAAAGCCATTCATGACGCTCATCACGATCACGAGCGCCGCGACACCCAGCATCACCGCGCCCAGGCTGAACCCAGCCACGAGGACAATGAAGCGTTCACCGCGCCCGGGAAGCAGATAGCGCCGCGCGATCATTCGTTCGTAGCGCGACAGGATCATGTCCCGCGCTGTATCGGCGCGGACCGGCACTGGCAATGTTGCTGTTGCGGAATCATCACACGCCCCGATCAATCTGTTTAGCTGCGGTTCATTTTCGTGGACGCGCCACCAAGGAGCACGTAGCAACGAGCCACTGGCACACAGGCAAAGGCCGTGGTTCGGGGAAGCTTTCTGCCCCGCCTCCCAGTTGAGGCGCGCGGGCGGTAGCACAAGGGGGCTGACGAGCAATCGTCACGCAGGCGCCCGGATCGGAAACGATCCGGGCGTTTTCCTTTTGAGAGATCCGCGCGTGATCGCTGCAGATAAAATCAACTTATCCTGATCTATATCGTTGTTCGCCATGGTACCGCGGTTACGGTGAACGACATGAGCAGCAACGCCGCCATCCTGGCCATCGACCTACTGAATACCTTTGATTTCAATGGCGGAGACGCACTGAAGCACGCTGTTGCCGAAATGATGGAACCGGTTACCTCGCTTCGGCGCCAGGCGGCCGAAGCAAAGGTCCCCGTCATCTTCGTCAATGATAATTATGGCCGCTGGCACGATGAACCGCATCAACTGATCGCGCATGTCGCGGACAGCAAGGGCGGCGACCTGCTCGACCAGTTGAGGCCGCAACCCGACGATTACTTCGTCATCAAGCCCGAATCCTCCGGCTTTTACGCCACCACGCTGCCCGCCCTGCTGCCGCGGCTGGGCGTGTCGCGGCTCGTCCTGATCGGCGTGGCGGCGGATATCTGCGTCCTTTTCACCGCCGCCGACGCGCACATGCGCGAATATGACCTGTGGGTTCCGCGCAACGCGGTCGCCTCGCAGCATGAGGAGCGCGCGCATTGGGCGCTGGAGATGATGGAAAACGGGATGAGCGCCGAGACTCGCCCCACCAGCGAGCTGTCGCTCGCGCAATGGCTTGCCAGCGAACCCAAGGTGCAGCCGGGCGGTCGCCGCTGACCAATCGGGCCGGCTGGCGGAACCGGGCCGCTGCTGCCAGACTTTGCAGTGCATGAGCCGGCTATCCCCCGATGACGACGACGCGCGTTTCATTCGCCGCCTGTTCCTGACGCTTGGCGTCATAGCGCTGGCAGCCACGCTGTACTTCATCGGGGATCTGCTGATCCTCGCCTTTGGATCGGTCCTCGGCGCGATCGTCATTCACGCGATCGCCGAGATCTACAATGAACGGCTACGCGTACCGGCCCGGCCCGCCCTGGTCGCTGCGATCCTCACCGTGCTGGCGCTGATCGTCTTTCTGGGCTGGCTGTTCGGGGTGGAGTTCCGCACGCAGGTCAACGTGCTGGTGACCCGCCTGCCCGGCATCCTGGACGAGATCGGTGATCAGCTGTCGATTTCGCCAGTCGGGGCCAAGGTGGTGGACGCGGTGCGCGCCGCCTTTGCGGGCAGCCGCGTGGCGCAGGACATCGGTGGCCTTGCCGAAGGGGCCGGGCAACTGGCGATCAACGCGCTCCTGGTCCTGGTCGGCGCGATCTTCTTCGCGGTCGATCCCAAGGTGTACGAGCGCGGCTTTCTGCTGCTGATGCCGCCCTCCAAGCGCGCCGTCGTGGAGGACGCGCTGGGCGACACGGCATCGACGCTGCGCCTGTGGCTGCGCGCGCAACTGATCCAGATGACGAGCATGGGGGTGCTCGTCGGACTCGGTCTGTGGTGGCTGGAGGTGCCGTCCGCCGCGGCGCTGGGACTGTTGTCGGGGCTGAGCGAGTTTATCCCCTATGTCGGCCCGGTGGCGGCGATGATCCCGGCGCTCGGCCTGGCGGCGACCCAGTCGGTCAGCCATGTGCTTTGGGCACTGGGTGTCTTTGCCGCAGTGCGGGTGATCCAGACCAACTTCATCACCCCCTTTGTCACCAGCCGCGTGGTGGCCATCCCTCCGGCGATTACCTTGTTCTCGGTGCTGGCGATCGGGGCGGTGTTCGGATTGTTCGGCCTGTTCTTTTCGGCCGCGCTGCTGGTCGTGATCTATACGTTGATCCGCAGCCTCTATCTGCGCGACACACTGGGCGAGGACATCCCCCGCAGCCGGCATCGCACCTTGTTCGATTCAGCCGGCAATGAACGCGACTCGCCGGAAAAGCTGGATTAATGTCTTATTTACCTTTTGCGTTCAGATGTTGAATGGTTAATGGATCGCTTGGGGTGTGTCGCTTCGCCACACGCTCGCAAACGGGGGAATGACGTATGCGCGTGCTGTTGATCGAGGACGAGCCGACGACCGCCAAGGCCATCGATCTGATGCTCTCTGCCGAGGGGTTCAACGTCTATTCGACGGATCTGGGCGAAGAGGGCTTGGACCTCGGAAAGCTCTACGATTACGACATCATCCTGCTCGACCTGAACCTGCCGGACATGCACGGCTACGACGTGCTGAAAAAGCTGCGCGTGGCGCGGGTGTCGACGCCGGTGCTGATCCTGTCGGGCGTGAACGAGATGGATTCCAAGATCCGCAGCTTCGGCTTCGGCGCGGACGACTATGTGACCAAGCCGTTCCACCGCGAGGAACTGGTGGCGCGAATCCATGCCGTGATCCGCCGCTCCAAGGGCCATTCGCAGTCAGTCATCAAGACCGGCAAGCTCTCGGTGAACCTCGACGCCAAGACCGTCGAGGTCGATGGCGCGCGCGTCCACCTGACGGGCAAGGAATATGCGATGCTGGAGCTGCTGTCGCTCCGCAAGGGCACGACGCTGACCAAGGAGATGTTCCTCAACCATCTCTATGGCGGCATGGACGAGCCCGAACTCAAGATCATCGACGTCTTCATCTGCAAGTTGCGCAAGAAGCTCAGCATGGCGTGCGAGGGCGAAAATTACATCGAGACGGTCTGGGGCCGCGGCTACGTGCTGCGCGAACTGGACGAGGCGCCCGCCAAGGTCGCCTGACGCTTCCCATTCGTGGGGAAAGAGGCCGCGGCGTCGGGGGGCGCCGCGGCTTTTCTTATGTCTTGATGGTCAGCGCCTGCGCCGGGACGCCACTAGCCCCAGCAGGTGATCTCGCAACGCAGCCGTGTTCGCCGCCCATGTGAACCGCGCCGCATGTTCGCGCACCTCGTCCAGAGGCAGGGATGCGGCGAGAAGATCGTTGATCCCCGCCGCAAATGCCGCCGGCGTTCGCGCGACGACCCGCCCGGCGCTGGCGCCCGTCACCACCTCACCCGCGCCGCCGGCGGCCGTGATCACGATCGGGGTACCGCAGGCCAGCGCCTCCACCCAGGCATTGGCCAATCCTTCCGACGAAGAAGCGAGCGCCATGACGTCCGCCGCCGCGATCAGCGCGGGCAGATCGGCGTGCGGCACCGATCCCAGCAGGCGCACGCGAGCGGCAACACCCGCGTGGCGGGCGACCTCCTCGAGCGCGGCATGCTCCGGCCCCGACCCGGCGATCAACAGCGTTGCGCCCGGCACATGCTGCATCGCCTCCACGACGATGTCATGCCCCTTGCGCGGGATCAGCGCGCCGACCGAGACGATGAGCGGCCCATCGACGCCGATGCTCGCCTTCGCCGCTGCCCGGTCGACCGGCGCAAACCGTTCGAGATCAACCCCGGTATGATGCACGCGGATCCGGTCCCCCGGCATGCCGAGCGCGACCATGTCGTCGCGCATCGCGCCAGATACCGCGAGCAGCCCGTCCGCCCCCTGCCCGGCGGCCAGCACCGAAGCGCGGGTGGCAGGCTGAGTCCCCCAGAAGTGAATGTCCGCGCCGCGCGCCTTGATCGACACGGGCACGTCATACCGCCGCCCCATCGCGAGCGCGGCAGGCCCGTCGGGGAAGAAGAAGGAAGCATCGATCACGTCGAACGGGAAGTCGCGCCGCATGTCGTCGAGCAAAGGCGCCAGCGCGCGTATTAACGCCGCGACATGGAAGCGACCCTTCGTTCCCGGCCAAGTCGTGAAACGTGGCCGCACGACGTGCAGGCCCTTCCACGTCTCCGCGCGCGGAAGCGACGCCGGTGCGCGATAATGTCGATGGCGGCGCAGCGGCCACGGCGGCAGGCCGACCGGCGCGACGACCCGCATCGTCACATCCTCTGCGGCGGCCAGCCCCAGCGTCTGGCGTTCCACGAAGACGCCGAAATTGGGGCGCGTCTCATCGGGGAAGAGGCTGGACAGGGTCAGGACACGAAGCATCGCGTTGGCTGTACAGCCTATATGTTAAGGCGGCGTGGGCAATCGTGCACTGCGCCTGTTCTGGTCACGTCCGGGAGCCACTGCTAGATTGGCACCATGGGTCACGCGCATCATCACGGCCACGCACACACGCGCGGCCACGGTTCCGCCGCCGCTGGCTCTCATGATGATGGGCATGGGCATGGGCATGGGCACGGGCACGCTCATGACCACGGGCACGCTCATGGCCATGGTCACCATCATCACCCCGCCCCTCCCGCCTCCTGGGACCGGGCGTTCGCGATCGGGATCGGGCTCAACCTGGTCTATGTCGTGGCGGAGGCGGGCGCCGGGCTGTGGACGGGCTCAGTCGCGCTGCTGGCGGACGCCGGGCATAATCTGTCGGATGTTCTAGGCCTCGCCGTGGCCTGGGCGGGTGCGGCGCTGGCTCGTACCCCGCCATCGAAGCGATTCACCTATGGGCTGAAGGGATCGACGATCCTCGCCGCCCTCGCCAACGCATTGCTGCTGCTCGTCGCGCTCGGCGCGATCGTGCTGGAGGCGGTGCAGCGCTTTGCGGATCCCGCCCCCGTACCGGGCCTGACGGTTTCGGCAGTGGCGGCGGTCGGCATCCTGATCAACGGCCTGACCGCCTGGCTGTTCGCGCGCGGGCGCAAGGGCGACGTCAACATTCGCGGCGCCTACCTCCACATGCTCGCCGATGCGGCGGTATCGGCCGGCGTGGTGGTCGCGGGGATCGGCATCTGGCTGTCCGGCTTCGGCTGGATCGATCCGATCGTCAGCATCGTCATCGCTGCGCTGATCTTCTGGCAGACCTGGGGGCTGCTGCGCGAGACGGTGGAGATGAGCCTCGCCGCGGTGCCGCGCGTGATCGATTATGACCGGGTGCAGGCCGCGCTGGCCGAATTGCCGGGCGTATCCCAGGTGCATGACCTGCATATCTGGCCCATGTCGACGACCGAGCCGGTCCTGACGGCGCATCTGCTGATGCCGGCTGGCCATCCAGGCGACGCCTTCCTCGCGGAGGCGCAGGAGATGCTGCACGATCGGTTCAACATCGGCCATGCGACGTTGCAGGTCGAAACCGGAGAGAACCCCTGCATGCTGGAGCCGCACGGGTCGGTCTGATCGCCAGCGGGGCGCAGACTCCGCCGACGCCATCGATCAATAGGCGCGCGCCACCGCGAATTCGACCGCCTCGATCATCGCGTCCTTCGCCGGGCCGGGCGGGAACGGCGCGATCGCGTCGATCGCCTGCTGCCCGTAATGGCGGGCGCGCGCCATGGTGTCGGCCACCGAGTGGCTCGACTGGACCAGCGCGATCGCCTGGGCGAAATCCTCGTCGCTGTCGCGGCGCCCCTCGACGGCATCCTTCCAAAAGGTGCGCTGCTCCGCGTCGCCACGCGCATAGGCGAGGATGACCGGCAGGGTCATCTTGCCCTCGCGGAAATCATCGCCCGCGTCCTTGCCCATCGTCCCCGCGTCCGACGTATAGTCGATCGCGTCGTCGACCAGCTGGAACGCGATGCCGAGGTTGCGGCCATAAGCGTCGAGCGCCGTTTCCTCCGCTTCGGGCCGATCAGCCACGACTGCAGCGATGCGGCAGGCCGCGGCGAACAGCGCCGCGGTTTTCGCATTGATGATCTCGAGATAACGGTCCTCGGCGAGATCGACGCGGCGTGCCGCGGTCAGCTGATTGACCTCACCCTCGGCGATCACGGCGCTGGCGTTGGACAGAATCTTCAGCGCGCGCAGGCTGCCCGATTCCACCATCAGCTCGAACGAGCGGGAGAACAGGAAATCGCCCACCAGCACGCTCGCCGGATTGCCCCAGATCGTGTTCGCCGTGCGCTTGCCCCGGCGAAGGTCGGAGCCGTCGACGACATCGTCGTGCAGCAGCGTGGCGGTGTGGATGAACTCGACCGCGGCGGCGAGCCCGTGATGCTTGCTTCCCGAATAGCCCACCAGCCGTGCGCTCGCGAGCGTCAGCATCGGGCGCATCCGTTTGCCCCCACCGGCGATCAAATGACCGGCGAGTTCGGGGATCAACGGGATCTCTGACGTCATCCGGTTGCGGATCGCGTCATTCACGCGAAGCATGTCATCCGCGACGAGGTGAATCATCGGGTCTAGCGACGGCTGGGTGCCGGCAAGGCGTTGGACGGTGGCGCTCATCTGCGACAGCCTCTACGGACGCGCGGGCAAGGCCGCAACTGCGGGGAACGCCATGGGAGGGCGCGAATGACGGACGAAGTGCTGAGAGGTTATCGTAAAAGCATCGACAATATCGATGCGGCGCTCGTCTGCCTGCTCGCCGAGCGGTTCAAGGTGACGCAAGCGGTGGGTCGTCACAAGGCGGAGGCGGGGCTGCCCCCGGCTGATCCGGGTCGCGAGGAAGCGCAGATCGCACGACTCCGCGCGCTGGCGGAGGAAGCCGAGCTGGACCCCGAGTTCAGCGAGAAGTTCCTGCGTTTCATCATCGACGAGGTGATCCGCCACCACGAGCGGCTGCGCGGCTGAGCCTCTGGGCGCAACCGATCAGCTGCACCAGGGGCGGCGGCGTCCTTCCCACGGGCGCGCCAGCCCCTCAGCGATCAGCGTGTCGCCCAGCGACTGGCCGTCACGCGTGACGATCGCAAGGCGGCGACCGTAACGATCAGTCGGGCGATCGGCGTCAGCCAGCGTGACGGGGCCGGTGTTGAGCAGTTCCTGCAATCGTCGTGTTGCCTGCTCGCCGAGCGCCGCCTCCTCGGCACAGCGCGGCGGGTGCGTTTCGGGCGTGTCGATATCGGCAAGGCGCACCTTTTCGCCGCCGATCCAGATGGTGTCCCCATCCACGACGCAATTCTCGCCGCCGCCGCGATGGCAGAGCGAAAAGTGGCGAATCGCTGATGTGTTAGCGGTGGCCGGCGTGCCGGGCTCGGGAACGAACCAGACGCCGGTGGCAAGGCCAGTGGCGATCGCGAGGACAAGTGCGGCCGCAAACGGCAGCTTCCGCCGTCGGCGCGGCGCGGGCCAGAAGGAAATCGGCTTGGCGGCGCGGCGCGTGGTGCGATGGAAGGAACGATCGTGGCGCATACGGGCGCTCGTGCCCGCCGATGGTAAGCGATCGATCAATCATCATCGTTAACGCGGGCGATCGGCGCCGCGGGATGATGACCGCGGCGCCGCGCCCGGGGCGTTACTTGCCGGTGAACTTTGCCGGACGCTTTTCGAGGAAGCTTGCCATGCCCTCGCGGAAATCCTGGCTCTGGAACAGCGGCAGCAGCTGCAGATATACGTGCTGCACATGGGTATCGAAGGTTTCTTCCATCCCCATGCGCATCAGCCGCTTGGCGCCCTGCACCGCCATCGGGGCGTTGGCCGCGATCTCCAGCGCGAGCTCACGCGCGCGCGCGGCGACCTGATCGGCCGGCACCACTTCGTTGACGAGCCGCTCCTTGAGGCAATCCTCCGCCGACAGCGTTCGGCCGGTGAAGACGATCTCCGCTGCCTTGGCCCAGCCGATCATGCGGGGCAGGAACCAGGTGCCACCCGATTCGGGCAAAACGCCGCGCTTCACGAACGCCGCGGCGAGCTTCGCCTCCGAGGCCATGACGCGGATGTCGCAGCCGAGCGCGAGATCCATGCCATAGCCGGCGGCCGAGCCGTTGAGCGCCGCGATCACCGGCTTGTCGAGCGCGTGGAGCACGGTGGGGGGCGTGTTGCGAAGGTCGATTGTCGCGCCGAAGGTGGCCGACGAAGATCCGATCCCCTCCCCCTTCGAGGCGGCGTTGAGATCGAGCCCGGCGCAGAAGGCGCGGCCGGTGCCGGTCAGCACGATCACGCGCACGTCGCGATCCTCGCCCGCCTTCACCAGCAGGCGGGTAAGCTCGTCCAGCATCGGGCCGGAAATGGTGTTCATCCGGTCCGGGCGGTTCAGCGTCAGCGTGGCGACGCCTTCGGACACTTCATAGGTTACGTCTTCGCTCATTCTTCCTCTCCCCTCACGCGGACCGCGGCAGGCGCGCGACCGTCGCTTCATATTCCGCCATCGTCTCGTCGAAGATCTGCGCGACCGGCTTCACCTCGCGGATGCGGCCCGCCACTTGGCCGGTGAGCGCGATGCCCGCCTCCAGGTCGCCGCCGAAATAGACCGCCTGGGTGTCGGCGAATTCGCCGAAGATGTTGGGCGTCCCTTCCTTCTCGATCCGGGTCGTGCGCTCGGTACGCAATGCGCGGAGCGCTGGGCCCGGGCCGCTGCGGTTGAGGAACACGGTGTCGGTCGAGTCCGCCTCGACGATCGCCGTCTTCCAATTCTCGTGCACCGGGCTTTCGGCGGAGGAGAGGATGCGCGTGCCCATCAGCACGCCCTCCGCGCCCAGCGCGAACGCCGCTGCCATGGTGCGCCCGTCCATGATCCCACCCGCGGCAACGACAGGCACGTCCACCGCCTCCACCACCTGCGGCACCAGCACCATGGTGGACACGTCCTTGGGGTTCTTGAAGCCGCCGCCCTCGCCGCCCTCGACGATCAGGCCGTCGACGCCCGCCTCCACGGCCCGCAGCGCGCCGGCGAGGCTCGGCACGACGTGGAACACCGTGAGGCCCGCCGCCTTCAGCATGGCCGTGTATTTCATCGGGTCCCCGGCGGAGGTGGTGACGAAGCGGATGCCCTGATCGATCACGAACTGGATGATGCCCGGATCGCGCACGAACGCCTGGGCCACGTTCACGCCAAACGGCTTGTCGGTCAGTTGCCGCATCTTGAGGATCTCGTCGCGCACCGCGTCGAGTTCACCCGACGACGTCTCGATGATCCCCATCCCGCCGGCGTTCGACACGGCCGACGACAAATGCGACCGCGCGATCCAGCCCATCGCTGCCTGGATGATCGGCTTCTCGATCCCGAGCATCTCGGTGACGCGCGTCTTCAGCGCCATTTCCCTCTCCCGCAATTGCGATTCGAAGATCGGGTTCGCACGAGCAGCGCCTTGGCGCCAGCCCCTTTCAAACAGTGAGTGCGAGCAGCGCGAAGGTCGCCAGCCAGTGCGTCCCCATGTAATCGTCCGCGAGATGCGGCAGGCTGGCGGCGAGGTGATCGTCCGCCGCTTCGCGTGCGACCGGCGCGATCGGGTGCGCCGGCAGCGCGGCTGCGATCGAGCGCCAGCACCATGCGCGACTGAGGTTCAGCCCGTCGAGATGCGCGATCTTCCCGTCGCTGCGATCGGACACGGTGGCGGGCGTGAACAGGCTCTGCGGGCGACCGGCGACGGCGTCCGGCAGGAAGACGTCGAACCAGCCCGCGAAGCCGTCGCCGAGCACGCGGCTCATCAGCAGCGCCTCGCACAGGGCGGAGGAGAGGAACTCGTCGCCGCCCGGCTCCCATGCCTGGCAGCCGCGATCCTCGCCGAACCAGTCGCGCGCGCGCGCGTCGATCAGCGTCACCAGCGCGGGATCATGATCGAGCGCCCAGTCGCGCGCGAGCGTCAGCGCGAAGGCGGTGTTGAAATGAGTGCCGACGCGGATCGGATAGGTGAGCTTGGGCAAATGCTGGTGGAAGCGCTCGGCAAAGGCGCGCGCGAGTGGCTCCAGCGCCGTGCCCCAGGCCGCGTCGTGCCGCACCGCCTCGCCATGCAGCGCCAGGGCCCAGGCCCAGCCGTACGGCCGTTCGAACCCGGCTGCGTAGGGCCGCGTGAGCACCGCCAGCTCCCCGGCGACTTTCTCCGGCACCAGCATCTCGTTGGCGCGGCGGCCAATCTGCGCGGCTTCGGGCAGATCGGGGAACAGCCGTGCGATCGTCAGCAGCTGCCACCAGCCATGGACGCAGCTGTGCCAATCGAAGCTGCCGTGGAAGATCGGGTGAATCTCATGCGGCTCGCGCAGATCCCCCGGCCCAGTCAGCACCTGATCGAGCTTGAAGGGATAACGCTGCCCGACATGGCCCAGCGTGAGCCGGGCAAAGCCGGCGGCGACATCGGGCGTCAGGGTCATGCAACGATCCACCACAACAAAAGCACATTGAACACGAGCAGCGGCAGTGCCGTCGGCACCTGCGCACGGATCACGCCGTTGCGATCCTTCAACTCAAGCAGCGCGGCGGGGACGAGATTGAAGTTCGCCGCCATCGGCGTCATCAACGTGCCGCAGAAGCCCGCGAGCATGCCGACCGCCGCAACCGGTGCGGGATCGGCGCCATAGGCCTGGATCAGGAGCGGGATGCCGACCGCCGCGGCCATCACCGGGAAGGCGGCAAAGGCATTGCCCATCACCATCGTGAACAGCGCCATGCCGAGCCCGAAGGCGAGCACCGCGCCAAGCACGCTGCCGGTGGGTATGGCGACGCCGATGAGCCGGCCGACCACCTCGCCGACACCCGCCAGCGCAAACACAGCGCCGAGGCTCGCGAGCATCTGCGGCAGCACCGCGGCCCAGCCGATATCGTCCATCAAAGCACGGCCAGCGCGGAACGGCTCGCCGGGCGCCGGCCGGAGCCAGGCGTAGCAAAGTGCGAGCGCCAGCAGCACGCCCGCCGCCAGCGCCACCAAGGTCGCCTGCCGGCCGTCGAACACTGCGGGGAATTGCTTGAACACGAAGGTGCCGATCAGCGCCGTCGCCGGGATCACCAATGCGGGCACGAACACCATCGCGCCGCGCGCTGCTGGCTCGCCCGTCGGCACGCGCCGCTTCATCCGCCCGCTCGCGGCGATCGCCACCAGCGCCAGAACGAGCACGCCATTGCCAATGCCGCCCAGCCAGTCGCCGACGAGGAAGCTCGTCGCCACCAGCGCGTAGAAGCCGGTATTGGCCCAGCGCCGCTCGCTGAACGAGAGGATCGCGAAGGCGAGGAACGTCAGCCCCGCAACGAGATAGACGAAGTTCAGCCCGATCATGCGCGCCGCGCCCTGCGATCAAGCAGCCACAACCGCGTGCCGTGGATGGCGAAGGCGGCAACCGCGGTGGGGATCGCCCAGACGGACATGTGCAGCGGCTCGACGAAGATGCCGTAGCCTTCCAGCACACCCTTCATCAACAGGATCGATCCGATCGCGATGAAGATGTCCTCGCCGAAGAACAGCCCGATATTGTCGGTGGCGGCGGCCATCGCCTTCACCTTTTCGGGATCATGCGCCTCCCCCGCCGCAGCCTCCGCCATCGGCGCGATCAGCGGGCGGACGGTCTGCGCCGGCCCCGCCACGGAGGTCAGGCCAAGCGCGGCAGTGATCTGGCGGAAGGCGAGATAGGCCATCAGCAGCCGCCCGGTCGTCAGCCCCTTCAGCCCGCCCACCAAGGATCGCGCGCGCGCCTGCAGGCCATTGCGTTCGAGCAGGCCGATGACGGGAAGCACGATATAGATGGCGGTGACGTAGCGGGTGTCGTTGAACGCCTTGCCGAACGCGGCGAGAATGGCGAGTGGATCGATCCCGGCGGCGAGTCCCGTGACGAGCGCGGAGGCAGCGATCACCAGCATCGGATTGAAGCGCAGCAGGAAGCCGAGCGCGATGATCGCGATGCCGGCAAGGACGAGCATCAGGCCACGCCCCGCGCGTCACTCCGCCGCCGCCCGGGGCGCCGCCATGTCATGGAAACCATCCGCCGATCTGTGCGGCAGCCGCGAGGTTGGGACAAGCCCGAAGCGGCGAAGTGGTTCGGCGCGACTGGTGCGTACCGATCAGTTGCTGCAATGCTTGATAACCGTCACCGCTCGTGAAAGCGGACCGGCAGGAAGCGCCCCAATTGCGGGCATCGCGCTGAACGCTAAACACCACTGATGATCCGGCTTTCACGCGCAGTCGTGGCGACCCTGACTATCACCCTTCTTGGGTGCGGTAGCGCAGAGCCGCCTGCCTTGGTCCGTGGCCTTGAAGGGGTGGGAGGTGATGCGGCTCTAACCACATTTCAGAAGCGTCTCGATGCCACGTTCCCCGACTCGACGCCTGAGACGGCCATGGTTTACCGCCTTCGTGAGCAGGGCTTCACGGTCGGTCCAACCTTGGGTTGCGAGTCCTCACGATGCGCAGAATGGCGGAAGTGGGATGGTGTTGGCGGTCAAAGCTGGATCGTGGCTTGGTCGGTAGACAAGGCTGGCGCTGTCAAGCGCGTGCAGGCTTCGGGAATGCTTCTTAACTAGAGTCCGCTTTCCACCCACTGTCTGCCGTTCCTGATCTCGGCAGCGTTTCCTAAAGCTGACCGACAGAAAGCGCTGCAGTTGCGGACATCCGGGGCAGGTGCCAATCTCCGATCCATGAATGGTGATTGGCTCCCCCGCCTTAATGAATACCTCGTTGGGCGTCAGTGCGAGATCAGTCGCCGAGAGACCGACTGGGTTGTTAATTTGTTAGGTGGCGGGAGTATCACCCTTCCAGTCCCGTGGCGGATCGTTGCGGATGGTCGGATAGAGTTCGCGAATGAGGATGACGGCCAGAAGTTTGGCCTCCCAGCGCCAGTCGACGGCGAGGCGAAGGCGAACGAACTCATCGGATCACGTTCCATCACGGGCGTCTCTGTAGATAGTCAGACGGCCGACCTCACGGTCCATTATGGCGTCGCCCGACGTCTCGATGCATTCAACAACTCATGCGGGTATGAAGGGTGGCACATCAGCCTACCGGCGGAGCGCGGAGGCATGTCGGTCGTTGCGCTTGGTGGTGGGGACGTAGCGATCTTCTGATGACCGCTTTCCACCCAGAAGCGGACCTTCACGGTCGGTGCCGAGGCCCGGAAGTTAGCGTTTTAACACCCGACGCAGCGCGGCAATTCGGGACTGGTTTGCCTCGCGCGTGATCGCTGCGTCGGGGGCGCCGTCGAAGCCGTGGATGGCGCCGGGCCAGATATGGAATTCGGTCGGCACGCCAGCGGCGAGGAGGCGCTGGGCGTAGGCGATATTTTCGTCGCGGAAGAGATCGAGGCAACCGGTCGCGATATAGGTGGGCGGCAGGCCGGCGAGGTCCGCCGCGCGCGCCGCGGCGGCATAGGGTGAGACGCCCTCGCCGCCCGGCGCTTGGCCAAGCATCGCCTGCCAGCCAAAGCGGTTGCTTTCGCGGTTCCAGATGAACTCGCCGGTCAGCGGATCGCCTTCGATCACGCCGGTGCGATCGTCGATCATCGGATAAAGCAAGTGCTGGAAGGCGAGACGATAGTCGACGCGGTCGCGGGCGAGCAGCGCCAGCGCGGCGGCCAGGCCGCCGCCGGCGCTTTCGCCCATCACGCCGATCCGCGCCGGATCGATGCCGAGCCGCTCGGCATTGGCGAAGGTCCAGGCGAGGCCGGCGTAGCAATCCTCGATCGGGCCGGGGAACGGCGTCTCCGGCGCGAGGCGATAGTCGACCGAGACGATGACGCAGCCAAGCGCGGCGACCATCGGGCGCAGCCGCGCGGCGCTGCCCTCCGGCGTGCCGAGCACGAAGCCGCCGCCGTGCTTGTGGCAGATGCCGCCGGCATTCGGCACCGGCGCGGCCGGGCGGAAGATGACGAGGCCGAGATCCGGAGCGCCGGCCGGGCCGGGCACGGTGATCCGTTCCATCATCACGCCGTCATCGTCGGCGGGCGGCGGCGGGGCGGGCCAGCTGCGCGCCTGCTCCAGCACCTCCGCCGACATGGTGACGGCGGGCCACAGGTCGAGCAGCGGCAACAGTTCGGGATCGACCAGATGCCGCGTGCTCATGACGCCGTCTCCTGTAGCTGCTGCGTCCTTATGCCGGCTGGAGCAGGCCTTCGCGGGCGATCTTCTCGCGCCACACGAGCGGGGCGAGCTGGTGGACGTTGTTGCCCTCGCTATCGACCGCGACGGTGACCGGGAAGTCCTCCACCTCGAACTCGTAGATCGCTTCCATCCCGAGATCCTCGAAGCCGATGACCTTCGATCCCTTGATCGCACGCGCGACGAGATAGGCCGCACCGCCGACCGCCATCAGATAAGCGCTCTTGGCGTCCTTGATCGCATCGGTCGCTGCGGGCCCGCGCTCGGCCTTGCCGACCATCGCGAGCAGGCCTTGGTCGAGCATCATGCGGGTGAACTTGTCCATCCGCGTGGCGGTCGTGGGGCCGGCCGGGCCGACCACTTCCTCGCCGACCGGATCGACCGGGCCGACGTAATAGATCACGCGGCCCTTGAACTCGACCGGCAGCTCCTCGCCGGCGTCGAGCATGTCCTTGATCCGCTTGTGCGCGGCGTCACGCCCGGTCAGCATCTTGCCGTTCAGCAGCAGGCGGTCGCCCTGCTTCCACGAGCGAACCATCTCGGGCGTCAGCGTGTCGAGATCGACGCGGATCGCGGCCTTGTCCGGCGTCCAGTTCACCTTGGGCCACTCATCGAGCTTCGGCGTCTCGAGATACGCCGGGCCGCTGCCGTCGAGCGTGAAATGCGCGTGGCGGGTGGCGGCGCAGTTCGGGATCATCGCCACCGGCTTGCCCGCGGCATGGCACGGCGCGTCCAGGATCTTCACGTCGAGGATGGTCGACAGCCCGCCGAGGCCCTGCGCCCCGATGCCGAGCGCGTTGACCTTGTCGAAGATCTCGATGCGCAGCGCCTCGATATCGTTCTTCGGGCCACGCGCCTTCAGCGGGCCCATGTCGATCGGCTCCATCAGCGCCTTCTTGGCGAGGAGCACGCAATGTTCCGCCGTGCCGCCAATCCCGATGCCGAGCATGCCGGGCGGGCACCAGCCGGCGCCCATCTGCGGCAGCATTTCCAGCACCCAGTCGACGATCGAGTCGCTGGGGTTCATCATCTTGAACTTGGACTTGTTTTCGCTGCCGCCGCCCTTGGCCGCGACGTCGACCGAAACCTTGCTGCCCGGCACCATCTCGACGTGGAGCACGCAGGGCGTGTTGTCCTTGGTGTTGCGGCGGGTGAAGGCGGGATCGGCGAGGACGGAGGCGCGCAGCTTGTTCTCCGGGTTCAGATATGCCCGGCGCACGCCCTCATCGACGATTTCCTGCATCGAGCGATTGGTGTCGTCGATGCGGCAGTCCATGCCCCATTTGACGAACACGTTGACGATGCCGGTGTCCTGGCAGATCGGCCGGTGGCCTTCCGCGCACATGCGGCTGTTGGTCAGGATCTGCGCGATCGCGTCCTTCGCGGCAGGGCCCTGCTCCGCCTCATAGGCGTCGCCCAAGGCGCGGATGTAATCCATCGGGTGATAGTAACTGATGAACTGGAGCGCATCGGCAACGCTCTCGATCAGGTCTGCGGCGCGGATCGTCGTGGTCATGAGGCGGTGCACTATGGCGCGCCGGCGGCGAGTGCAACGGGGGCGTCGCTGTGCCCCCTAGCCATAAACGTTTTGCCAATCCTCTCCCCCTACCGTCGGCGGGATGGGATTCGTACGCCGTACACCGCGCCCGCTCGCGCCGGAGCAGCCCCGCCTCGCTGAGGCGCTGGGGCTTGTCGCCACCGGCCATGACGCGATCAACGAGGCGACCGACAAACGGCTCAATGACGTCGCCGCCTTGTGGCCCGTCGTTGCCGCGGTGCTGCTGCTGGGTACGGCCGGGCTGGCGCTGGCGCTTGGCCTGAGCGGCACGCCCACTGCGCGCACCGTGGGGCTGCTGCCGCTGCTCGCGGTCCTGCCGCTGATGATCTGGGGATTGCTTGCCCTCCCCGCCGCCCGGGCGCTGCCGCCGCATCGCCGCGTGACGATCCTGACGACTCTGGTCGCTTTACTGTCCGCGGCGCTGTCGCTGCAGCTTGCGGTGATACAGCATCTGCCCGGCGGATCGCTTCAGGTCACCGCCTTCGTGACCTGCTTCGGCGCGATCATCATGGCGGCGATCGCGCTTCATTCTGTGCGCGTCGCCTCGCTCGCCCTGGCGCTCACGCTGGCGATGCTGGTGCCGGTGAACGCGGGGCTGGGCGCAGCGTCGACCGCCGCGATCGTGCTCGCCACCTTGTTGCTGGTCGGCGTGTTGCGCATGGCGCGGCGCGATCATCAGGCGCTGGGCACGCGCGAGCAGGAGGAACGTGACCGAGTCCTCGCGGTCCGGCTGATCGCGGAATATGAAAGCCACAGCACGGGCTGGTTCTGGCAGACCGACCGTTATGGCTGCCTGGTTCACCTCAGCGGCAAGCTGGTCAACGAGTTGCAGACGCTTGGCTTCATGCCGCTGGGCCAGCGGCTGGTAGAGATTTTCCGGGTCGATTCGACCATGGCGGATACCGAGCGGACGCTGACCTTTCACCTGTCGGCGCGCACCAGTTTCTCCGATTATTCGGTGCGCCCCGCGTTCGAGGCGGGCGGCGACCGATGGTGGTCGATCTCCGGCCGGCCGCTGCTGGACGATCTTGGCCGATTCCACGGCTTCATCGGCTTCGGCTCCGACCTCACCGAAAAGCGTCGTGCCGATGCGGAGATCACGCGGCTGGCACTGTTCGACAGCCTGACCGGCCTCGCCAATCGCCAGCGGATGCGCCTGTCGCTCGATCAGACGCTGGCGCCAGTCACGGGCGCACGCAGCACCAACGCGCTGCTGCTGCTCGACCTCGACCGGTTCAAGGCGGTGAACGACACGCTCGGCCACCAGATGGGCGACGAACTGCTGAAACAGGTCGCCCATCGGCTGCAGCAGAGCGTCGGCGACGCGGGCCTCGTCGGGCGCCTGGGCGGCGACGAGTTTCAGGTCGTCCTGCCGCGCGAGGGCAATCGCGAACGTCTGGGCGCGCTGGCGCAGCAGATCATCGCCGCCTTGTCGCAGCCCTATTTCCTGGGCGGCTCGTCAGTGTCGATCGGCTGTTCGATCGGCATCGCCATCGCACCCGAACATGGCAATGACAGCGAGACGTTGATCCGCAATGCCGACCTCGCGCTCTACGCCGCCAAGGCGGACGGCCGCGGCGTTTCACGCTTCTTCCGCGAGGAGATGCTGGCCGGCGCGCAGAACCGCAAGCGGCTGGAGGACGACCTTCGCCAGGCGCTCGCCAACGACGAATTCCACCTTGTCTATCAGCCCGTCGTTTCGACCAGCAGCGAGCGCGTGGTCGGCTATGAAGCGCTGCTGCGTTGGGTGCATCCGATCCGCGGCGCGGTCAGCCCGGCCGACTTCATCCCGATCGCGGAGGAATGCGGGATGATTGAGGCGATCGGCGAGTGGGTCCTGCGCACCGCCTGCGCGGAAGCGGCGCAATGGCCCGACCCGGTCCGCATCGCCGTCAACGTCTCGGCGATCCAGTTCGCCAATCCCGCGCTGCCGGCGATCGTCACCAGCGCGATTGCCTCCGCCGGTCTCGCCGCCAGCCGACTGGAGCTGGAAATCACCGAAAGCGTCTTCCTGACCGACGATTCCTCCTCCAGCCACATGTTCCGGGCGCTGAAGGGGATCGGGGTTCGCCTGGCGCTCGACGATTTCGGCACCGGCTATTCCTCGCTCGGCTATCTGAAGAAGGCGCCATTCGACAAGATCAAGATCGACCAGAGCTTCGTGCGCGGTGCGATCCAGGCCGGTAACCGCAACGCGGCGATCATCCGCGCGATCGTGACGCTGGCAGAGACGCTGGGGATGGAAACCACCGCCGAGGGCGTCGAGCAGCAGGACGAGATCGCGCTGATCCGAGACCTTGGCTGCAGCCACATCCAGGGCTTCGTCTATGGCCGCCCCGGCCGCGCCGCTGAGATGCTGGCGCTGTTCCGCGAACAGGACGGCGCGGCGCTTGCGGTGGGCCACCGCGTCAGCCGCGCCGCGCGGTCCACCGTGCTGCGATCGGCGCGGCTCGAGGTCGGCGGCGACACCGGCGAGGTGCGGATCCGCAACCTGTCGGCGACCGGGGTGATGATCGACGGCGTCGACTTCCCGGAAGAGGCGGTCGGCGCCGAGGTGCGCATCGAACTGGTCGAGGAGGAGATGTTCCCCGCCGTGATCCGCTGGGTCGACGAGGGCCGCGCCGGGTTGGAATTCACCCGCCATTTCGACATGGAACGCCTGTCGCCGGCGCAGCCGCGCACGCTGCGCAAGGCGGGCTGAGCGCCGCAGTTCTGCGCTGGTCAGGAGCGCGAGCGGCGCGTTAGACCCGCCCCGGCCGCATGTCCGGCGCCGCGCCACAAGCCCGGGAAAATTTTTCCCTCGCGACCTTCAGCCTTGCAATTCGCGAACCCCGCGGAAGTCCACGCGTCGCCGCATGGCGAGGCGACGGAGCGGCACTCAAATGGCCGCTTCGAGACCACCTTCCCCCTTGCCTCTTCGCGCGCTCTGCCACAATCTGTGGGGGTAGACTGCTACGGCGGGCGCTAGTGCTGGTAGAACAGATAGCGGCCGCTCTGCCGCTGAAGGGAACGGACATGCGGGCGAGGCACCCACATTGATCCCTTTTTGTTCTTAGTGAAGCGCGTTCGGGTGTAGCATGATGGCTCGCCTCCGATTCGGACGAGCTCAACTGGGGGAACGGCGGCGATGGATTTTAGAGACGCGAACGAGGCGAACATGGCAACCGACACCTTAGTAGCAAGTGCCGAGGGCACGGGCGCAGCGGAAGCGAGCGCGACCAAGGGTGCGTTGCGCAAGCCGTACCCGATCGAGGTCGATCATTCGCGCGATGCGCTGTTGACCGATTTCGGCAAGGACACGCTGCAGGATCGCTACCTGTTGCCGGGCGAATCCTATCAGGATCTCTTCGTGCGCGTCGCGAGCGCCTACGCCGATGATGCCGCGCATGCGCAGCGCATCTACGATTACATCAGCCGCCTGTGGTTCATGCCGGCGACGCCGGTGCTGTCGAACGGCGGCACCGGGCGCGGGCTGCCGATCAGCTGCTACCTCAATTCCGTGCCCGACAGCCTGAACGGCATCGTCGACACCTGGAACGAGAATGTCTGGCTCGCGTCGCGAGGCGGCGGCATCGGCACCTATTGGGGCAATGTGCGCGGCATCGGTGAGCCGGTCGGCCTCAACGGCAAGACCAGCGGCATCATCCCCTTCGTGCGCGTGA
The DNA here is from genome assembly GCF_045369765.1 of Sphingomonas olei. Classification (NCBI taxonomy): domain Bacteria; kingdom Pseudomonadati; phylum Pseudomonadota; class Alphaproteobacteria; order Sphingomonadales; family Sphingomonadaceae; genus Sphingomonas; species Sphingomonas olei. The sequence goes on from NZ_JBIQEU010000012.1 coordinate 40,051, forward strand.
TGGACAGCCTGACGCTGGCGATCAGCCAGGGTTCGCTGCGCCGCGGCTCGGCCGCCTGCTATCTCGACGTGTCGCACCCGGAGATCGAGGAGTTCCTCGAGATCCGTAAGCCCTCGGGCGATTTCAACCGCAAGGCGCTGAACCTGCACCACGGCGTGCTGATCCCCGACGCGTTCATGGAAGCGGTGCGCGACGGCGGCGAATGGGAGCTGAAGTCCCCCAAGGATGGCACCGTCCGCGGCAAGGTCGATGCGCGCAGCCTGTTCCAGAAGCTGGTCGAGACTCGCTTGGCGACCGGCGAGCCGTACATCGTGTTCGCCGATCACGTGAACAAGAACATGCCCAAGCATCACCGCGACCTGGGCCTGAAGGTCTCCACCTCGAACCTGTGCAGCGAGATCACGCTGCCGACGGGCCGCGACCATCTCGGCAATGATCGCACCGCGGTCTGCTGCCTCTCCTCGCTCAACCTGGAGACGTGGGACCAGTGGAAGGACGACAAGCAGTTCATCGAGGACGTGATGCGCTTCCTCGACAATGTGCTGCAGGATTATATCGACCGGCATGAGCCGGGCATGGAGCGTGCGGCTTACTCCGCGGCGCGTGAGCGCTCGGTCGGCCTCGGCGTCATGGGCTTCCACTCCTTCCTCCAGGCACGCGGCCTGCCGATGGAAGGCGCGATGGCGAAGAGCTGGAACCTGCGCATCTTCAAGCACATCAATGCGCAGGTGAACCAGGCATCGATGACGCTGGCGGCCGAGCGTGGCCCCTGCCCCGATGCGGCCGACATGGGCGTGATGGAGCGGTTCAGCTGCAAGATGGCGATCGCGCCGACCGCGTCGATCTCGATCATCTGCGGTGGCACGTCCGCCTGCATCGAGCCGATCCCGGCCAACATCTACACCCACAAGACGCTGTCCGGCAGCTTCGCGGTGAAGAACCCGTATCTGGAGAAGCTGCTCAACGAGAAGAGCAAGAACGCGGACAGCGTCTGGAACTCGATCCTCGAGCATGGCGGCAGCGTGCAGCACCTCGACTTCCTCAGCCAGGAAGAGAAGGATTGCTTCAAGACCAGCTTCGAGATCGACCAGCGCTGGCTGCTGGAACTGGCGGGCGATCGTTCGCCCTATATCGACCAGGCCCAGTCGCTAAACCTGTTCATCCCGGCGGACGTCGAGAAGTGGGATCTGCTGATGCTTCACTTCCGCGCGTGGGAACTGGGCATCAAGTCGCTCTATTATCTGCGCTCCAAGAGCGTGCAGCGCGCCGGCTTTGCTGGCGGCGTGGAGGCCGACAACACGATCGAGAAGCCCAAGTTCGATCTGGGCGAAACGACCGATTATGACGAGTGCCTCGCCTGTCAATGAGGCGCTGCTCAAAAGCACGACCATGAACGGGGGCAGCCGGGCGACATGCTTTGGCTGCCCCTTCGCTATTGGCAAACGGAGACTAACCGGGACCGCACGCTGCGTACTTTCCCGAAGATAGACATTGCCCTGTGCGGGACCGAAGCAGTCACCGTCCCCTCCCGCGGCGCATCATCGCGCACTGTCGGCAAGTGCGGGACGGAGAACGGCAATGTGCACCGGACTGAGCTTCACCACCAAGGATCATTATTTCGGGCGCAATCTCGATTACGAAATGTCGTATGGCGAAGCCGTCACTTTCACGCCGCGCAACTTCCCGATCGCGCTTCGCAAGCTGCCACCGATCGAGGCGCATCACGCAATCATCGGCATGGCCACCGTCGCGAACAACTACCCGCTCTATTACGACGGCACCAACGAGAAGGGCCTCAGCATGGCCGGACTCGCGTTCAGCGGGAACGCCGCCTATCTGCCCGCGGCCGCCGGCAAGACGAACGTCACCTCGTTTGAATTCGTCCTCTGGGTGCTGGCCCAATTCGAAACGGTGGCCGAGGTTGAGGCCGCGCTTCCATCGGTAAACCTGTTCGATGAGGCGTTCAGCGAGGGGATGCCCACCTCCCCCCTGCACTGGATCATCGCCGATCGGGACCGCTCCATCACCGTCGAGCCGCTGCGTGACGGGCTCAAGGTCTATGACAATCCCGTCGGCGTGCTGACCAACAACCCCACCTTCGACATGCAATTGTTCAACCTGAACAATTACATGCACCTGTCGCGTTATCCGCCGACCAACAATTTCTCCAGCGCGATCACCTTCGACATCTACAGCCGCGGCATGGGTGCGCTTGGGCTGCCGGGTGACCTGTCCTCCCCCTCCCGCTTCGTGAAGGCGACCTTCACCAAGATGAACTCGGTCTGCGGAGACTCGGAATCAGAATCCATCAGCCAATTCTTCCAGATTCTGGGATCGGTCGCGCAACAACGCGGGTGTGCCAATGTCGGCGACGAAAAATATGAGATCACGATCTATTCATCATGCTGCAACACCGCCACAGGCATCTATTATTACACTACCTACGAGAACAGCCAGATTACGGCCGTCGACATGCACAAGGAGAATCTGGATGGCCATGACCTTGCGGTCTACCCGCTGGTCAAGGGTCAGCAGATAAGGATGCAGAACTAGCGGCGCGCAGCAGGAGGAACCGGCTGGTGACCGCAAGCAGCGCGATGCTGGAGCAGCAGGCCGTCCACGAATTGCTGTTCTTCATGGATCTGGTGGGCACGTTCGTGTTTGCGATCAGTGGCGCGATGCTGGGGGTACATCGGCGGCTGGACGTGTTCGGCGTCCTGGTGCTGTCATTCGCAGCGTCCAGTGCCGGCGGGATCATGCGCGACGTTCTGATCGGTGCGGTGCCGCCGACTGCGATCAGCGACTGGCGCTATCTGGCGACATCGGTCGCCGCGGGACTGGCGATCTTCTTCTGGTATTCGCCCTGGGCGCGGCTGCACACCGCCATCCAGCTGTTCGACGCCGCTGGCCTTGCCCTGTTCTCGGTCGCCGGCGCGGAAAAGGCGCTGACCTACGGACTGGACCCGCTGATGGCCGCGCTGCTCGGCATGGTCACGGGGATCGGCGGCGGGATGGCGCGCGACATCCTCGTCACCCGCACGCCAACCGTGTTGCAGGCGGATATCTACGCGGTGGCCGCGCTCCTCGGCGCCGGGCTGGCGGTCACCGGCAGCTGGCTGCGCCTGCCGCTCGTCCCCACCGCCATCCTGTCCGCCCTCGCCTGCTTCGCGCTGCGCGTTGCGGCGATCCATTTCGGGTGGCGGCTGCCCGTTGCGCTGACCTCGCGCGATCCAAGAGACGACGCCGCCACTTGATACCTCGTTCAGCCCCGCCGCTGGCGCTGCCGCGGATGGCTTTCAGCAACGAAGCCGTTGGATCGCCGCGCCACCCAGGGATAGCGGGCCGCCATCGTGCGGGTATAGCCTAGGTTGAACACCGTGGCGCTTTTCAGCGGGCGTTCGCGGCGGGTGTAGAGCGTGCCGAACAGTCGATCCCAGGCAAAGTTGGTGATGCCGAAATTGCCGTCCTCGTCATGGAAATGATGTTCCATGTGGCGCACCTTCATCCGCGCCAGCCATCCCGCGCGCGGCTTGTACGACAGGTGCTGGATGCAGTGGAAAAACTCATAGAAGCACGTCGCCAGCAGCCCGGTGGCAAAACCGGCCGCCGCCCCGCCCACCCCGCCGATCAGATAGCCCGGCAGCGCCGACACCAGCAGCAGCGTCGGCAACGTGGTGTAGAGCGCGCCGAACAGCACCTCCAGATGGTTGGGATCCTGGTGATGGTCGTAGTGGATCCGCTTCCACGTGGCCGCCAGCCACGGCACCTTGAACATCCAGTGGCAGTGCAGCACCCAGCGGTGCAGGCAATACCATATCAATGGATAGGCCAGGACGATCAGCGCGATCGTGGCGATCGTCGGCAGCACCGGCGCCGGCTGCATGACGAACACGCCAATGGAAAGCGCGGTCAGCGCGAGGTAGCAGAGGATGGCGTAATGCTGGAAATAGGCGACCACCAGCTCGCGCAACGTCATACGGTCGAGATGATGCGACCGGTGCCAAAAGCCCTTTGATACAATGTCCACGATACCCCCGACCTCTTGTTCGGGCGGCGGGCTAGCGCCGCGGACCTGCGCGATCATTGACGGGGATCAACGCTGCATCAGCGAGCGGCTGACCAGCTGGCGGGCAAGCGGCAGGCGCGCGCCTGCCCGCAGCACCGCATGGCGTGCCACCCCGGCCAGTGGTCGATCATCGGTGTAGAGGCGCACCAGCAGATTGGTGCCGGTGTAAAGCGGGCGGGTGGCGAGCCGATGCGCCGCCTCGTAGCGGCGCAGCAGCAGCGCAGAGGCGATGTCGCGCCCCGCGCTCACCGCCTCGCGGATCAGCCGGGCCAGGGTCGCTTGCCCCTGCAATCCCAGGTTGAAGCCATGCGCCGTCACCGGATGCATCCCCACCGCGGCATCGCCGATCAGCGCCGCGCGCGTCGCGGCAAAGTGCTGGGCAAAAGTGGTGGCAAGTGGATAGACGTGCGGATCCTCCACCACCGTGCACCGCCCCAGCCGACCGGCCGACCGCATCGTCAGCTCCGCCCCCAGGGCCGCGCGATCAAGGCTGGCGATCCGCTCGATCTCCCCCGCCGGCAGCGTCAGCACGATGGACGAGGTGCGTCCCGGCAGCGGCAGCAGCGCGATGGTCTGCCCATGATCGAACCATTCGGTCGCCACGCCGCCATGGTCGCGGTCATGCGCCACGCGGCACACCATCATCGATCGGCCGAGCCGGTTGATCGACGCGGCAATGCCAAGCTGCTCGCGCACCTTCGAGAAGCGCGAATCCGCCGCCACCAGCAGGCGGCTGCGCAACTCACGCCCGTCGGCCAGTGTCACCCTTGCGGCCGCCGGCCCGGTGCGCACACGATCCACCGCAACGCCGGCGACCAGTTCCAGCCCCGCCGGTCCATCGCCGGCCTCGAACGCGGTTCGATAAAGCGCCCGGCGCAATTGATGATTGGGCACCAGCTGCCCCAGCCAGTCCTGCGCACCGCCAGCCGGATCGAACGAGAGCGCGAACGGTGAACGGCCGTTCAGCACGCGTGCCGCGCGCAGGGGCGCGATTATCGCGGGGTCGAGATGCTGACACGCACCCATCTCCTGCAGCAGGCGCACGGAGCGATGGGTCAACGCGATCTCGCGCCCGTCGCTTGGTGGGTTGGCGAGCACGTCCGCGGGCTGGCGCTCCACCACGGCGATCCGCAGGCCGGTTCCGCGCAACGAACAGGCAAGCGCCAATCCCGCCGGCCCGCCGCCGATCACCACGACATCATGATCCATCAGACATGCCCCACCATCATCATCATTCGGCTGGTGGCATTGCACGGCGTGGAGGCGGGTCGGTTTGACCCCGGTCAAAGCCGCATGCGGGCCGTACGCTAGCCTCCCCGCACAAAGGGAGTTTGCCCGTGACGAGGCATGATCGTTCTGCCGGCCTCGTGCTGGCGTTTTCGCGTGGCTGGCAGGTGGTGCAGGAAGTCGACCTGATGCGCCTCGTCGCCTTTCACACCGGCGTCGCCGCGCTGTGCGACGCGCTGGAGCAATGCGCCGACGCCCTGCCCGCATTGCCGGATCCGGCAACGTGCGCGCGGCTGTGCAGCGGACTGGAGATGGTGATCGCAACTGGTGACGATGATCGCTGCCCGGTCGCCCCGTTCCTGCGCCCGTCCGGCACTGACCCGCTCGGCACGGCACTATCCCGCCTGATCGAGACGCGGCGCGTTGCCAACACCGTTTACGCGCAGGAACTGATCGCCGCGCTTCGGCCCGATGACGAAACGCCTACGCCTGATGCGGCGACGCTCGGCTATATGCTGCGCTGTTTCTTCACTGGCTGCCGCGCATCGATCGAGCTCGAACAGCTGGCGATCCTCGCGGCCGCGCACCAGCGGCTCACCGCAGAGGGGCGGGCATTGCTGGTCGAGGCGCTGGGACGGCGGGCCGCCGCCGGCTAGCCCGCCGTCGCTGCCCTCAGGCCGCCTGTGCGCGCAGTTCCAGCGCGTTCTGATCGGCGATGGTGATCCCCCGCCCGCCGGGCAGCGAGATGACGCCGGCGCTTTTCAGCTTCGTCATCTGCCGGCTGACGGTCTCGATCGTCAGCCCCAGCACGTCAGCGATCTGACCGCGCGTCAGCGGCAGGTCAAAGGTCAATGGCCCGTCGGGCGTCGCGCGGCATCCGGTGCTGCCCGCGCGTGACGCCATGTCGAGCAGGAAGCCGGCGATCTTCTCCTCCGCCGATTTGCGCGCCAGCGTCAGCATCCGGCCGCGCGCCTCGTTCAGCGCGCGCAGCGTGCGTTGCAGCAGCACGTGCTCCATGCGCGCATGATCCTCCAGCACCCGCTCGAACGCCTGGCGGGGGAAGACGCACAATTCGGCATCGGTCAGTGCGGTGATCGTGAAATCGGCGTGATCGGTAAAGGGCGTGCCGACGAAGTCGGAGGCATAAAGCAGACCGACGATCTGCTCGCGCCCGTCGGCGGTCGACGCCACCAGCTTCAGCACGCCGGACAGCAGATTGGCGCAGATCACGCTTTCATCGCCCGCCCACATGACGGTGGCGCCGCGCGGCACCCGGCGGCGCTGCCCGATCGAATTGAGCGCGACGAGTTCCTGATCGTCGAGGCTGCCGCACAGCGCCTGGTCGCGCACGGCGCAATCCGCACAAATATCCTTGGCCAGCATGGCTGCCATATAGGTCGGCGGCGCAGGTCTGTCGCCCCCGCCTTGTCATGCAAAACGGGGCGACGCACGCGCGTCACCCCGTGCTGCGTCGATCACCGGCGCGCCGGCGCCTCGTCGTCATCCTCGATCGGCAGATGGAATTCGTGCCAGATGCCGTTGAGGATGCCGAACAGGACGGCGAGGCCAAGGCCGAGAACCCAGGTGAAATACCACATCGTATCAGCCTCCTGTCAGTAGAAGTCAGGGTTGGTGCGGACTTCCTCCGTCGTCACCCGGCCGAACATCACCTTGTATGCCCAGGCGGTGTAGGCGAGCACGATGGGCAGGAAGACCACCGTAACGAACAGCATGATCCCCAGCGTCCGGTGCGTGGACGATGCGTTCCACACCGTCAGGCTGGAATGCGCATCGATGCTGGACGGCAGGATGAACGGGAACATCGAACAGCCAACGGTGGCGATGATCCCGACCGCGGCGGAGGATGAGCCGGCAAAGGCCAGCACCTCGGCGCCGCGGCGGATGCCGACAAACGCCAGCACCGCACCGACCGAGCCCATCAGCGGCGCCGCCACCATCCAGGGATAAAGCGCAAAGTTGGTGAGCCAGCCGCCCGCGGCCTGTTCGGCGGTGGTGCGCAGCGGGTTGGACGGGCCGGCCGGATCGACGACGCTGGTGATGCGATACCCGACATCGCCATAAGCGACGAACACATAGCCGACCGCGAACAGCGCGATCGTCGCGATCGCCGCGACGCTGCCGACGGTGCGGGCGCGATCGTGCACTGGCCCACGCTCCACCTTGATCGCCAGCCACGCCGCGCCGTGCAGCACCAGCATCGCGACCGACAACAGGCCGCACAGCAGCGTGAAGGGCGTGAACAGGTCAAGGAAACTGCCTTCGTAGAAGGAGCGCAGGTCGCTATCGATGCGGAAAGGCGCGCCCTGCAGCACGTTGCCGACCGCCACACCGAACACCAGGGCCGGGACGAAGCCGCCGACGAACAATGCCCAGTCCCAACGGGTGCGCCACGCCGGGTCCGGCCGCTTGGAGCGATATTTGAACCCCACCGGCCGCAGGATCAGCGCCGATAGCACCACGAACATCGCCAGATAGAAGCCGGAGAAGCTGACGGCATAGACGTGCGGCCAGGCGGCGAAGATCGCACCGCCGCCCAGGATGAACCACACCTGGTTACCCTCCCAGGTCGGTCCCACGCTGTTGATCACCATACGCCGCTCGGCGTCGGTCTTGGCAACCCAGGGCAGCAGCGATGCCACCCCCAGGTCGTACCCATCGGTGAGGGCGAAGCCGATGAGCAGCACGCCCATCAGCGCCCACCAGATGACGCGGAGCGTCTCATAGTCGAACATGGTTCGATCCTTTCGTTCAGGCGGTAATGGGCTCGGCGGGGATCGGTCCCGGCGCCGGCTGATCAGGCTCGCGCGCATCCGGCCCGTGCTTGATCGCGGCGAGGATCAGGCGAACCTCGATCACGGCCAGGCCGCCATACAGCGCGGTGAAGCCCGCGATCGTCGTCCACAGGGCGCCGCGGCTCAGGGTGCTGTGCGCCAGGAACGTCGGCAGGACGCCTTCGATCGCCCAGGGCTGGCGGCCCAGCTCGGCGACGATCCAGCCCATCTCGGCCGCGATCCACGGCAGCGGGATGGCCGCAACGGCCAGCTTCAGGAACCAGCGGCTCTGCAGATGCAACCGTAGCGAGCACAGGACGAATGCCGCACCGAACAGCGCGATCATCGCAAAGCCGATCAGCGCCATCACGCGGAAGGTCCAGAACATCAGGCCCACGTCAGGCACCGTGTCCCACGCCGCCGCCTCGATCTGCGCCGGGGTCGCCAGGCGCGGATCGTCCAGATGCCGCTTCAGCAGCAGGGCATAGCCAAGGTCGCGCTTGTGCGTCTCGAACCGGGCGCGCTGCTCGGCATTGGTGGGATCGGTCTTCAACCGTTCGACCGCATCATAAGCGATGATGCCCGACGCGATCCGCTCCTGCGCCTTCAGCACCAGTTCCGACATGCCGGCAACGGTGCCATCCAGGCTGCGCGTCGCGATCAGGCCCAGCAGCCACGGAATCTCGACCTTGTAGCGCGTCTCGCGTGCGACGGAATCGGGATAGCCGACCAGCGTCAGGCCACTGGGGCCAGGCTCGGTGTGCCAGACCGCCTCGATCGCGGCGAGCTTCATCTTCTGGTTGTCGGTCAGCGCATAGCCGCTCTCGTCACCCAGCACGACGACCGACAGCGAGGAGGCAAGGCCGAACGCCGCGGCGACCGTCATCGACCGACGCGCCACGGGGATGAAGCGGCCTTTCAGCAGGTAATAGGCCGATACGCCCAGCACGAGTGCGGAGGCGATGACGTAGCCGGCGCTGACGGTGTGGACGAACTTGGCCTGCGCAATCGGATTGAACAGCACCGCGCCAAAGTCGCTCACCTCCATCCGCATAGTTTCGGGATTGAAGGTCGCGCCGACCGGGTTCTGCATCCAGCCGTTGGCAATCAGGATCCACAAGGCGGACAGGTTGGTGCCAAGCGCCACCAGGAAGGTGACGATGAGGTGGCCCAGTTTCGACAGCCGGTCCCAGCCGAAGAACATGATGCCGACCATGGTCGCCTCGAGGAAGAAGGCCATCAGCCCCTCGATCGCGAGCGGCGCACCGAAGATGTCGCCGACATAATGCGAGAAATACGACCAGTTGGTGCCGAACTGGAACTCCATGGTGAGCCCGGTCGCGACACCCAGCGCGAAATTGATGCCGAAGATCTTGCCCCAGAACCGAGTCGCGACCCGCCACACCGGGCGGTTCGTCATCACATAGATCGATTCCATGATGACGAGCATGAACGACAGGCCGAGCGTCAACGGCACGAACAGGAAGTGGTACAGCGCGGTCAGCGCGAATTGCAGCCGCGACAGGTCTGTGACCCCGAGGTCCATTGAAATGTCTCCCCCGTGGGGCCGCACGTCCGGCCCCTGGATGGCCGCGCGGTAGGCCCGGGCCGCACGCGCAACATTGACCGTGGTCAAAGACCTGGCGCTGTTTCGCAGCGACCTGCCGTGCATGACTGCGATCCCATCGACAAAGGCCATGGCCCGTGCGCGCGGCCGGTGGCTCACCGCCGCGGCCGGCACGGGCGCGGGCGCTGCCGGCGCCGTGCTGCTGCTGGATACGCTCGCCGCCATCGGCTTTGCCGCCGGCCTTGCGGGCGGCGTGGTCGCAGTACCGGATGGCCTCGCCGCCGTCCTTCCCTGGGCGGCGCTGGTCGCGGTGACCGGCGCGGCCCGTGGGCTGTTCGCCATGGCATCGGCGCGGATCGGCGCCGCTGCAGCCGAGCGGTCGAAGGCGCAGGTGCGCCGCCGCGTGGTGGAGGCCGCGCTTCACCGCGCGCCGGGTGGCGCCACCACCATGGGCGGCTGGATCACTGCCGCGGTTGACGAGGTGGAGGCGCTCGACGGCTATGTCGCCCGCTTCCTCCCGGCGCGACGCGCGGCCGTGCTGGCGCCCCTACTGGTACTGGCCGCCACCGCCATCGCCAGCCCGGTATCGGCGGCGATCCTGCTCGGCACGCTGATCCCCTTCGTCATCGCAATGGCGCTCGCCGGCGGCGCCGCGGCGGATGAATCGCGCCGCCAGTTCGTCGCCTTGTCGCGCCTTTCCGGCCGCTTTGCGGATCGCGTGCGCGCCCTGCCGGTGGTGCTCGCCTTCGGGGCGGAGCAGCGCGAGGCGAAGGCGCTGGGCGAAGCGGCGGACGAGCTCGCCAAACGAACGATGCGTGTGCTGCGGGTCGCCTTCCTGTCCTCCGCGGCGCTCGAATTCTTCGCCGCGCTATCAGTGGCGCTGGTCGCGGTCTATTGCGGCTTCAACCTGCTCGGCCAACTCCCCTTCCCCGTGCCCGAACAGCTCGATCTCGGCCGGGCCTTCTTCGTGCTGGCGCTGGCACCCGAATTCTATGGTCCGATGCGCCGCCTTGCCGCCGCCTATCACGACAAGCAGTCGGCAGAGACGGCGGCCGAGCGGCTGATGGCGCTCCCCGCCCCGCTCACCCCGGCGCGCCCGCGGCCGATTTCCGCCCAGCCCGCACTCGCCTTCCACGATGTGACGATCCGCTATCCCGACAGCGACCGCCCAGCGGTCGCCAACCTCTCCTTCACCGCCGCGCCCGGACAGACGATCGCGCTGGTCGGCCCGTCGGGCAGCGGCAAGTCGAGCCTGCTCCACCTGCTGCTCGGCCTCGCGCCGATGGAAAGCGGCACGGTGCTGGTGGACGGCGTGCCGCTCGACACGATGGGGACGATCGCGCCGCTCGCCAGCTGGGCCGGGCAGCACCCGCTGCTGCTCGCCGGCACGATCCGCGACAATCTGCTGCTGGCCAATCCGAAAGCGACGCCCCGCGATCTCGACGCCGCGGTCGAGGGCGCGGGGCTTGGACCGATGCTGGCACGCCGTCCGGCGGGGCTGGACAGCGAAATCGATTCGCGCGGCAGCGGGCTGTCGGGCGGCGAACGACGTCGGATCGCACTCGCCCGCGCGCTGCTGAAGCCGGCGCCGTTGCTGCTGCTGGACGAGCCGACCGCGCATCTCGATCACGCCAGCGAAACCGCGCTGATCGCCACCATCGCCGGCGCGTGCCGTGGACGCACCACCCTCCTCGCCACCCATAGCGAGCGCCTTGCCGCCATCGCCGACCAGGTCGTCCGCCTCGGAGACAGCCAATGACCCTCGCCACGCTGATCGCCGCTGAACGTCGCGCCCAGCGTCGCCTGCTGCTGCGCGCGTCGCTCTTTGCCGCGCTGGTCGCCGCGGCCTCGGTTGTTCTCCTCGGCCTGTCGGGCTGGTTCATCACCGCCGCCGCGATTGCCGGGGCGGCGGGGCCGGCGGTGGCGCTGGCCTTCAACTACATGCTGCCATCCGCCGGCATCCGCCTGCTCGCGATCGTCAGGACCGGCGCGCGCTATGGTGAGCGGCTGGCCAGCCACGAGGCGTCGTTTGGCGCGCTCGCACGCATCCGGCCCGCCTTGTACCGTGCGCTGGCCGCCGCGCCGGTCCACCGCGCGATGGCGCTCGGCACCGGAGAAGCAACCGCACGCCTCGTCGATGATGTCGGCGCGATCGAGAGCCGCTTCGTCCGCCTGTCAGCACCCTGGGGCATTGCCGCCGCTGTCGGCGCCGGCGGCTGTTTGGTAATCCTCGGCGGTATCCCCGCCGCGCTGGCGACACTGGCTTGCGCCGGGGCGACCCTGGTGATCGGCACGCTATTGTCCCGCCGCATGGATGCGCCGGGTCGCGCGGTTCAGCAGGCGGCCGGCGCGCTGCGCGAGGAAGTCGCCCGGCTGGTCGATGCCGCGCCGGAGCTTCGCTGCTTCGGGCTGGAGGATTGGGCCGCAGACCGGATCACCGTGGAGGCGCGCGCACTGGGTCATGCGCATCGCCGGCATACCGAAGCGGCAGGCTGGTTCGAATGGCTTCACGCGGGTGGGATCGGCCTGGCCGCCGCCAGCGCGCTGTTCCTTGCCGCCCCCGCCGGCGCGCCGATCGCGGCAATGGCGGCCTTGGCCGCAGCGATGACGATCGATGGCCTGGGGCCGCTGCTGCGCGCCCTGGTCGAGCAGGGACGCGTGCGTGAGGCAGAGGTCCGGCTCGACGCCATCCTGGAGAATGCTTCCGCGCAGATCGCCCCTGCCCCTGCCCCTGCCCCGGCCACTGCGCTTGTCGCCGCGCCGACACTCACCCTCGCCAGCCCGTGCAGCGCCGTCCTTCGTCCCGGCGAGCGTGTCGCGTTGGTCGGCCCGTCGGGCGCCGGCAAGACGACGCTGCTCGAAACGCTGCTCGGCCTGCGAGATCCCGCGCCGGGCAGCATGGCGCTCCATGGGCATGACGCGGCACAGATCGATCCCGTCATTCGCCGCCGCTGCTTCGGCTGGGCGCCGCAAGATGCCGCCCTGCTCTCGGGCACTGTGCGCGACAATCTGCTGCTCGCCGATCCGGCGCTGTCCGACGACGCGCTGTGGCAGGCGCTGCACGATGCCGCGATCGACGATCGCGTGCGCGCGCTCGGCGGGCTCGACGGATGGGTCGGTGAGAATGGCGCGCGGCTATCCGGCGGTGAGCGCCGGCGGCTCGCCCTCGCCCGCGCTTATGCGAGCGCGGCGCCCTGGCTGTTGCTCGACGAACCGAGCGAAGGGCTGGACGCGGCGACCGAACAGCTGGTGGCCGCGCGGCTGGCGCAGCGGCTGAATCGCACCGGTCAGGGGCTCCTGCTGGTCAGCCATCGGCCCGCGATGGTCGCCACCTGCCAGCGCCGGATCGATCTTCTCGCCGGCGATCACCCGCTGCCGCAACTCGCTGCCTGATCCGGTCACCCAGCGATACGGGCGAGCGCCGCGCGGTCGAGCAGCCGCACCTGCCGCCCGCCCGGCAGCGCGATGAGCCCGGCGGCCTTTAGCGCCGTCATCTGCCGGCTAACCGTCTCGATCGTCAGGCCCAGCACCTCACCCACCGCGCCGCGCCCCATCGGCAGGTCCACGCGGTCACCCACGCCCAGTCGGCGATGCATGTCGAGCAGGAAGGCGGCGACCTTCTCCGGCGCGTGCCTTCGCCCCAGCATCAGCATCCAGCGCCGCGCCTCGGCCAGCGTCCCCATCGCGCGGCGCAGCAACAGCCCCTCGGCCCCCGGCTGGGCCGCCAGTACCGGCTCCAGCGCACGGCGCGAGTAAAGGCACAGATCGGCATCGACCAGCGCCACCACCGTCTCGCGCGCCTGTTCGACGAACAATTCGCCGACGAAATCGCCGGGAAACAACAGGCCGACGATCTGCGCCCGCCCGTCCGGATCCTCGCGCACGACCTTCAGCACGCCGGAGACCAGATTGGCGCAGACCGCCGCCGGATCACCCGCCCAGATCAGCACCTGGCCGGCCTTCAGCATGCGCCGGCGGCCGATGCCGTGCAACGCAGTCAGCTCCCGATCGGCAAAGCTCGCGCACACCGACGTGTCGCGCGCGGCACAGGCGGCGCAGCGTGGCGGGGCGCAGCCGGGGTCGTTGGCGGCGATCGGCACGCGGCTCAGACGGCGCTGCTGAAGCGCGCGGGCTCCTCACCGCGATAGGCGTCCAGCGTCGCCGCGATCACCCGCGCATAGGGGCGCGCCTCATCCTGCAGCAGCAGGCGCTCGCCCTTCCAGCGGACAAGCCCGTGCGCGACGAACGGCGCCAGCCGCGAATGAACCGTTCCCAGTTGCGGCACCCCCGACAGGTCGGCTTCGCCACGCGTCAGGATCGCTTCGATCGCCCGTCCGCGGAGCCGGTCCTCGGCGCTGCGCCGCAGCCCGCGTGTGACCGCGAAGCGCCCGCTGCCGATCGCCATGTGATAGCGGCCGGTGTTCTTTTCATTCTGCAGCAGACGATCGGGAAATTCGCTGATCGCGCTCGCGCCCAGCCCAACCAGCGTTTCCGCCGGATCCTCGGTAAAGCCCTGGAAATTGCGCCGCAGTGTGCCCGCGGCCGCCGCCTGCGCCAGCGCGTCGTCCGGCCGCGCGAAATGATCGAAACCGACTGCGCGATACCCCGCCCCGGTCAGTGTCTCATGCGCCAGTGCCGCATGCCGAAACCGTGCCGCCGCGTCGGGCAGCAACGTGGCGTCGATCCGCCGCTGCCGCGCGATCATGTGCGGCACATGGGCGTAGCCGAATACCGCCAGCCGGTCCGGCGCCATCGTCAGCGCCGTGGCCAGCGTCGCGCGCAAACTGTCATCGTCCTGTGCCGGCAGGCCGTACATCAGGTCGAAGTTGATCGATGACACGCCGGCCTCGCGCAGGATCGCGACGGCCTCGCGGATCTCCGCTTCGGGCTGCACCCGGCCGATCGCGGCCTGAATCGCGGGGTCGAACGTCTGCACGCCCAGGCTCGCCCGCGTGACCTGCGCGCCGCGTAGCACCCGTGCCCATCCCGCGCCGAAGCCGCGCGGATCGATTTCGACCGAGACGATCGTGTCGTCATCGCACTGAAAGGCGTCACGGACCTGCGCGACCAGGTCAGCAAAGGCGTCGGCCGGTATGGCGTTGGGGCTGCCCCCGCCGAAGGCGATGCGCCCCACGCGGCCGCGTCCGTCCAGCCGGCGCGCGACCAGCGCAATCTCTTCGCCCAGCCGCGCCAGATAGTTGGACAGCCGCGCGCTGCGGTTCGCCGCGCCCGTGTTGCACCCGCAATACCAGCAGATTTCCCGACAATATGGGATGTGGAGATAAAGCGAGATCGCCTCGTCCGGCGCGACCCGGTCAAGCGCGACGGCCATGTCCTCGCTACCCACCGTGTCGCCGAATTCGGCCGCCGTCGGATAGCTGGTATAGCGCGGCACCGCGCGGGCGAGCAGGTCGGGATGGTAGGTCCACATGCCAACCGCGTGGGGCACGGCCAGTGGCGCATCCTTGATCGCGGTCAAAAACTTGCTTGGCGCCGATCAACGCCGACCCCCGCCGGCGCGCCTACCCCGGTCGCATTCCGAACAAAGATGCAAAGGGGAATGACGATGAAGAAGCGGTTGGTCGCGGCGCTGGGTGTCATGGTTGCCGGCGTGGCTGCCATACCCGCCGCGGCGCAGGACGATGCGGCGCGGGTCGGAACGCGCGCCGGCGACGTGCTGCTGCGCGCCCGCGCCATCACGGTTGCGCCCAATGAGCGCTCCGGCAGCATCCTGCCCGCTTTCCCGGGGGAGAAGGTGCGGATCGACAACAGCGTCATGCCCGAACTCGACCTCACCTATATGGCGACCGACAATATCGGTTTCGAACTGATCGCTTCCACGACGAAGCATCATGCCGACGGTCGCACCGGCACCACCGGCGGTATCGGCCGCCTGGCCTCCACCTGGGTGCTGCCGCCGACGCTGACCATGCAATATCACTTCATGCCGCGCTCCACCGTGCGGCCCTATGTCGGCGCGGGGATCAACTACACGATCTTCTGGAACGAAAAGGCCTCGCCCGCGCTGGAGGCAGCAGTCGGGCGCACCCGCGTGCACATGAAGGACAGCGTCGGCTGGGCCGCCCAGGCTGGCATCGACATCGACCTGTCGCGCAAGGTGTTCCTGAACCTCGACGTCAAATATATCGACATTGATACGACCGCCCGGCTGGATACCGCAACCGCCGGTACGCAGCGCGTGCGGTTGAACGTCGATCCTTTGGTCTTCGGCGTCGGCCTCGGCCTCCGCCTCTGATCCTCGTCTCTACCCGACGCCGCCGCGGTCGCCCTCCCGGACAGCCGCGGCGGCTTCGCGTCGGTCATCCTGACGGCAGCGTATAACCCACGGTCGCCTGCGCCACGATCCCGGCCTCGCTTCCCTGCCAGATCCGGACATCGACAGTGACCAGCCGGCGCCCCATCTTCAGGATGGTGGCATCCGCGACGATCCGCTCGAACCGGCACGCGCGCAGGAAGCTCATGGTCAGGGTGTGCGTAACCGCCATCAGCATCGGTCCGGTGTGCGCCAGGATCACCGCATAGGCGACATGATCGGCCAGCGTCATCAGCGTCGGGCCGGAGACGATGTTGCCCGGCCGCGCCATCGCCGGCAGCGGATCCAGGATCATGCGCGCGGTTCCGGGGCCAAGCACCTCGACCGTCCCGCC
The DNA here is from genome assembly GCF_045369765.1 of Sphingomonas olei. Classification (NCBI taxonomy): domain Bacteria; kingdom Pseudomonadati; phylum Pseudomonadota; class Alphaproteobacteria; order Sphingomonadales; family Sphingomonadaceae; genus Sphingomonas; species Sphingomonas olei. The sequence goes on from NZ_JBIQEU010000012.1 coordinate 56,371, forward strand.
CTCGCCTGCCCGCCCCGGGAAGGCACCGGCCAGCAGCGTGCGCAATTCCTCCACGCTCAGGATCGGGCCGCCATCTGTCCTGCCGCGTCCCACGCCATCCGCACTCATCCTCGCCGCTCTCCCTTTCTGTTGCCGCCACGCGGGCGCCCGAAGCGGCTTTGGCAAAGCGGCAGCGCGACGAGAAGAGGCATGGCGCCCCTCGGCAGGTAAACAGCGACGGGAAAGGTGGCGCAGCGGCGCGGTCAGCGTGTTTCCATCCAAACTCCCCATCAGGGAAGTGGCGCGCCCGGAACGATTCGAACGTCCGACCCTCAGATTCGTAGTCTGATGCTCTATCCAGCTGAGCTACGGGCGCGTGGAACTTGTGCTGTAAATAATGGCGCGCCCGGAACGATTCGAACGTCCGACCCTCAGATTCGTAGTCTGATGCTCTATCCAGCTGAGCTACGGGCGCGTTGGAGTGGCGCTGATAGAAGCGACTTTTGGATTAGGCAAGAGCGTTGCGCATAACTTTCTCGCTACCTAACACATTCTCATGCTGCTCCGTGCCTTTCCCGCCCCGCTCGCCCTCCTCCTGATCGCTGCCGGGTGCACCGCGCAGGGCGATTATCCCTCGCTGCTTCCCCGGCCCGCCGAAACGCAGAACCTCGATGAACCGCCACCCGCCGCGCCCGAGCCGCCGCAGACGGACCCCGCGCTCGACGCACAGATCGCCACCGTCATGGCCACGCTGACAAAACGGGTGAGCGCGTTCGATACGGCCGCGACGCGCGCCGCCCGACTGGTCAGCAGCGCGCGTGGTGCCGCCGCGGGCACCGATCGCTGGCTCGATGCGCAGGTGGCGCTGGCGGAACTGGATTCGCTGCGCTCATCGACTGGCGACCTGGCGATCCAGCTCGGCGACATGGCGCAGGAGCGCGCCGTGACGGTGGGCTCCGAATATCCGGCGCTGACCGCCGCCTCAGCGCAGGTCCGCGACGCCGTCACCGCGCAGGTCGCGCGAATTACGGCGCTTCAGGGGCAGCTCGCCCCCGCCTGAGCATGATCGCGGCGGGGACGAGCGTTGCCGCTCAGCGCGCCATGCCCTCGATCGGGCGAAGCGCCCCATTGCGCAGGTACATGGCGGTCACGGTAATCTCGGTCACGCCATTGCCTACATGCACCGCCGTCACCTTGGGCGATGGCTTGCGGCCCAGGATGAAGTCCAGCAGCGTCACCTTGGGATCGCCCGACGCGCCGCCGCCGTCCGACTTGTCGGTCTCGCCATTGCCGTTCATGTCGTGCCGCAGGTCGACGGCGTAAGTGCCGGGTGCCGACACCGGCAGGCAGATCCGCACGGGCCCGGAACTTGGCGCCGGCACTTCGACGCGCGTGATCCAGCCCTTCTTCTCGAACCAGGTGGAGGTCGCCCCGCCAAAGGTGCGGGCGCGCAGCGCCCCGTTGCGGTTCTTCAGCCCCACCACATTCACCAGGATCGACGGCTCATTCCCCGCCGCGCAGCGCGCGGCATAGGGGCCAAGGATGGTGCCCTTGCCCTGCGCTGCCACCGAGGGGGCAAGCAGCAGGAGAGCGGCCGAAGCAATGATACGCACAGTGTTCATGCACCCCCTTTGACAGCATCTCGTGGCGCAATCAGGGCGATTCGTCGACGAAACCGGTCGGCAGGAAGGTGATCCCGCTCGCCCGCCGCCACGCCAGAAGGGATATTGCGTAGGTACCCAGCCCTGCGACCAGCGCGGCGGGCGGCAGGCGGTGCAGCGCCAGCACGGCCCCCATCGCCGCCGCGCCGATCGCCAGCGGAATGGCGGCGACGCCCGGGGTCGCGACGATCCCGAAGACGCGACGCAGCACGATCCGTCGCGCCAGCGCGCGCGCGGCATAGCCGCCCAGCACTGCCCCGGCCGCGCCTGCCATCCCGAACACCGGGATCAGCACGCTCGCCAGCAACCCGGCCACCGCCACCCCTAGCAGCGTGACCCGAAGGCCGAGCCGCGGCCGGCGATAGGCGAAGATCAGGTCCGCCACGCCAAAGCTGCCTTGCACGATCTCCGCACCCGTCAGCAGCAGAAGCGCCCCCGCCCCGGCGCCAAAGCCCGCGCCGAACAGCTCCAGCAGCGGTGCACCCACGACGGCGAGGGCGATCAGCAGCGGCAATTGGATCACCAGCAACAGGCGGATTGCGCTGCCGATCGCCCGCCCCGCACCAACCTCCCCGGCCTGCGCGAGCGTGTTGGAGACGAGCGGCACCAGCATCCCGTCGATGCTCTGGCGCACCTGGCGGGGCACGATGGCGATCTGCTTGACCACGCCATAGATGCCCGCCGCAGCCTGCCCCAGCAAAGCGCCGACCAGCCACAGATCGATCCGCGCGACCAGCCCGTCGCTCACCTCGCTGATCATCGTCGGCAGGCCCTGCGATGCCATCCGACGCAGTCGCTGTCGGCTCGGACGGTAGGGCACGCCGCTCCTCGGGAGCACCCGCCGCACGGCGAGTCCCGCGTATGCCAGCACCACCAGCGAGGCGACCAGATAGGACAGCGGCAGGCCGATCGCCCGCGCCCCCGCAACCCAAGCGAGCAGCGCGACCACGATGCCGATCCAGGGCTGGATCACGCTCTTTCCGATCACGTCATAGCGTATTTCCCGTCCCCAGCGCGTCGCGGCGAGCAGCACTTCGATCAGCACCTGGATCAGGATGGTCGGCGCAAGCCACAGCAGCGCCGTCGCCGTCTGCGCCGCCAGCGTAGTGGTGGGCACGAGCAGCACAGCCGCCGCCACCGCGATCCAGAGGATCGTCGACGCGCCCCCCGCCAACAGCACCGCATCCATCACCACGTGCCGCGGCGCACGGCCCGGGCCGCGCTCGTCGATCCACTGGAAAATCAGCCAGCGTGCGCCGACCCCGCCCGCCATCACCCCCAGTTCGACCACCGCCAGGGCAATGGCATAGGCGCCCAGCAGCGAAGCGCCGTACAATTGCGCGCCCGCAAACAGAAAGCCAAAGCGCGCGCCGAAGCGGATCAGGAAGCCGAGCGCATTGGCCCCGCCACCGCGCAGGATCAATTGTCCCGCCCGGTCGCTTGTCGGTGGTCCAGTCTCAGGCGGCGACGAGGGCACCGGGGCCGAGCGCCGCCTGCTCGATGAACAGCGCCTGATAGGCCGCGATCATCGCCGTCATGCCGAACGCCTCGACGCGCGCCGGCCCCGCGGCGCCCAGCCGCGCAGCGAGCGCCCGGTCCTCGATCAGGCGATCGATCCCGTCGCTGATCGCATCGGCATCCGGCGTCACGCACCAGCCCGCCACATCATGGCCGACCAGCTCGCGCGATCCGAAGCGGCAATCGGTGACCAGTGTCGGTCGCCCCAGCGACAGCGCCTCGCCGGCGGTCGTCGGAAAGCCTTCCCATCGCGACGGCAGCACCACCAGGTCGGCCCGCGCCATCCACGCCCAGGGATTGTCGTCGAACCCGACGAAGCTGACGCTCCCATCAATGCCAAGCGCTGCCGCCTGTTGCCGCAGTTGCGCCTCGCGCGATCCACGGCCGACAATCACCAGGTCATGCGTGCCCCGCGCGCGACTGGCGGCATAGGCCGTCAGCAGCATGTCATGGCCCTTCTGATATTCCAGCCGGCCGACCGACAGGATGAACGGCCGCGCCTCCGATGTTCGCGCGATCGGCGCGTCCGACTCCCGGCGCGCGCGCGCGGCATCGATCGGGTTGCGGATCATCCGCATGCGTGCGGGGTCCAGCGCCAGATCGTCTATCAGGCCGTCCGCCATATGCTGCGAATTGGCGAGCAACACGTCGGCCGCGCGATAGGTCCGCGCCGTATACCAGGTAACCAGCCGCTGCGCTGCCGGTGAGCGAAGCTCGTCACCGATCACCGCCAGCGTATTGTTGCCTTCGCGCGCGATCCAGCGCGGCCGCGCCGCACCAAGCCCCGCCAGCGCCAGCTGCGTGATCAGCGTCGTCCCCTTCAGGAAGCTCATCACTACGTCGGGCCGCCATTCCTGGATCATGCGCCGAAACGCGATCGGCGCCTGCATCGCCCCCGCGATCAGCCGACCCGGGCGGTAGAAGCCGGCGTTCGGCCCCTCGAACACGAACCGCCGCTCCCCCTCCGGGGCCACCATCAACCGCGCTGGGTCGACATCCTTCACGAACGGCCCGGCAGCGCGAAGCAACCCGATGCGCACGTCGACCAAGGCGGGATCGCAGCGGTTGGCTAGGTGGACTGCGACGCGCTCGGCCCCGCCCCCATGAAGCGATGTCAGCAGCAGCAGAACGCGTGCCGGAGGGATCCGTCGCCTGTCATCCTCCTCGCCGCGCCCCATCGTGTTTCCTTGTCTTCCCCCTCACGCTACAACCAACTGGCCCGCGTGAGCCAAGCTCCGGAAAAAATGCCGGAACCGTCGCGCTTTGTTGGGGGGTGGTCCGGGGTTGGTCAAGCATCAGCTGCTCGTCGGCGCGGCCGAATTCTGGACCGCTGCGGCGGACGACATCGCGGCGGCGCGCGATCGCGTGCTGGTCCAGGCGATGACATTCGAGGCGGACGCCGCCGGCACGGGCGTCTTCGATGCCCTTGCCGCCAGCACCGCCACGGATCGCCGCATCCTGGTCGACAGCTATTCGCGCATGGTGGTGAACGACCGTTTCGTGCTGTCGCCGCAACGCCTGTCTAACGCCGCCTTCCGCCAGGAGGTGCGCGCGACACGCGAGATGTTCCGCGATGCCGGGCGCCACGGCATCGCCGTGCGGCAGACCAATCCGGTCGGCCGCAACCCGCTGCGTTATGGCGTGCGCAACCACAAGAAGCTGCTGATCACCGACGACGTCGCCTATCTCGGCGGGCTGAACTTCAGCGACCACAATTTCGCCTGGCACGACATGATGGTGCGGATCGACGACGCAGAGGCAGCCGCCTTCCTCGCGCAGGATTTCGAAGCGACCTGGGCCGGAACGCCGCACCATGCGCGCCGCGACGCACCCGGCCTCACCCTCGTCGCGCTAGACGGGCGAACCAACGATCAGGGCTATGCCCCGCTCGCCGACGCGATCGGCGCAGCGCAGTGCGACATTGTCGTGATCAGCCCCTATCCCAGCTTTCCGTTTCTCGACTGGCTGGAGGCAACCGCCCGCCGCGGTGTCGCGGTCGACATCCTCACCCCGCGCGACAGCAACAAGCCGATCGTGCGCGACGCACTGCTCGCCAGGCCGCCCGTGTCCAACCTCACCATCCGCCTGACGCCGGGCATGAGCCACCTGAAGGCAATGCTGATCGATGGCAAAACGCTGGTGACCGGATCGACCAACTTCGATTTCGCCAGTCATGTCGCGAATGAGGAATATCTCGCGCTCGTCGGCGATGCGACGCTGGTGGCTGATTTTTGCGCGCGCGTCCTCGATCCTGTGCGCGCCGCGAGCATCGACGCCGCGCCTTCGCGACCGTCCCGTCTGCGCGGCATGGCCGCCACCGCCGGCCTGCGCATTGCCGCCGCCGCGATCGCCCCACTGGCCCGCGCGCGCCGCACCGTCACCGACTGGCGCTGAACCGGCTCAGGCGACCAGCTGCGCCGGCCCGTCCTGCCGCGGCTGCGCGCGCCAATTGTCGGCAAAGCTCGCCTGATGAACGCAGCTCACCGTGCAGAACGGCGCGCATGCCTTCACCGTCGCATATTCCCGCGCGACGTCGTCCCGCGAATAGATCTCCAGCGGGATCGCCGGGGCGCCGCGCCGCTGCGAGCAATAATGCACCAGCCCGTCCTCGCAGATGTACAGATACCGCCCGCCCGCGCGGCAGCGCCAGCGGTTCGGCCGCCCGTCCATCAAATTGCGCTGGAACGTCCAGTAATTGAACCGGTGCGGGATCCCGCCCTCGTGCATCAGCCGCGCGTACACCGCGCGCTGCGTCGGCGACAGCGGCGCCAGCGATCCGCTGTCATCATGCATGACGCCGACGGTATGGGAAAAGCCGTGCCCGCGCGCGACCTCCGCCACCTCGATCGCATCCTGCGTGCGCTCCTCGCTGATCCCCAGCACCGAATTGATGTTCACCGCGAACTCGGCATGGTCCGCCAATAGCTGCAGCTTCCCGCGCAGCGACTTCAGCGTCTTCTTCGACACCTCGTCCGGCTCCACCCCATCGATCGAGATCTGCAGCGCATTGAGACCCGCAGCGTTCATCGCCTCGATCCGCTCACGCGTCATCAGGAAGCCGTTGGTGATGGTGGTGACAATCATGCCGCGCGACCGGGCATGCGCAATGACCGCCTCGTGCGCCGGATTGGTCAGCGGTTCGCCCCCCGTCAGCGTCAGCACGCGTGTGCCCAGCGCCGCGAGCCGGTCCACCCGCGCCAGCAGCACCTCCGCCGCGATCGGCTTCGATACCTTGTCGAATTCGTTGCAATAGGTGCAGTCGAGATTGCAGTATCGCGTGACGACGAGATGCGCGAGCAAGGGACGGTGCGGCTCCAGCAGCGCGGTCGCCACATAGCGCGCCATGTCGCTAAACTGCGCCCTAGCCATGCACGGGCCTGCCGCTGCCATCGCAATGCTGGTCGCTCATCACTCCCCCTATCGCCTCCGGCGCTCTCCGTCGGTTATCGTGTTCGCGCCTGTGCACCGTAATAGAATCGTGACTGTGCCCGGCATGTGCAAGAGAGGAAAGGCCACCTCCCCGAAACGATTGATTTACTCGGGCGGATAGGGAGCGTGCGGTCTCCACAACAAGATCAGCCACAATCGCGGCAGGTGGCGAATTGCGCCGTCCCATCAAAGATACTGATCCGGATCAAAGGCGAGGCAGCCTTTTGCAGTGCAGATCCATGCTAAGCTGCCTCGGGCGTTTGCGCAGAGGATCGTCGCAGCTAGGCCAAGCGCTGTCCGCAGGAGCGCCAGCGCATTCACTCGTGACACGAGCATATCTGCGCAAAAGCTCCGAGAACCGCGGCAACAACTGAAAGCCGCGGAGCGCATGAGGTCGACCAAAACGCGATTCACGGCGCGGCTTTGCTCCCGACGTTTTCGCAGCATCCGTTTCAACGAAGGGCGCGCCGGCGATCCCGAACGTTATCCCTTCCCATTCATCGCTTTCTTCATGCCAGACCAACTGACCTGCCTCACGGCTTCTGCGGAGCACCCCTTTCGCAGCCCGCCGGGCAACAGGTGGCTTCCGCACCCCGGCGCGACATTGCCTCGAACCCGATCCGCACGAACACGGGAACAAAGCTGACGGCTGTGTGTTCTAAGCCGCGCTCCACCCCGCCCATTTTGTCCGTCCGTAATCCGGGGTGGGGCAATCAATTTATACGCGTGATCTTCCCGTTGCCCGACGCGCGATCCGGGAACGCATTTCGACCGTTGTAACGCTGGGTTGGCCAACGGCTTTCCGCCACGTGCGACAGCGTTGGCCTGCTCCTGAGTGCAGGCCAGGTCCCGCTATCCTCACGCGTCGCGATACCATCCGTCGTGACGCCACCGGACCAAAGCCGCCCGCCTGCTTGCAAGCATATCGAAGCGCGCGGACTGAAGTCTGACGTCGATCAGCCAAGATCCAGTTCGACAAGCAAGCCGTGACCCTGTGCAGCGTATGGACCGAAGGAAGCGCGGAAGGCTTTGGCGCACTAGTCCCATTGTGCAGTGCTCGGATCCTCGCACCGTGGGAGGATCCGTCACCTTGCCATCTCGATATCCGGGACAGAGCACAAAACTGCGCGCGGCACATTTCCCAAGCTGTCTGCTAAAGATCGAGCGGTCAGAGTCCGCGCCGATCACCACATAGGAATACTGCGGCTTTGCAGGTGGTGGGCGCTGACGGGTTCGAACCGCCGACCTACTCGGTGTAAACGAGCCGCTCTACCAGCTGAGCTAAGCGCCCCCTTGCGGGAGGATGCTCCTTTAGCGTCCCGCGCCGATCGCACAAGGCTCCTTGAGACGCCAACGCCACCTCCGCACGCTGACCCGGGGGCGCGTCAGATGATCGGCAGCCCCAGAGTGCGCGCCATCGCGACATAGCGGCGCATCGCGTCCAGCCCGCTTTCGGTCAGCGACATGAAGGCACGGCGTCGATCGAACGGGTCCGGGCGGCGTTCGAACAATCCCGCCTCGGTCAGGCGGGAGATCCAGCGCAACGCCGTCGTCGGCGCCACCGCCGCCGCGATGCACAGGCTGGACACCGAAACATGCGCGCGCTCCAGATGCGCGGCATACAGGTCCAGCATCATGTCCCAGGCGGGATCCTCGAACAGCCCGGGCCCGACATAGCGATCGCGCAGCCGGCGCGAGCGAACGATCTGGCGGATATCGGCCGCGGTGATCGAATCGGTCCGCTGCTCGGCTGCATAGTCAAAGCTGGGTTCAGCCACGATCGCAGCGCGCATCGGCTCGTCATGTTTGGACAATTTCGCCAGCACGTCGGCGATCCGCGCTACTTCCGCGTTCAGCTTCGCCAGCCGCGCCGCCTCGCCCTCGTTGATCCGATCATGCAGGACCAGCCGGTCTGCGCCCTGAGCGCCGGCCATGGCGGCGATCCAGTCCGCCGGCTGCGGATCGCACAGGATCTGGTGACGCGACAGGACGAGGCCAGCGGCCACCACATCGATCTGCGCCGGGGTGATGGCGGCGACCATCGCCAGGTCGCGCCCGGCCGCCATGCCGTCCAGCCGGGACAGGCCGGCACTGATCGCCTCATCCTCGACCTGCCGCAGATCGAGCAGGATCAGCGGCCGCGTCGCCAGTGTCGCGAGGCGGGCGGGCGCATCGCTCAGCGTGCCGCTACCGACCACCCGGCCGCCACACATCTCCAGCGCGGCAGCTGCGTCCTCGCCCCCGCCCTCATCCTCACCCCAGCCCTTATCCCCGCCAGGGTGCCGATCGCCACCGATGATCAGGGCGTCAAAGCCCGACGACTCCCCCCCGGCGTGATAATCACGATGGATCAAATGCATCTTCTGACTCCGAACGGCGATTTCCGACATTCCTGTAATGTTTTACGCCATTCGACAATCCATCATCCGAAATGGATGACAATTGATGGTCGGTTTTGCATCCAATCCGGACCGGATCCGGTTAGTCCAGCGCCTTGACGATCTCCTCGACCATCTTCTTGGCGTCGGCCAGCAGCATCATCGTGTTGTCGCGATAGAATACTTCATTGTCGACGCCGGCATAGCCGACCCCGCCCATCGATCGCTTCACGAACAATACCGTCTTGGCCTTTTCCACATCCAGCACCGGCATGCCGTAGATTGGTGAGGTCTTGTCGGTCTTTGCCGCGGGATTTGTCACGTCATTCGCGCCAATGACGAACGCTACGTCGGTCTGCGCGAACTCGGAATTGATATCCTCCAGCTCGAACACCTCGTCATACGGCACGTTGGCCTCGGCGAGCAGGACGTTCATATGCCCGGGCATGCGGCCGGCAACTGGGTGGATTGCGTATTTCACGCGCACGCCCTGCTCCTTCAGCTTGTCGGCCATCTCGCGCAGCACGTGCTGCGCCTGGGCGACCGCCATGCCGTAGCCGGGGACGATGATGACCTGCTCGGCCTGACTCATCAGGAACGCCGCGTCCTCGGCCGAGCCGCGCTTCCACGGCCGGTCGATCTGCGCCCCGCCGCCGCCGCCCGACGACGCTTCCGCGCCGAAACCGCCGGCGATCACGCTGATGAAGCTGCGGTTCATCGCGCGGCACATGATGTAGCTCAGGATCGCGCCCGAGCTGCCGACCAGCGCGCCGGTGATGATCATCGCGGTGTTGTGCAGCGTGAAGCCCATCGCCGCTGCGGCCCAGCCCGAATAGCTGTTCAGCATCGACACCACGACCGGCATGTCGGCGCCGCCGATCGGGATGATCAGGAGGAAACCGATCGCGAACGACAGGGCGACGACGATCCAGAAATCGAACGGCGACTGCGTCAGCCAGAAGGAGAAGGAGAACCACAGGATCATCAACGCCACGCCCAGATTGATCGCGTGGCGGGCCGGCAGCATGATCGGCGCGCCGCCCATGTTGCCGTTCAGCTTCAGGAAGGCGATGACCGAGCCCGAAAAGGTGATCGCGCCAATCGCGACGCCCAGGATCATCTCGATCCGGCTGACCCCGTGGATCGCGGCGAAAGGCGCGCCGATCAGCGGCGTGACCACGTCTGCGATGCCGAAGGCGACCGGATTGAGGAAGGCGGCGATCGCCACCAGCACCGCGGCAAGGCCGACCAGGCTGTGGAAGGCGGCGACCAGTTGCGGCATCGCCGTCATCGCGATCCGCCGCGCGGTCACCACGCCGATCACCGCACCCAGGCCGATCGCCAGCAGGATCTCGATCACCGACAGCGTGTCGACCCGCCGCAGGATCGTCGCATAATCATAGCCGGCGACCTCGCCCACCGCGAGCACCGGCATGGTCGGCACGTGCGTCACCAGCGTCGTCACGACGGCGATGGCCATGCCGATCATGCCATAGCGATTACCGCGACGGCTGCTTTCCGGGCTCGACAGGCCGCGCAGCGCCATGATGAAGCACACGCCCGATATCAGGTAGGCAAGCGCCACCCAGGGATTGTCCGCGACGTGATCCACTATCCTCTACCCCCTGTTCGTCGTCCCGGCGTTCGTCGTTCCTGCCGAAGCCGGAACCGCCCTGCCCGAGCGCGACGTTGTTGGACGTGGCCCCGTCTCGTTGGATCGGAGCCGCTTGTTGTCGTCAGTGCTTGGCGGCCGCCGGCCGCTCCTTCTTCTTGTACATCGCCAGCATCCGCTGGGTGACGGCAAAGCCGCCGAAGATGTTGACGCTGGCCAGCACCACGCCCAGCAGCCCCAGCCACTTGGCGGTGGGCGATCCGCTCGCCGCGGCGGCGATCAGCGCGCCGACGATGATGACGGAGGAAATCGCGTTGGTCACCGCCATCAGCGGCGTGTGCAGCGCCGGCGTGACCGACCAGACCACGAAATAGCCGACGAAGCACGCCAGCACGAAGATCGACAGGATCGCTATGAAAGACATGATCTACTCCTGATCCTTCCGCGCGCAGAAGGGCTGACCCCCGGCGGCGTGCCGGTGGTGGAGATGCGCCGCGACGGGCGCCGACAGTTCCGAAACATTGCCACGGCGCCCCGCGCCGCGGCCCCCCTCCCCTATGTGGGGAGGAAGGATCACGACAGCAGCCTCTGACTGACGATCTGGCCGTCGCGGGTCAGCCGCACGGCGTCTCCGATTTCCTCGTCCAGCACCGGCCGGCCGAGGTCCTTGTCCCAGAAGGCGGACAGGAAGTTGAACAGGTTGCGCGAAAACAGCGCGGAGGCATCCGCCGCCAGCCGCGAGGGCACGTTGCGATGCCCGACGATCTTGACGCCATGCCGCTCGACGATTTCGCCCGCGACGGCGCCCTCGACATTGCCGCCCTGCTCCACCGCCAGATCGACGATGACGCTGCCCGGCCGCATGGTCGCGATCTGCGCGTCGCTGATCAGGCGCGGCGCGGGCCGGCCCGGGATCAGCGCGGTGGTGATCACGATATCCTGCTTGGCGATATGGCTGGAAACCAGCTCGGCCTGCGCCTTCTGATATTCCTCGCTCATCTCGGTCGCGTACCCGCCCGAGCCTTCGCCCTCGATCCCCTTCACATTCTCCACGAAGATCGGCTTGGCGCCGAGCGAGAGGATCTGCTCCTTGGTCGCGGAGCGCACGTCGGTGGCGGAGACCTGTGCCCCCAGCCGCCGCGCCGTGGCAATCGCCTGGAGGCCCGCGACGCCGACGCCCATCACGAATACCTTGGCGGCCGATACCGTGCCCGCCGCGGTCATCATCATGGGAAAGGCGCGGTCATATTCCGCCGCGGCATCCAGCACCGCCTTGTAGCCCGAGAGATTCGACTGCGACGACAGGATGTCCATCGACTGCGCGCGAGTGATTCGCGGCATGAACTCCATCGCCAGCGCCTCGAGCCCGGCGGCGGCATAGGCGTCCACCCGTGCCCGTCCGCCCTGCTCGCCCGTGCCGAACGGGTTCAGCCCCGCAACCAGCCAGGCGCCCCGCTTGGCATTGGCGATCGAGGCCGGATCGGGGCCTTGGACGCTCAGGATGATGTCCGCCCCGTCGACCACCCCTGCCCGGTCGGCGACCGTGGCGCCCGCATCGCGGTACGCCTGGTCGGCGATCGAGGCGCTGGCGCCTGCGCCAGCCTCCACGGCCAGATCAGCGCCTAGCTGAATGAACTTCTTCACCGTTTCCGGTGTCGCCGCCACTCGCCGTTCGCCGTCCGCCCCCTCCTTGAGGACAGCGATCTTCATGGCTCAGGCGATCAGCCAGACGACGAACGCAACCAGCGCCACGCAGACGATCGTTCCCCACTTCAACATGCCCATGACTCTGCCATAGGTTGCTTCATGCGCCTTCATGTCGCCATGGTGATTTGCGCTGTGCTGGGCCATTGTAATCCTCTTTCCACTGCTTTGAAGTTCGTCTTAGTCCGGTCGGCGCCTTCGCCTCAAGCCTGCTTAAGCGAGCTTTTACTTGCATGCCATAAAGTGGGGCACTGGATGAAACGGGACGAATCATGACGCGAAACGGCCAGCGCATGCTGATGCTGATCGATGACGAGCCCGCGCAGCGCCGGCTGGTTGCGGCGCTCGCCTCGCGCGGTGGATGGCGCACCTTGTTCGCCAGCGATGCCGAAACGGCGATCGCCATGCTCGGCACGCAGGAGGGGATGCAGCTCGACGCCATCCTGTTCGATCATTGGGGGGAGGATGCCGATGCCTCCGCGCTGATCGCGGAACTGCGCGCCCGCCGGCCCGCGCTGCCGGTGCTGGTGGTGACCGCCAATGGCTCGGTCGCCCATGCGGTGAACGCGATGCGTGCCGGGGCGACGGACTTCCTCGTAAAGCCGCTCGCGCCCGAACGGCTGCTCCAGGCGCTCGACGCGGCGGTGGCGGATACGGCGGCCGGAGAGCTTCGCCCGCTGACCGAAAAGATCCCGGCGATGCTTGGCTTCGACGAGATCGTCGGCTCCGCCCCACAATTCCGCGCCGCGCTCGCGGTGGCGGCCAAGGCGGCCCGCGCCCGTGTCGCCGTCCTGATCGAGGGCGAAAGCGGCGTCGGCAAGGAAGTGGTGGCAGAGGCGGTGCACGCCGCCAGCCCGCGCGCGAAGAAGCCCATGCTGTCGGTGAATTGCAGCGCTTTGCCCGCCAATCAGCTCGACAGCGAATTGTTCGGCCACGAAACCGGCGCCTTCGCCGGCGCCTTCGATCGCAAGATCGGGAAGTTCGTGGAGGCCGATGGCGGCACCCTGTTCATCGACGATATCGGCGAAATGCCGCTGGAAACGCAGGCACGCCTCCTCGACACGATCCAGACCGGGCTGGTTCACCCGCTCGGCGGCCGCCACCCGCGCGAGGTGGACGTGCGCGTCATCGTCGCCACCAGCAAGCGGCTGGTGGATGAGGTGGAGGCCGGCAATTTCCGCGAGGACCTGTACTTCCGCCTCAACATCGTGCCGGTCACGATCCCGCCGCTGCGCGAACGCGCGCAGGATATCCCCGCGCTCGCCCGCCACCTGCTCGCCCGCATCGCACTTCAGCCCGGCCTGCGTCAGCTGGGCATCACCGACGACGCGCTCGCGCTCCTGATGGACTATGACTGGCCCGGCAACGTGCGCCAGCTTCAGAACGCGCTGTTCCGCGCCGCAGTGCTGTGTGAGGGCGATGCGCTGACCCGCACCGATTTCCCGCAGATCGCGACGCTTAACACCCGCCGCGTCCGCACGCCCCAGCCGCAGCAGATGGCGACCTCAGGCGGCGTGGAGCTGTTCCGCCCCGACGGCAATCTGCGCATGCTGGAGGAGATCGAGGCCGACGTCATCCGCCTCGCCATCGGCCATTACCGCGGCCGCATGACGGAGGTCGCCCGTCGCCTCGGCATCGGTCGCTCGACGCTCTACCGCAAGCTGGGCGAGCTGGGCATCGACAACGCCGCCTGATTGGCGTCGGTCGCCCCTATTCGGCGGTCCCCGCCGCCTCCTTGCGCAGCCGTGCCGCCAGTGCGCGCTCCGACGCCTCAGCCAGCGCGCGGCAGGCGCCCGGCTCGGTCAGATAGCGCCCTGTCGCCCCGCCCTGGTCGGCATGGGCGGTGATCAGGATGTCGCACGGCATCGCCTTCATCGTGGCATAGGTCTGCGCAAAGGCATCACGAATCCCTGCACTCGTCGGCGCACTGTAACGATACCCCTCGGCCGACACCGGGTTGAGGCTCGAGGCAAACACGATCGTCCGGCATGTCGCCCCCTCGCACGCCGGCCAGCTCCAGCTCATGCTCCCGGTCGTATGCCCCGCGGTGCGATGCCCCGTCACCGTCACCTTGCCCAGCGTCAGCCGCTCGCCGTCCGCCAGCGTGCGCACCTTGGCCACGGGCGGAAAGCTGTGGTCATAGGCAAGCTGCGGATCGTCCTTGCCCAGCCGCCCCGTGCGCAGCCCCTCGGCGGCGCGATCGCTCGCCACCACCGTTGCACCGGTATCGCGCACCAGCGCGGCAAGCCCGCCGGCATGGTCGAAATGCGGCTCGGTGCTCAGGATGTATTTGATGTCGCCGGGCTTGAACCCGAGCTTGCGAACATTGTCCAGGATCCGCGGCGCCGCCTGCGGCAGCGCGCCGTCGACCAGGATCAGCCCCGCGCCCGTATCGATCAATGCGACGCTCAGCCCGCCGAACCCGACCAGATAGGTGGTACCGAAGATCTTCTCCGGCGCGCGCGGTGCCAGCCACGTCGATTCGCGCTCAACGGCCAGCGGCCGGGTCAGCGGATCGCTCGCTTGCTGCCCGGCACCTGTACCCGGTCCCGTCGCCACGACGGGGCCAGCGGCGCTACCGCCAATCAGCAGCGCGGCAACAACAATGCCGGTTCGGCGCACCATGTGATGATCTCCCTTTCCCGACCTTGTCGCCGCACGCCGGCGCCGCGACAAGAGGAGACGGGAGGGATGCGATCAGCGCTGCGCCACCCGCGGTCAGTGGCACGGAAAGCTCCGCCGAGGGCTTAGTCGGTGGTGCCTTCTCCTTCTACGACCGGCAGACGCCTGTCAGCTTACGTCATCCCGACTTGCCTTTGGCGTCAACGCCTTGCCGGTCGATCGAGCCAGGCCCGCCGCTATCCTTCCTCGATCGCGCGCACCCAGTCGGGCAGCTCCGCCAGGTTCGCCAGCTCGCGAAATCGCGCCGCGTCGGTTGGCGGCGGCGCCACCTCATGCGCCCAGGCGCCCGCCTGCGGCACATATGCCGCCCATGCCCCGGCGGCGAGCGCCGGCAGGACGTCCGAGCGCATCGAATCGCCCGCCATCAGGGCATGGGCGGGCGGCACGCCGTAGCGTTCGAACAGCCGCGCAAAGGTTTCCTCCTTCTTGTCGCTGACGATCTCGACAACGTGGAACATCTCGCCCAGTCCCGATGCGGCCAGCTTCATTTCCTGGTGCAGAAGGTCGCCCTTGGTGACGAGGACGAGCCGCGCACGCTCCGCGAGGGCAGCCAGCGTGTCCTCGATGTCATCCAACAGCTCGACCGGATGCGCCAGCAGCGCGCGTCCCGCCTCCAGCACGTCGCCGATCGCCCGCGCGTCCGCGCCGCATTCCAGCGCCGTCTCGATCATCGACAGGGTGAAGCTCTTGGCGCCATAGCCGTACAGCGGCAGATTGCGCACCTCGACCGCCGCCAGCCGGTCGCGTGCGATCCCCGCCTCGGCAAAGGGTGCCAGCATCGCCACAAAGGCGTCCTCCGCCGCGGCGAAGAAGCGCATGTTGTGCCACAGGGTATCGTCGGCATCGAGGCATATAAGGTCGATCGGCATGGCGGCCCCTTTAACAGCGGCGCCGGCCGCGTCGCCAGCCGGGTTCATCTTTGGAACCGTCGCGTAACGAATTGTGTGAGCCGTCGCCGGGAACAATTGACGCCCCTCGTGCGATGATTTATTGACATGCCTGTCAGTAAGGAGCCGAACACATGGCCGCTAAGCTACCTCCGTTCCCCGGCAGCACCGGCCGGCGTGACTGGAACACAGCCTTCGACGCAATCAAGAAGCTGCTGAACAACGGCGACGACACGGTGCAGGTGTTCCGCATCATGCGCGCATTGAACGTCGGCAGTACCGAATGGGGCTATGCCAAGCTGCTCGGCACCGAAGAGGGTGGCCGCATCGCCCGCGAGCAGGCCGAACTGTCGGAGCGCTTTTCCGATCGTGCCTGGGTCGACAGCTTCGCGCCCGGCACCGTCGGCGCCGCCTATCGCGATTTCCTCGACAGCACCGGCTATTCGGCCGACGGCCTCGTCGCCGTCAGCCGCGAAGGCAATGACAATGTCGAGATCAACCATCCCTACGCCTGGTTTGGTCGCCGCACCCGCGACATCCATGACATCTGGCACGTGCTGACCGGCTACAAGGCCGACGAAAGCCTGGGCGAGGCGGCACTGGTCGCGTTCAGCTACGCCCAGGTCGGCGGTGCAGGCTGGGCCTTCATCGGCTCGGCCGCCGCGCTCAAGAGCCTGCGCATTACCAAGGGCACGCTGTTCGCCCGCGCCGTGCTCGAGGGATATCAGCGTGGCAAGGCTGCGAAATGGCTCGCGGGTGAGGATTATCTGAAGCTGATGCACGAGCCGCTCGGCGCCGCGCGCAAGCGCCTCGGCCTGACCGAGCCAGTGCTCTATCGCCGCGCGCAGGCCGAACTGGGTGAGGAAATGGCATCCTATCTCAGCCAGCGCCGCGAAGAGGCACAGCAGAAGGACATGCCGCTCGCCGCCTGACCCGCAGCATGGACGCAGGGCCGCCGGCAGCGGCGGTCCGCGACTGCATCAAACGCGACGCCTTTTAAAGGCAGCGCCTTTGAAGGCAGCGTCATCAAGAAAGAAAAAAGCGCCAGCGCCCGGCTGTTCTCAGCCGGGCGCTGATCGCTGTTGGTGGGTCAGCCCTCGGCGGTCCGCTGGGCGGCGGTGGCCGCCTCCCGCTCCATCCTCTGGGTGCTCACCCGTTCGGCGCGGTCGGCCATGACGCCCCACGCCCGCGCTGCCCGCTCACATCGCTCGCGCACATTGTCGAGCGTTGCGGCGTTCGCATTGGCCGTTTCGGCGGCCGCGCGAGCGCGATAGGTGACGGCATCATCGGCCATGGTTTCGCTCCTGAAAAAAACGGGCCGGCGATCGGCCGACCCGCATGTCCTTACTCCGCGGCTTCAAGCGCCACGGCGCTCGAACGGCCGCGACGGTCGGTCTCCATTTCATAGCTGACGCGCTGGTTCTGCTGCAGCGTGGCGAAGCCCGCGCGCTCGACAGCGGAGATGTGCACGAACGCGTCCGCGCCGCCATTGTCCGGCGCGATGAAGCCGAAGCCCTTGTCCATGTTGAAAAACTTTACGGTGCCGATCTGGGCCATGTGCTTATTCCTTCATTTTTGGCTGGCCGATCCAAAGAGCGGATCGTCCGGTGCCGCGGCAGCAGGGAAAGAAGGAAGAAGGTGCCGCAAAGCGCCAAAGACCGTTCGATTTGCGACTGTAGCCCCGCCGATATAGACAATATTCCTGAAAATAGCCAGCCCCGGCCCAGGCCGATATATTTTGGCGCGACCGTTGCGGAAATTACCCCGTTCCCCATGTAGATTTCATCGGTGGCAGTTCTGATCTGTAGGCGTCAACGGCTGAGAGACCGACGTGCTTTCGCTTACCCCTTCTGAAGGCACGATGATGGACCTCAACGAACTGTATTTCCGCCACCAGCTATCGGTCGTGCGCGCCACGTCCGCGCCGACATTCGAGGCGCGCCCTGCGCATCGCGGCCTCGCCGCTGGCTATGCTCGCCGCATCGCCGCTCTCCAGTCGGGCGACGCCATCGTCGGGCTGGCCAGTGCGACGCTCCTGCGCCGCGATCGCCCGCGCCTGCGCCACTAGGCGCGCGCCGCCGCGCACAACACGGCGCTTTCGCCTTTTCCCAAGCCACAGTAGAGCGGCGGCGATGATCCGCCGGCTCGTGCTGACCGACGTGCGCAGCCATTCCGCGCTGGCGCTGTCCCCCGGGGCGGGGTTCGTGCTGCTCACCGGCCCCAATGGCGCGGGCAAGACCAATGTGCTGGAGGCGGTGTCGCTGCTCGCGCCCGGCCGCGGCCTGCGCCGCGCCAGCCTCGGCGATATCGCGCGCCGCGACGGGCCGGGCGGCTTCGGCATCGCCGCCACGCTGGACGACACGACGGAGATCGCGACCGGCACGCTGGCGAGCGCGCCCGAGCGCCGCGTCATCCGCATCAACGGCGCCGCTGCCCCTGGCAATGCGCTGGCGGAATGGCTGTCGGTGCTGTGGCTCACCCCCGCGATGGACCGGTTGTTCGTCGAACCGGCGAGCGAGCGCCGCCGCTTCCTCGATCGGCTGACGCTCGCGCTGGTGCCCGGTCACGCCACCGAATCGACCCGCTATGACGCCGCGATGCGCGCCCGCAACAAGCTGCTGGCGGAGCCCTTTCCCGACCGCGAGTGGCTCTCAGCGCTGGAGGCGCAAATGGCGCAGCATGGCGCGGCGATCGACGCCGCCCGGCGGGAGGCGGTAAGCGCGGTTTCCGCCCAACTTGCCGGCACCTCGGATACCGACTTCCCCCGCGCCACATTGGCCCTGGAGGGGTGGAGCGGCGACGCCGACGCGCTGCTTGCCGCGCTTGCCGCCGGCCGCGCGCGCGATGCCGCCGCCGGTCGCACCCTCGTCGGGCCGCACCGTGCCGATCTCCACGTCACCCACCGCGACAAGCAGATCGCCGCCGCCCAGGCCTCCACGGGCGAGCAGAAGGCATTGCTCCTGTCGATCGTCCTCGCTCATGCCGCGCTCGTGGGTGAGCGCCGCGGCCAGCCCCCGATCCTGCTGCTCGATGAGGTCGCCGCACATCTCGACCCCGCCCGCCGCGCCGCGCTGTTCGACCGGCTCAGCGGCCATGCGCAGGTCTGGATGACCGGTACCGAGCCTGCGCTGTTCGCCGCGATCGGCGAGGATGCGACCCGCATCGCGCTCGGTTAGGCGCGCGACCCCACCCCGACCCCGCCATAATCGCTGGACGCGCCCGCCCCGCGCGCTACCATCACCGTCATGGAGAGGAACACGCACCGCCCGGCCCGCGCCGGCGAGTGGCGTCTCGGCTGGCCTGTGGTCGTCGCGGCGATGATCGGCATCGGCACCGGACCGGGGCTGTTCCAGAATCTGTCCAGCCTGTTCATCGCCGGCCCGGTCGGCGAATTCGGCTGGACGCGCGGCGACATCGCCACTGCCGCCGGCCTCGGGCTGCTCGGTGGCCTCACCGTCCCCTTCCTCGGCCGCCTCGCCGACCGCATCGGGGTGAAGGCGATCATCATCCTCGCCATGCTGCTGCTCGGCCTCGTCTATGCCGGCATGGCATCGCTCTCGGGGCCGCTGTGGCAATATCAGGTGCTGATCTTCGGCCTCGCGCTCACCGTCCCGGGCACCAGCGCGATCGTCTATGGCAAGCTGATCGCCCAGCGGTTCGAGGCGCGGCGCGGCATTGCGCTGGGCGTCGCCACCTCCGGCATCTCGATCTCGTCGCTGGCGCTCGCCCCGGTGCTGGGCATCATCATCGCCGCTTATGGCTGGCGCGCCGGCTTCGTCGCACTCGGCCTCATCGTCGCGCTGCTGGCGCTTCCCGCCGTCCTCTACCTTCTTCGGCACGAACGAACTGCCCCCACCCGCCCCGATCCCGATGATCCCGCCGCAGCGCTGCCGGTCGAGGGCATGACCGGCGCGGAAACCCGGCGCGACACCCGCTACTGGCGGCTCGGCGCCACCGCGGCGCTGATCAACATCGCGAGCGTCGGCCTCGTCACCTCGCTCGTCCCGCTCGGCACCGATCGCGGCCTGACGCCCGCCGCCGCCGCCTTGCTCGTCACTGCCTTCGCCGCCAGCCAGGTCGTCGGCCGGCTCGTCATGGGTGCGCTGGTCGACCGCTACCGGCCGCAAGCGACCGCCGCCGCCTTCGCCACCGTGTCGGCGCTCGCCTTTGTCGGACTGCAACTCCCCGCGCCTGGCCTGCCGCTGATGCTGATGCTGGTGTTCCTTGCCGGGCTGATGAACGGCGCGGAGCATGATCTGCTGCCCTATCTCGCCACCCGCCTGTTCGGCCTGCGCGCCTTTGGGGAGCTTTACGGCCTGCTGGTGATGATCGGCCTGTTCGGCACCGCCACCGGCATCACTGCCTTCGGGCGGCTGTACGATGCCACCGGCAGCTATGGCGCCGCGCTCACCATGGCGGCGATCGCGCTGGCGCTGGCGGCGGTTTTGTTCCTTACCCTGCGCGAACGGCCGCTCCCGCACGTCCAAGCGCACGCGCAACCGGCCTGAACGCGCGCCATTTCGCTTTCGTTGCAGCGCCGCCATGCCTATATGATTGGCATGGCAGATCAGCAGAATTCGAACGACTACGGCGCCTCCTCGATCAAGGTGCTGAAGGGCCTGGACGCGGTGCGCAAGCGGCCGGGCATGTACATCGGCGATACCGACGACGGATCGGGCCTCCATCACATGGTGTTCGAGGTTTCGGACAATGCGATCGACGAGGCGCTGGCCGGCCATTGCGACCGGATCGACATCACGCTGAACCCGGACGGCTCGGTCAGCGTCACCGACAACGGCCGCGGGATCCCCACCGGCATCCACCCGGAGGAAGGCGTCTCGGCGGCCGAGGTCATCATGACCCAGCTTCACGCCGGCGGTAAGTTCGAAAACACCTCGAACGACAATGCCTACAAGGTCTCCGGCGGCCTCCACGGCGTCGGCGTCTCGGTCGTCAACGCGCTGTCCGAATATCTCGATCTCACCATCTGGCGCGATGGGGAGGAGCATTACATGCGCTTCACCCATGGCGACGCCGTCGCTCCGCTGAAGGTCGTCGGCAAGGCGCCTGAGGGGAAGAAGGGCACCCGCGTCACCTTCCTCCCCTCGCCCGCCACCTTCAAGATCACCGAGTTCGACTTCGAGAAGCTGGAGCACCGCTATCGCGAGCTCGCCTTCCTCAACTCGGGCGTCCGCCTGTTCCTCACCGACGCACGTCACGAGGAGCCCAAGACGGTCGAGCTCTATTACGAGGGCGGCATCGCCGCGTTCGTGAAGTGGCTGGATCGCACCAAGGCGGCGCTGTTCCCGGAGCCGATCGCCATTTCCGGCCAGCGTGACGATATCGGTATCGACGTCGCGCTGCAGTGGAATGATTCCTACTACGAAAACGTCCTGTGCTTCACCAACAACATCCCGCAGCGTGACGGCGGCACCCACCTCGCCGCCTTCCGCTCGGCACTGACGCGTACGCTCAATGCCTATGCCGACAAGTCGGGGATGCTGAAGAAGGAGAAGGTCTCGCTCACCGGCGACGACATGCGTGAGGGGCTGACCGCAATCGTCTCGGTCAAGCTGCCGGACCCGAAATTCTCCTCGCAGACCAAGGACAAGCTGGTCAGCTCCGAGGTGCGCCAGCCGCTCGAAAGCCTGCTCGCCGACAAGATGGCCGACTGGCTGGAGGAAAACCCCCAGAACGCGCGCCAGATCATCCAGAAGGTGATCGACGCCGCCGCCGCGCGCGAGGCGGCGCGCAAGGCACGCGACGCCAGCCGCAAGACGGTGATGGGGTCGATGGGCGGCCTTCCCGGCAAGCTGCACGATTGCCGCGAGAAGGATCCGGCCAAGTCCGAACTGTTCATCGTGGAGGGCGATTCGGCCGGCGGCTCGGCCAAGTCGGGCCGCAACAGCGAGTTCCAGGCGATCCTGCCGATCCGCGGCAAGATCCTCAACGTCGAGCGCGTGCGCGAGGATCGCATGCTCTCGTCGAAGGAGATCATCTCGCTGATCCAGGCGATGGGCACCGGCATTGGCCGCGACGAGTTCAACCTCGAGAAGCTGCGCTACCACAAGATCGTCATCATGACCGACGCAGACGTTGACGGCGCGCACATCCGCACGCTGCTGCTGACGTTCTTCTATCGCCAGATGCCCGACCTGATCAGCGCCGGGCACCTCTATATCGCCCAGCCGCCGCTCTATAAGGCGACGCGCGGCAAGGCCGTCGAGTATCTGAAGGACGAGGCGGCGCTCGACGATTACCTCGTCCGCAACGGGACGCAGGCGACGACGCTCGACGGCGTCGGCACCGGTGCGCCGCTGTTCAACCTCGTCGATCACGCCCGCCGCATGCGCACGCTGATGCGCTACGTGCCGCGCCGCTACGATCCGGTGATCATCGAGACGCTGGCGCTCGGCGGCGCGCTCGATCCGCAGATCGCGCCGGATGAACGCGCCACCCGCCTCGCGCAGGTGACCCGCCGGCTCGACCAGGGCGACCCCGAGGCCCGCTGGACGGCACAGATGACGCCGGAGGGCGGCTTCCACTTCCAGCGCTTCTGGCGCGGCGTGACCGATCACCACATCGTCGAGGCCGCGTTCGTCGCGTCGGCGGAGGCGCGCAAGCTGCACGGCCTCGCTGCCGAGCATGCCGACCTCTACGACACCGCGCGCAAGCTCGTCTCGCTGAAGGCCGGCGACCGCACCGAGGAACCGGCGCCCGACGCGACGCTCGACGGCGCGATCGTCGATGAGGGTGAGGCGGATGAGGCGCTGGTGATCGGCAAGGGCGAAACGCTCGTCGCCCGCCCGTCGCAGCTGTTGGAGGCGATCCTCGCCGCCGGGCGCAAGGGCCTTGCGATCCAGCGCTACAAGGGTCTTGGCGAAATGAACGCCGAGCAATTGTGGGAAACGACGCTCGATCCCAACAACCGCTCGATGCTGAAGGTCGCGATCGACCAGGCCGACGTCGCGGACGAGATCTTCACCCGCCTGATGGGCGACGTGGTCGAGCCGCGCCGCGAGTTCATCCAGGAGAACGCGCTCAGCGTCGCCAACCTCGACGTCTGATCGCACATCGCGAACGAAGGGGGCGCCGGCGCGGCCGGTGCCCCTTCCCCGCGCACGCCGCGTCGCTCAGCCCGCGTGCCGCCGCACCCAGCCGGCAAAGCGGTCCATCCAGCCTTGCAGGAACGCACGGCCGCCAGCGGCGATCGTGCCGTCCGCATCCAGCATCGCGTCGCTCCACTGGATGAACGCCTCCGGCTGCCCCAGCGTCGGCATGTCGAGATAGGCCAGGATGTTGCGCAGGTGCTGCTGCGCCAGCGCCGTGCCGATCTTGCCCTGCGACACCCCGATGATGCCGGCCGGCCGCCCCGCCCACACGCTCTCCCCCGGCGGGCGCGATCCATGGTCGAGCGCGTTCTTCAGAACCCCGGATCGATCGATTATATTCGGGCGTGACGAACAGCACGCCGTCGGCCTCCGCAATCGGGCGCTTCAGCCGCCGTACCGGCTCGGCCGGGTCTGCCTCCTCGTCCTGGTTGTAGAGTGGCAGGTGGCCGATGGGCACGTCGTGAAAGGAAAGGTCGGCCGGTGCCAGGCGAAGCAGCGCGTCGTGCAGTCGCCGGTTGAGCGAATCGCGCCGCAGGCTGCCGACGATCGAGGCGATGCGCAAAGCCATGACATACTCCTGTTGGCCGCCACCCCGGCATGAAAGGCGCGGCCACGGCTACGGTTCCCCTATCCAGCCCCGCCCCAGCGGAACGATTGCCGCCCCCGCCAGTCGTAGCGGGATGACCGACGATCCTTCCGATCCCTTCCTTCCCGATCCCCACGCCCCCGATCCTGCCAACCCCGGCCGCGCGATTCCGTCCGGCCGCATCGCCCGGCTCGGCACCTTCGGCCGGCTCGCGGGCGGTGTCGCGGGCGGGATGCTGGCGGAGGGCGCACGCCGCCTCGCCGCCGGGGAGCGGCCGCGCCTCGGCGATCTGGTGCTGACCCCGGCCAACGCCACCCGCGTCGCCGATCGCCTGTCGCACCTGCGCGGCGCGGCGATGAAGCTTGGCCAGATGATCTCGATGGACGCCGGCGACATGCTGCCGCCCGAACTCGCCACCATCCTCGCCCGCCTGCGCAACCAGGCCTATCGCATGCCCCCGCAACAGCTCGACAAGGTGCTGAAGGCCGAATGGGGTGCCGACTGGCGCCGGCGCTTCGCCCGGTTCGAGGCAACGCCGATCGCCGCCGCCTCGATCGGCCAGGTCCACCGCGCCACCCTGCCCGACGGCCGGCGCCTCGCGATCAAGGTCCAATATCCCGGTGTCGCGAACAGCATCGACGCCGATGTCGACAATGTCGCGACGCTGCTGCGCGTCTCGAACCTCCTCCCCTCGACGCTCGATATCGCCCCGCTCCTCACCGAGGCGAAGCGCCAGCTGCGCGAGGAGGCGGATTACCTGCGCGAGGGCGAACAGATGCGCGCCTATCGCGATCGTCTGGCCGGCGACGATCGCTACGTCGTCCCCGGCCTCGAACCCGCGCTCACCACGCGCCGCGTGCTCGCGATGGAGTTCATCGACGGCCGCCCGATCGAGACGCTTGAGGGCGCCGACCAGCCCGCGCGCGATGCCGCGATGGATGCGCTGGTCAGCCTCGTGCTGCGCGAATTGTTCGAATTCCGGGTGATGCAGACCGACCCCAATTTCGCCAATTACCGCTGGCAACCCGACACCGGCCGGCTGGTGCTGCTCGATTTCGGGGCCACCCGCGCCGTGCCCGCCGCCACCGCAGAGGCCTATACCCGCCTCATCCACGCCGGCCTCGCACGTGATCGCGACGCGATGCGCGATATCGCGATCGAGACCGGCTTCATCGGCGCCCGCGCAGCGGCGGCGCACCGCCCGGCGGTCGACCGGATGATCGCGGCGGTCGACGCCACCATCCACCGCCCCGGCCCCTTCGACTTCGGCGACCGCGCCTTCGTCCCCGTGATCCGCGAGGAAGCCAAGGCGATGATCGAGGATCGCGCCACCTGGCACATCCCCGACGTCGAGACCCTGTTCGTCCAGCGCAAGGTCAGCGGCACCGCCCTCCTCGCCGCCCGGCTGAAGGCGCGCGTCGACGTGCGCACCCTCGCCGCGGAGGCAACCGACGCGCCCCCGCCGCCCTGACGATCCGGCCCGCCGGGCGACTCCCTCGACAAAGCAGGACGCGCGCTCCACTCTGCGGGCCGCCGTTCTGGCGATCCCACGTCCCTGCCTTCAGGAAGCCTCCGCGTGCCCGCCCGATTCATCCCCGCCGCCCTCATCCCGCCCGCCCTGCTTAGCGCCGCACTGATGCCGCTGCCCGCTGCCGCCGCGCCGGCATCGTTCGACCGCGCACTCGGCGAGTTCCGGGACACGCACCGCCGCGTCGTGGCGGAGGCGGGGATCGTCGGCAGCAGCTTCTATTTCCTGCGCGACGGGCGCACCGCCGTCGCCGACCATATCGGCTATCAGGACGCCGCCACGCGTACCCCGGTCGATGCGCGCACGATCTTCCACTGGGCGTCGATCACCAAGACGATGACCGGCATCGCGATCATGCAATTGCGCGACCGCGGCCTGCTCACGCTCGACGATCCGATCACCCGCTACGTGCCGGAGCTTGCCGCCGTCCATAATCCGCACGGCAGCAACGATGCGATCACGCTTCGCCACCTGATGAGCCATTCCGCCGGCTATGGTGGCCCCACCTGGCCGTGGCGCGAGGCCGCGTGGCAACCGTTCGAGCCGGCGCGCTGGTCGCAGCTTGTCGCCATGCTCCCCTACACCCAGGTCCAGTTCCGCCCCGGCAGCCGCTTCAGCTATTCCAACCCCGGCATCGTCTATCTCGGCCAGGTGATCGAACGCCTCTCGGGCGAGGATTGGGAGGTTTATGTCGACAAGAACATCCTGCGCCCGCTCGGCATGTACGACAGCTATTTCGATCGCACCCCGCCGCACCTCCTGCCGCACCGCTCGCACAGCTATCTGATCCGCGATGGCAAGCGGGTGGAGGCGCCGTTCGATGCCGACACCGGCGTCACCGTCTCCAACGGCGGGCTGAACGCGCCCATGCCCGACATGGCGAAATATGCTGCCTTCCTCCTCGGCGATCCCGCCGCCGCGGCGCGGCACGATCTGGTGCTCAAGCGATCCTCGCTGGAGGAAATGTGGGCACCGCAGATCGCCGCCGGCGAGGATTATTCGCAAGGCCGAATGGCACCCACGACGAAGGCCGGCCTGTCCTTCTTCATCGACCAGGGCCCCGGCGGCCTCACCTTCATCGGCCACAATGGCGACCAGAACGGCTTTCGCGCCTATCTCAGCCTCTGCCCCGCCCGCCGCGCCGCCAGCCTGCTCGCCTTCAACACCGAAACGCGCGCGGTCGAAAACACCCCCTCCAACCGCACCACCGCCGAATCCCGCATCGCCCTGGCCACCGACCGCCTGTGCGAGGCGCTGCCCGCCGCCCTCAGTCCGCGCGGCAAGGCCAGCGCCTCTTGACAGCGAACGCCGATCTAGTCCCCACATCGGGCAAGATGTCCGGCATGACTTATTAGTGAGAACAGGCATTTAGGTTCAGGATCAAGGTATCGCGGGAGAGCCTCAAATGAACATGCGATGGGCGCCAGCCTCGGTATCCGTTCCGCTCTTCGCCGCCCCGCTCCTGCTCGGGTGCCAATCCGCTGCGCCACATCCCCCCGATGAACCGGCACACCTTAGCACGATCGCTTCCGAGCAGTCCCCTTCCGCCCAGCCGCCTGCACCGCCCGCCGTTCCCGGTCCAAATTTTGACAGCGAACCCGGCCCCTCCGCGCCAATCGTTGCCGATATAAGCGGTCTCACCAGTGCCCAGATCGACACCATGTTCGACGCTGCCGTCAAGCAGGCTCGACCCTCCCAGATCAAAGCCGCCGTCTGCGTGGGAATGCAGGGGCTGGGGGACCGCGTCACGGTGAATGCCCCTGCGCCAACCATCGCGCGGCTATCGGCCAAGCTGCGTCTGCCGGCCTTCCCGGCATCTCAGTGCAGCTTCGGTGTCGAGCCGATCGTCATCAAAAATGGCGCAAAGGCAATATTGTATACGGTGCGAGTGGAGGCACGCGATGCAGACGGCATTCTCACCTTCTGGGGTGGGGCAGCCTACGGAAACCTCGGAGCTAACGGTACGCAATACCGTCTTATGCCCCGGGGTGAGGATTGGGAGCCGGTTCCAACAGGCACAATTTACGTGTCGTGATGCACAACGCAGCGTCCGCAGCCTTCCGAATCGGAGGGCGTGCCGATTCTGCGCCATCACCTTCAGAAGCATTTTGGGAACCGTTCTATTGATCGGCCGAGACGAAAAGGCCGCTCTGAAATGCAATTCTGTCGCAGCCTCCCATGTATGACGCAGCCTACGAATGTAGGAATAGCCGCCGAGAAAGCGGCGTTTTAAGTTAAATTATGGAACAAACGATGGCGTTTCGATGCCATCATATATGTTCTTGCACCATGAAGTTGTGACGTCCCAATTACTAACCAACCCGTCTTGTTGCACCCGGCCCTAGCGACATCCGTATATAATTACTCCACTCATCCCAATTGCAAGTACTTGCGCGACTTGGCAGATAGCCAGTGCACCTGGGGGGCTAGGTGCAATAAGATAGGGGGATTATATGGACGCTATACCGGAACATTAGGTACTGCTCAGTCGGACGACGTCGGCGCTCGACCGGATCGAAGCGCTCTATCTCAAAGTACTGCGTGCGGCCCTGCTGATCGTGGCTACAGTGCTGCTGATCTGTGCGGCCGGGTGGGCGGCATACAGTTTGATGCGGGTCATGCGCTCACCCGATTCCGTAGTGGAAAAGCCCAGTGTCGTGTCAGTCGCCGAGATCGTTGCCAGCGAGGCTTCGACGAAGACCGATGCCCCTCGCGCCGGGGCCAACGTCGACGTTCTTCGAAGGGAGCGCGCTTATTACGACGCGTTCGTAAAAAAGTACTTCGCCCTTTATAGGGAAAAGTTTCAGCCGAGCCTTCGTGATGACGACAAGAAGCTGACTATCGGGGAGTTTGACGATCTAACCATCAACTCTTCCGCACGACTTGACGCAGTCCGGAGCGGTGATCTTTCATTCGAGCAGGACCGAAAGGATCTTGATGGCTACCTGCCGATCGTCACTCAGGCAGCCAATTCCAAGCAGACCGTTGAACGTCTGAGTCGCTATCGCACCGCCACAAAGCGCCCGGTGGCGACGCAAGTGCAGCGGACCCGCGTCGAGACCCGGCGCGGATGGGACACGTTCAGCGACAATTGTGAGAATTGGTACCTGTCCCCCATCAGCTGCGCGGTCACTCGTCGCGTCGAAGTTCCGTACACTGAGACAGTACAGGTAATGCGCTACCCGGATGGAATCGCCTCACCGAGCGAGGTGCTGAAGGGGTATCAGGATCGCTACTTTGAACCGCCCCGGGTTTGCGGGAGGCGTTGGGTTGTGAGTCACGCTGCCATATCGATGTTGTCCGCGGCAGCATAA